>JAUWZM010000001.1 GCA_030615365.1 Candidatus Aerophobota bacterium | reverse complement strand
TTCTGTCATCGATGCCATTAGATCTGCTCTCGAGGGAAATCCTTTTATTCCGGCATGCAGAGATCCTTAATAACATTCTGCTTTGGGGGATATCTCCCTCTCTGATTATATGGATATAATTAAACAGGCTGAATAGTTACGCCAGAGATATATTAAAATTAGTGCAGAAAGATTTTAACGGTATTAATTTAAAAAGTTTAAAAAATATTGATGGTGTGGGAGTCGCTAAAGCATCGCAGATAATAGCAGCTATCGAATTTTCAAAAAGATCTTTGATTAAGGATAGAATAAAAATCACCTGTTCAAATGATGTTGTAAAAATGGCAGAAGAATTGAAGAATAAAAGGCAGGAGTATTTTTTAACTCTGACACTGGATGGAGCACACAACCTTATTCAAAAGAGAACAGTTTTTATCGGTATCTTAAATCAGAGTCTCATCCACCCGCGGGAAGTGTTTGCGGATGCAATCACTGACAGAGCTGCCGGGATCATATTTGTCCATAATCACCCATCGGATAGTGTCAAACCAAGTAAGGAAGATATCAGTATTACAAATAGATTAATAGAGGTCGGGAAACTCGTGGGCATTAATGTGGTTGACCATATAATTGTATCAAAAGCTGGGTATTTTAGTTTTGATGAAGAAGGAATACTGAATAAATGAGGTAGAAAAATGGGGAACTTTCAGGAAAAAGTTAACTTTATATGGAGTTTGGCAGACTTGCTCCGAGGAGTTTATAAAAGAAATGAGTATCAAAAAACAATCCTGCCATTCACAGTATTAAAGAGATTTGACTGCGTCTTAAGCGATACAAAAAAAGATGTTTTGGCAGCATGCAATAAATATAAAAATGAATTTGAAAATCTTGATGATGTCCTACTGACTGCCTCAACGCACAATTTTTATAATTATTCAAAATATGATTTTAAATCACTCTTAGAAGACCCAGAGCATATCAAAGATAATTTATTGCATTACATGGATTACTTTAGCCAGAATGTTAAAGATATTTTTGAAAATTTTAAAATGCGGGAACATATTTCCGAACTGGCAAAAGCAGATTTATTGTTTTTGTTGATTAAAAAATTTTCAGAATCTAAAGTAGACTTACATCCAGATAAAGTTTCAAATCAAGAAATGGGAACGATCTACGAGGAACTTGTAAGGAGATTCTCTGAACAATCAAACGAAGAGGTAGGAGACCATTTTACTCCAAGGGAAGTTGTAAAATTGATGACACATTTAATGTTTACCGGTACTGAAAAAGATATAATGAAAAAAGACTTGATAAGAACTGTTTATGACCCTGCCTGCGGAACAGATGGTATGCTTACCGGTTCAAAAAATTATATAAACTCTATTAATAAAGATGTTGATGTTGTATTATTTGGACAGGAATTGCGGCCGGAGACATTTGCAATTTGTAAATCGGACATGTTAATAAAAGGAGAGGATGCAAATAATATTAAAGGTCCCTTAAGTACACTGTCTAAAGACCAGCTACCAGATATGAAATTTAATTTTATTATTTCTAATCCTCCTTATGGTGTAGAATGGAAAAAAGATGAAGATGCAGTGAAAAAAGAAGCGGAATATGGATTTAATGGACGATTTGGTGCGGGATTACCAAGGATCAATGATGGCCAATTGCTTTTCATGGAACATATGATATCTAAAATGAACACAAAAGATGAAAAATCAAGAATTGCCGTTATTACCAATGGCTCTCCGCTGTTTACCGGAGATGCGGGTTCTGGAGAGAGCAATATTCGCAAGTGGATTATGGAAAATGATTTAATTGAAGCAATCATTGCTTTGCCAAATCAGCTATTTTATAACACCGGCATTCATACTTATATCTGGATTATGAACAATAAAAAGAGTGAAAATAGAAAGGGTAAAATAGAATTCCTTAAATGGCAATTAGAGTATGTGATAAATCAAATAAAAATGGGCGGTTTGGGCTGGGAGGCCAGTTAATATATCATCTCGATTAAGTGATATATCTGAAGAAGATACTATATTAGTAACTAATGACATATTTCAAGATTTTTCGATTCCTGAAGAACTGTACGACTATTTGATTTTATCTTGTGGATGTAAAGAAGGGAAATATACTGGGGACAAGAAGAGTCTTTGGAAGGAGAGACCTGAGCTTGAGCCGGAATTTTCAACAAAGATTTGGGAATTTAAAAGTAGATGGTGCGATAATTCCCAATTTACTCCAACTCATGGTGAAGAATATATAAATAAAGTTTTAGAAATTGTAAATAAAGGATGAATTATGAAATCAACCGAGTTTTTACATTCACAACAAAGTCTTCCAACCAAAGAATACTTAGCTAACAGGGTAATAAATTTACAGCTTATAAGATCTCTTATAGAAAAAGACTTTCAAAACACAATTAAGGGGCGAAGTTTTGCAAATGAGAGACATTTAAGAGAAGAATTAACCGAGTTTCTAAAGATTAATCTTCCAGCTAATGTAAAAGTAGAAAGCGAAGCAAGAACAGAATTTGGTGTTATGGATATATTAATTGATGAAAATTATATATTAGAACTGAAATATGCTGACAACAAAGGGACTTTAGACAAAGGGATCGCAGAAATTATGCGATACAAAGAGCTCGAAAAGATAATAATCATGATAATTCTGGATGTAGGAATCTTGAGCAAGAGAATTATAACCCAATATTCTGAGTATTATGAAAAAAGTGGTGCTGAAAATGTCATAATAAAAGCCAAAGGACAAAGAGAAAGAGTCAACACCGCAATTTCTTCCGTAAAGAATTTAATGCGAGGGAAAAAGTTTACCACAACAGACGAAATCTTAAAAAAATTTCAAGGAAAGAGAGAGGTTCTCCATACGGTTCTTTCGCGGCTAGAGAAGAAAGGCTGGATTGAACGAATAGAAAAGGGGAAATATATGATCATTCCGCTTGGTGCTGAGAAAGGAAGGTATACTTTAAATGAATTTGTTATAGGCTCTCTCCTTGTAAATCCATACTGCATTGCCTACTGGAGCGCTCTTCATTTTTATGGGTTGACCGAGCAAATACCAAACACAGTCTTTATTCAAACAACTGCCAGAAAGAAAAAACAGAAAATCGAAATTTTTGGAGTTGAATACAGGATTGCCAAGATAAAAGAAACAAAGTTTTTCGGAATTAGAAAGGAATGGATTGAAGGAACACAGATCAATATTACAGATAAAGAGAAAACAATAATAGATTGCCTGGATAAACCCCAATACTGTGGTGGAGTGATAGAGGTTGCCAAAGCTCTAAAAAATAGCAATTTGGACACAAGAAAACTTCTTGGTTATTCACGACAGGTTGGAAATTCAGGAGTGATTAGAAGATTGGGTTATCTCTGTGATTTTTTAGGGATTAATATTGATATTCCTGAAGTTAAAACAAGAAATTATCTTTTACTCGATCCCACAATGCCTCATGAGGGATTAAAAAATGCAAAATGGAGACTGATTATAAATCTGAATGAGAAAATACTGGGAAAATTGGAATGATACCCGTAAGAGAGATAAGAGAGAAAGCAAGAGAATACGGTGTTCCAGAAACAACAGTGGAACGGGATTATGCACAAAACTGGTCGTTAAAATACCTCTCTTCTATGAATATGGTTCTGAAAGGTGGCACAGGAATTAGAAAAACCTATATTGAGAATTATAGATTCTCTGATGACCTTGACTTTACTTTGCTTGGAGGAATGGACAAGAATGTTTTAACAGATTCGGTTAAGAAGGTAGTTCTCGGAGTAAAAGAAGAAAGTGGAATTAATTTTAACGATGAAATTCAAATTGAAGAAAATATTAATGGTTTTGAGGCTGCTATTTATTTTCGCATCCTGCGAAGAAGCGGAACTCCAAGAAAAATAAAATTAGATTTCACAGAATCCGGAAAAGAAAAAGTGTTATTACCTATGGAGAATAGGGATGTCATCCATTCCTATTCTGATAAATGTCAATTTCAAATAAAGGTTTACTCTCTGGCGGAAATAATGGCTGAGAAAACACGTTCGCTTTTTGAAAGGACAAGACCAAGAGATATGTATGATGTGTGGTATCTTTATGATAAAATTAACGAGAGAAAAACATTAAGCATCCTATATGAAAAATGTAAATCAAAGAATGTAAGAATTAATATATCTTCTTTAGAAAACAGAAAACTTGACTTTGCTAATGCCTGGGAAAATTCATTAACTCATCAGCTTAAAAGACTTCCAGATTTTAATTACGTTTTTAATGAAGTTCAGAGGTTCGGAAAACTCGACATTTTGAAAATCATTGAGTATATTTTTTTGTGATTGGGGCAACTAAAATTATCCCTCGAATTCCACGTCCAATGAGGGTTTCAGTTGAAATTTGTCAAGAGCCTTGCCTCTGGTATTATTAATCCAAGTCGGAAACTCAGAAGTCTTTAAACAAGGTGATTTATGGGCTCAGTGCTTGGATCTTCCATTTTATCTGAAAGAGCGTAGGATATCTGAATGCAAAAGAAAACTTTCTCACTTTCTAAGTATCCTTCTCTGACTATATTAGGGACTCACTTCGAAGAGAAAAACTAACCACAATAAATTATGCTCCAACTTATGCGGGTTTCAGAGGCTAAAATCCAGTTTTCCGAACCTCTGAAGTTATAAAAAGAGTGAAAGACTATGAAACCAACTGAACTTTTAAATCCTTCTCAGCGACGCCCAAACAAGGCATATCTGGTCAATGAGCTTCGCAAAGCGATCTTTACCTGGCGAGAGGAAGATTATCCCACAATGCAACAGAGACCACTCGTTGCTTGCTCAAATTTTGGTTTATGGAAGAACACATTATAAACAATGAACTCCTTGAGTTTTGGTTTTGTCAGGGAGAGGCGACTGAGACTTTAATTTATATCTATGAAGTAATGAAAAAACGAAATTTTATAGATACGGCAAGGGATTTTGGAGCAGGGTCTATACAAAGGTAATTATTCAGCCACGAATGGACACGAATGTTATTAATTGCGGAAAGAGAAAAATTGAACAGGAAAGAATCATTAGATAACTATTCGCCATAGGTTTATCCAACGGGGTAAAAAGACGAACCTGAATAGTTATATACAAAGTCCAAAATAAGAGATAGCATAAAACCCTTAATTTTCCAAAAGGTAAAAAGGGTAAAGGAACAGTTGTGATGGCGCAGAATTCTGCCTCAAAACCTCTTTATACAGGAAAAATTGCTCAAAATTATGAAAAATGGTATACTACTCCTAAGGGAAGGTATGCTGATAAATCAGAAAAAGATGTGTTTCTACATCTGGTGAAACCAAAAAAAGATCAGAGCATACTGGCTGTAGGGTGAGTTTTACCAGTAAAATAAGGAGGAGGAGATGGATAAAGTAACATTTGGAAGCACGGGCCTCAAGGTGAGTAAAATTGCCCTGGGGGGAATTCCCATTATGCGCTTGAATAAAAAAGAGGCGGTAAGAGTAGTTAAGGAAATTTTAGGCATGGGGATCAATTTTATAGACACAGCTTATGGTTACGGAGACAGCGAAGAAAAAATCGGGGCGGCTATACAGGGATTACCCAGAGAAAAGTTAGTTCTCTCTTCTAAGTCTCCGGCACCGGATAAGAAATCTTTTCTCCAGCATGTTGACATTAGCCTGCAAAGATTAAAAACAGACTATATTGATATTTATCATTTACATGGCGTCGCTGAGGGAAGATTACAAAAAGTTATGGCTCCTGAGGGAGCCTACTATGGTTTAATGGAGGCCATAGAGAAAGGAAAGGTTCGCTACCCAGCATTTAGCTCTCACAGCCTTTCAGCAGCTAAGGAACTTATGCTTTCAGGAAAATTTCAGGTTGTTCAGTTTCCCTTTAATTTTGTAGATACGGATGCAGAGAAGGAAATTATTCCGTTAGCGAGAAAACTGAATATGGGGTTTATCGCCATGAAACCTATGGGGGGAGGTCTTCTGGAAGATGCTAATCCGGCCTTCCGTTATTTGACCCAATTTGAAGGCATTGTTCCTGATCCGGGGATTGAAAAAACCGAAGAGATGAAAGAAATTATAGAAATTGTTCAGAATCCTCGTCCTCTCAGTAATGAGGAGAAAAGAAACATAGAAAGAATCCGAGAAGAGTTAGGGGTGCACTGGTGCCATCGCTGTGACTACTGTCAACCCTGCCCTCAGGAGATTCCAATCAGCGTAGTCCTCGTCGCCAAAAGTGTGGCCAAGCGCATGCCTTTTAAGAACGCGATGAGCTTCTTAGGCCCGGTCATGAAAAAAGCGGAAGAATGTACGGAGTGCGAGGAATGCATTGAGAAATGCCCCTATGATTTAAATATTCCTGAGCTGCTCAAAAAGAACAGAGCTTTCTGGGAAGAATACAAAATGACGCACACATCATAAGTAAAAATGGCAAATTTTAGTTTTACACAGATAGATAAGGCCAGAAAATTGCTTGGTTTAGCTCCAGAGGCTACTTTGAAGGAAATAAAGGAAGCGTATTACACAAAAGCGAAAGAGCATCATCCCGACAAATATGCTGATAATGAAAAGCTTGAACAGGAAAGAGAAATGGCTCAAATCAATCGGGCTTATAAAACTCTCTTGCACTATATTGAGAAGTGCGAATTTTCTTTTACCAGGGAAAGTGTGGAAAAAAATGATCCTGAACAGAATATGAGAAAAAGATTCTCTCGGGATTGGTTGTGTGAGTAAACAAATGTCTCAAATATTTGGCCCGGTGCCCTCAAGGAGATTGGGTTTTTCCCTTGGTGTAGATACAATTCCTTTTAAAACCTGCAGTCTTGATTGTATTTACTGCCAGCTAAGTAAAACCACAGACAAGACAGTAATGAGAAAAGAATACATCAATGCTGATGAAATCTTGAGAGAATTGGAAAAGGTTCTCCTGGAGGAAAAGAGAATTGACTATATCACTCTTTCCGGCTCTGGAGAGCCGACCTTAAATTCTGAAATTGGCAAAATAATTAAGAAAATAAAGACTTTAACGTCAACTTCTGTGGCAGTGCTCACTAATGGGACTCTACTTTATCTACCCCAGATACAAGAGGAGCTATCCCAGGCAGATTTAATAATTCCCTCCCTGGATGCAGTAAGTCAAGATACCTTTCAAAAGGTAAATCGTCCCCACTCCTCATTGCATATTGATAACATAATCTCTGGAATAATTAGCTTCTCCAGGGAGTTCAAAGGCAAGATCTGGCTGGAGATTGTGCTGGTGAAAGGGATAAACGATTCCCTGAAAGAGATAAGAAAAACAGCAAGGATAATAAAAAATATAAACCTTGATAGGGTACAGCTAAATACTGTAGTTCGCCCTCCAGCAGAGGAATTTGCTCAAGCCCTGGATTTAAAGGAGTTAGAGAAGATAAAGGCTATCTTGGGGGAAAAATGTGAAATTATCGCTGAGTTTGACAGGGAACAGCAAAAAGCTTATAAAAGGGATATAGGGGATGCAATCCTTACTATGATTAAAAGGCGTCCGGTTACAGCGGATGATATTGCAAACTCCTTAGGATTGCACCAAAATGAGGCAATAAAGTATATAGATGTCTTGAAAGAGAAAAACAAGGTTAAAAACAAGTTTCACAATGGTAAAAGATACTATTATTAGGAGAGTTTTACACTTTCCATTCCTAATCTTTTCCTTCAGAGCAATCAAGAAGTAACATCACCCCTCAGTTTTTCTGATTTGATGTGCGCAGGTGTCACATTTAGGTAGCCGCAACCTTCAGGTTGCGTTGTTTTGCGCAGGATAGTAGCACAGGCATCTTGCCTGTGTGAAACCTGCGACAACCAACTTTTTCGTGAAGAGAGCTCTGAAAGAAAGTCTGAGGCTGCTCTTTGCTCGGTGCTTTCCAACGTTGCGGCTAAGTTCCACTCTTAATTTTTATACCGTAGCTCTTATGGACGATGTATCAGGTTACAGGATAACTAAAAATTTGAACGTATAGACCCGCCTTGATCGCCGCTGCCTTATGGAAACACCTCGCCGAGCAGCAAAAAGAAAAAGGGTTTTTCAGAGCTCACCGTGAAAGTTATTTGACAAAACTCTTGAAGTATAGTAATAGTTAACAATACCATGCTGAATCTTTTAAGAAAATATATTCGGGGCGTAGCGCAGCCTGGTTTAGCGCGCTTGCTTTGGGAGCAAGAGGTCGCCGGTTCGAATCCGGCCGCCCCGACCAGATGAAACCCTGCGATTTTCTTCTCGAAAGATGAAGGTTCACTCAACCTCGCCGCGCAAATTCCTCAAATGCCTTTTTAACTTATTTTCGGTAATTCAAGATTCCACTCTTTGAAAAATTATAGCAAAATTTTAGATGCTAAATTTAACTAAAAATCCTTCCTGATTTATAATAAAGAGAACTTATCAAGAGCATTAAGAGAAAAAAATGAAAGATACCCAGTGGTATAAACTAACAATAAGGGAAACTCTGAATTCGTTGGGGACAAAAGAAGAGGGGCTTTCTATTGAGGAAGCAAACGAGAGGCTTAAAAAAATCGGTCCAAACCGAATAAAGGAAGAAAAGAAAACATCTGTCTGGCTTTTGCTTTTAGGGCAATTCAAGAGTTCTTTAATCATTATTCTTATTATTGCCTCCTGTATTTCATTAGTCATTGGTGAACATATTGAAGCAATTGCCATATTGGTAATTGTTATCCTGGCCGGGGTGCTTGGTTTTATTCAGGAGCATCGGGCAGAAAAGGCATTGGAGGCTTTGAAGAAAATGGCCGCCTTGACAGCCACGGTGATTAGAGATGGCAAAGAGAAAGAGATACCAGCCGAAGATTTGGTACCCGGAGATATAATTGCCTTAAAAGTAGGGGATAAAATTCCTGCAGATAGCCGACTCGTAGAAGCAATGAGTATAAAAACAGATGAGGCCTCCTTAACTGGTGAATCGCAAACCATAGATAAAACAACTCAAGTCCTTCAGAAAGAAAAAGTTCCAATAGGAGATAGGAAAAATATGGTTTTTATGGGTACTTGCGTTAGCTATGGTCGTGGAAAAGCGGCTGTGGTAGCCACGGGAATGGAAACCGAGTTTGGCAAAATTGCCCGGATGTTACAGGATACGGAAGAGAAAAAGACGCCGTTACAAGTTAGTATAGATCGGGCTGGCAAATGGATTGGGACCCTGGCAATAATATTGTCAACAGTTATTGGATTGGTGGGTATTATTAGAGGATATTCCCTTTTGGAGATGTTTATCTGGGCGGTGGCATTAGCAGTAGCCATAATCCCGGAAGCCTTACCTGCGGTAATGACCATAACCTTAGCGTTGGGTTTGCGCCGGATGGTTAAACGGAATGCCTTAATCAGAAAACTTCAGGCTGTTGAAACATTAGGCTCGACCTCTATTATCTGCTCGGATAAAACCGGAACATTGACTGAAGATAAGATGACGGTACGTAAGATTTGGGTTAATAATCGTCTTATTGAGTTCGATGATGCAGATTACCAGCCTGCAGGTAACCTTTTTATAGATGGAAAGCTCTCAGGTAGTCAGGATATTTATCTGAAGAAACTCTTAACCATAGGCGCTCTCTGCAATGATAGTCAATTACATATAAAAGGAGACCCTACAGAAACAGCTTTGCTGGTGGCGGCAGCTAAGATCGGGATTGATTTAGAAGAGATAGAGAACCTCGAACCCCGTAAAGACGAGATACCTTTTTCTTCAGAGCGAAAAAGAATGACAACCATGCACTCTACTCATAATGGCACAATTGCTTATAGTAAAGGAGCATTAGAAGTAATTCTCGATACCTGTAGGTACGTGTATCGAAATGGCAAAGAAATAGAAATCACTGATGAGGATAAAGAAAATATCTTGAAGTATGCTCATCAAATGGCGGATAGCGCTTTGCGCATTTTAGGGATGTCTTATCGGATACTAAAAGATGGCACTGATAATTCTCACTTTAAAGAGTGTTTGAGCCGTACCTATCCAGATGCAGAGACCAATATGGTCTTTGTCGGAATGGTAGGGATGGCCGATCCTCCCAGAAAAGAGGTAAAAGAGGCGATTGAAGTTTGTAGAAATGCCGGCATAAAATCAATTATGATTACCGGAGATCATAAGCTGACTGCAGTAGCGATTGCAAAAGAACTAGGGATTCTAAAGTCAGGGCTAACCTTGAGTGGCAATGAATTGGATACCTTAACAGATGAGGAATTTGAAAGAATTGTGGAAGAGGTGGAGGTATACGCCAGGGTTTCACCAAACCATAAATTGCGCATAATAGATGCCTTTAGGAAAAAATTAAGAGTAGTGGCTATGACAGGGGATGGTGTAAATGATGCCCCGGCGCTAAAGAAAGCTGATATTGGCATAGCAATGGGAATAACCGGAACCGACGTAAGTAAAGAGGCATCAGATATGATTTTAACTGACGACAACTTCGTTTCTATTGTTCGGGCTGTAAAGGAAGGCAGGGTAATATTTGCCAACATCAGAAAGTCTCTTACTTATCTACTTACTGATAACATAGGAGCAACACTGGCCTATGTTATGGCGATGCTTGGAGGATTACCTCTTCCCTTAACTGCTCTGCAGATTCTCTTTATCAATCTGATTATGGATGGCCCCAAGGCAATCGCCTTAGGTTTAGAACCGCCAGAGCCAGGTATAATGGAAAAACCTCCCCGCGACCCAAAGGCAAATATATTTAACCGGCCTTCTTTATTGTATATTTTTGGAGTGGGTTTCTGGATTTGCGTTGTGGTGCTGGGTGTATTCGTCCGGATGCTCGGGGAAGGAAAACAGTACGCCATGACAATGTTTTTTGTTACCCTGATTATGGTCAGGACATTCAATGCGTTCAACTGTCGTTCGGCTACTATCTCTTTATTCAAATTAGGGCTATTCACCAATAGGTGGTTAATATTGGCTTTTCTTCTTACCATCTTCACCACGTTTCCAATACTTTATATACCATTCTTACAGAAAATATTTGAGGTGGTGCCTTTAAATATCAGAGACTGGCTGATTGTCTTTTTAGTCAGCATCACTGTTTTAATCGTGGTAGAAATAGGCAAATTCTTACAAATGATTAGACGAAAACAAAATGAATAGGGCAATATCTTTGTGAGGATGAGGGCGCAGCCCAGCATTGTTTTCACTCTGCACAGACAAAGAACTGAAATCCTTGATAAGATGTTAGCTAAAATTTAAAATGTCACTAAATTAAGATCAGAATTCTTAACCGGATAAATATCAGTAAGGATGTCTTTATGCCAAATTCTAACTTCTGCTATTCCTGTTTTCTCATCAGGGGCACTCAACCTCTTTCCTGAGAGGAGCCTTATGCACCTTTAGTTTAAGGTTACTAATGGAAATTTTATGATAAGCATCTACCTTTCTTTTTACCCTGAGGCAGAAAATATCCTTTGTTGATTTGTAAGGAGAAGGTATCACAAAGTCTCTAAACAAGGATCTTTTCTCCCTTTTTGCTCTTTCAAATCGAATGATGGGGATCTCATTTTTTGGCAATAATCAAGGATCAAATAGTGCACTTTTAAACTTTAATTGACGCTGCAAACATCTTTCTTTGACAAACTGAATAAATATAGGATAATAAAGACAAAAATAGGAAATAATAGAATCAAAATAGCCCCTGGACGAAAAAGGAAGATTAAGGAGGATGGACTATGAATAGTAAAAAGAAAGATCAGTTTGTACAATATGGCATGGTACAACCAGGATTTGAAATAGTCTATACCGGTGAAAATGATTTATCTTCATTCAAATCTGATGAGCACTTAACATATAGTATCGATAATGAGGGTAATGTGATAATGAGATACTCTCAGTGGGGATTTGCTCATGCAAAGGAAGGAGACTGGAATGATGAAATAAGATCTATAAACTCAATGCAGGAAAAGCTTGGATTTCTTGATGACAATACTCGAAGAATACGTAATCATATCGCAAGCTTAGTCTGTTGTGATAATGGTGTTCCGGTCACCATTGATGAAATCCTGAATGCTATTGGGACAGGGCATTTATCCGAACAGGCTTTTCATCCGGGGTGTTGGATAGGTCAGGGCACACGATCAACACAACCAAATGACGTTGAAAGCATGCAGGTGATTGAAACTGTACTTAAAGGATATCTTGATGGTAGGGCTAAAGATCATTTGGTAGCAGAATTTCCATATGCCAGGAGCTTTATCCAGCGAACATTTGAATGGCTTGGTCCTCTATCTGAGTTTACAGATCTGCAGAAACTGATGATGGAACGCATGCTTCTCCCTTTCGAGTTTTTTGCAAAACATAATGAAGATCGGGGAACAGTTGATAAAAACTGTTATCAAGAGGGTGGCCAGGGAATGGAACTCGACAATGAAATATCAAAGACAGCAGGATTGCCAAAGATTTATCCGAATTATAGAAAGGAGTATCGTGATACCCTCTCTAAAATTACCGATCCTGAAAAAAGGGAACTTTACAGGATATGTTGTGCCCTTGCACATGGAGCCCATGGTTTATCCGATTGTCATCACAGCACTTTTCGCTGGATTGAAGGCTGGATTCACAGTATCGGCACTTTGACCTGGGACATACCGACACGCATCAAAGGGACAGAAAGAAAACGTCTTGGCCATCTTCTTTTTGGCTACGCACTTGGACTTGATAAGTGGCTACAGAATGTTCCTCACCAATTTCTTCTGTTGGATTTAGGACATATTGACCTTGGATTTGACCCTAAGAATGAGATACTTAGGGTATATGCCTATCTTGGTGATAATAGAACACCGGTAAATGAATGGCTGGCCACTTGCCTGTGGTACACCCTTACTCTCGAACCACCAGCGAGTCTTTATAAATGGGGTTGGTGGCATGAAGAACTTATTGATAGTACCAGAGCTAAAGGAATAAATGTTCGTGGATGGATGGATTCTGTTCTTGAAAAGGATTAGAGAAGTAGCAACGGCAGATAACACGGTGTATACAACTCACTTTGTTCTCCTGAATTCCGACCTCGGCGGAACTTCGCATACACTAAAAACGTTATCTACCATATTTCAACGACACAATAAATATAACAGAGATACAAGTAATAAAATATGAACATCATCTTGCCATACACCGGAAGCATAACAGGAGAAAGGGTACTATGTCCAATTGCGGCAATTCTCGTCCAACTGTCCAACCTTTTCAGTATAGTCGCGTGCATAAAAGATTACCTTCCTTTCAACATAGGTACCTCTTTCAGTTTTTCTTTAATCAAAAGAGCCAACTTGCCCTCTGGTTCAAGATTACAAATATCTTTTAAAACAGTGTCCACTCCTTGATCTTTTAACCTTTGGGAGAGTTCAATTGCCTCTTTATCCTTAGGATTATCATAGCAAAGGGCGGCAGCTATACCCCGAGCGAGATAATCGGGTTCAATTCCAAATTCCCTGGCTAAATTTGCTGCCCCTACTAATCTTTCCTGCGGTCCTAATTTGCGAATGGGATCCTTCGCTCCCCGAGCTACGCTATCCTTTAAGGCAATATTATTAAATCGTCTCAATAAATCCTTGATATATTTTTGGTGTCCCTGGGCGGTAAACCCGTGCTTTTGGATAAGTGCCTGGCCGGACTCTTGCAGAGCCCCGAGTACCATATTTCTTACTCTATCATCCTGCACGGCTTCAAATATATATGTATATCCTCTTAAATATCCCCAATAGGAACAGAGGGCATGTCCTGTATTGTGCGTAAACAATTTTCTTTCTGTGTAAGCTGATAAATTATCGTAGGGTATCAAACCCTTTATTTTGGGAATCCTGCCTATGAATCCCCCCTTATCGACTGGCAACACATCATACTCTTCTGTTATAATTAATAGGGGATCCTCATTTCCTATTCTCTCAGAAACTATGGGCACCATCCTGCTCACCACCGATTCGATCAAACCTAAGTGGGCTTCAGCATAAACTTTTCCTTCAGTACTTAACTGTTCCCAAATATATTCCTTGAGAATCTGGGAAGAATAGAGAAGATTCTCGCAAATTATTATATTGAGTGGCTCTTTTATCTTACGTGCAGCTCTTCTTTCTAATCCCCTGGCAATAAGAGGTGCAATAGCCTTAAGTGCTCTGGCTCCTACGGCTGTAGCCGCAATTTGAGCATTGGCAATTTCATAGCTCACTCTCTCTACATTTTGCGCACTCACACCCCTTACATTTCTTACTTCAATTACCTTAGGGTTATCCCCCACGGTTTTTATTCGATAGACTCTTTTCTGATTGAGATGAGAAATGACCTCCTCATCAATATCTACAAATACTACCTCATAACCTGACTGACTGAAGAGTTCTCCTAAAAAACCTCGCCCAATTTTTCCTGCCCCAAACTGGATTGCTTTTTTCACAAGATTACTCCTTAAAGTGCTTATTTTATTTTTGCGCGAAAAAGTGTTGTTCTTTAATAAGATATATAATCTGGATCGGTTAATTTTTTGTTACTATCCAGCCACCAAGACACGAAGACACCAAGATAAATGCGTAAAAGCGCTAATGCGTTGATGAGTTAAAGAGACAAAAGGCCAAGGGCGAATGGCTAAAGGCAAGTGACCCAAAGACCAACGACTCAACAACGAAACAAACGAGTTCATATCACTTCTTTGTGCCTTGGTGACTTAGTGGCCTGAACTGTTACAATTTTTTAATTTTTGCATATAATTTCAATTTATGAATATTGTGCCAAGAAATAAAAACTCGTCAATTCTCCATTCCAATTTAAAAATTTAAAGCCAGGGAAATGCTTGAATGAATCTTAGACAAAACCAAATTGAGTTTTTGCTTCTTTGAAGAAATCTGCTATAATTATAAGGCAAATTTTCGTAGTAAAGGCATATTATGATTGCTATTGTAGATTATGGAATGGGAAATCTTAGAAGCCTGGAAGGAGGACTAAGGAGAATAGGGTGCGAGGTTTTAATTACCAGGGATTCGGCTAAAATTAAAGAATCTCAGGGACTGGTTTTACCAGGGGTAGGGTCTTTCAGAGATTGCATGAGGAATCTCAAGAGAAATAACCTCATTCAACCTATCCTTAATTTTATTGCTTCGGGTCGTCCTTTTTTAGGGATTTGCCTTGGTATGCAGGTTCTTTTTACTGAAAGTGAAGAATTTGGCACGTCCAGAGGTCTTAATGTATTTAAAGGCAGGGTACTACATTTTTCTTTCCACAAGGGGATGAAAATTCCTCACATGGGCTGGAATACTATAAAAATTAAAAAAACCTGCCCTTTGTTAAAAAATATTCCTGATGGATCGCACTTTTATTTTGTTCACTCTTACTATGTAATTCCTGAGGACAAGGGAATAATTACCACTACCACTTGCTATGGTCTAGAATTTGCCTCTAGTGTTGGCAAAGATAACATTTTTGCCTGTCAGTTCCATCCTGAAAAATCCCAGGGGTTAGGATTGAAAATTTTAAAAAAATTTGGAGGTCTCACGAAAAATGTTAACTAAAAGAATAATACCTTGTTTAGACGTGATGGGGGGAAGAGTAGTGAAGGGGATAAATTTTGTGAAGCTTAAAGATGCGGGTGATCCTGTAGAAAATGCCAAAATTTATGAAGCTGAAGGAGCCGATGAAATTACTTTTCTGGATATTACTGCCTCTCATGAGGGAAGAGGGACTATAATTGATGTTGTAAAAAAGGTGGCCCAGGGAATTTCTACACCTCTCACTGTAGGAGGTGGAATAAGAACTCTTGAGGATATTCGTAATCTTCTCAATGCCGGTGCTGATAAGATTTCCATTAATACAGAAGCAGTGAAGGACCCTGATTTAATAAAAAGAGCGTCGGAGAGATTTGGCAAACAGTGTATAGTAGTGGCTATAGATGCGAAAGAGGTAAATGGTAACTTTCAGTGGGAAGTGTATACGTATGGGGGAAGAACTCCTACGGGAATTGATGTCCTGAAATGGACCAGGAACGTTGAAGAATCAGGAGCTGGCGAAATCCTTCTGACCAGTATGGATAAAGATGGAACAAAAGAAGGCTATGACATTAACCTCACCAAAGCTGTTGCTGATCTGGTTAATATTCCGGTAGTAGCATCAGGAGGAGCGGGAACCTTAGAGCATATCTACGAGGTATTTAAAGAAGGTAAGGCCGATGCTGCTCTGGCTGCCTCTATATTTCACTACAAAAAGTATACTATAGCCCAGACAAAAAGATACTTGAAGCAAAAAGGAATTGCAGTAAGAATATAAAAGGAGCCTATTTTGTCTCAAAAACCTGATAGGGAAATGGTGGCCATATTAGATTTTGGCTCTCAGTACAATCAGCTAATTTTAAGACGGGCAAGGGAGTGCAATGTGTACTGTGAGTTTGTCCCGTATGATATATCAGCTTCAGAGCTGGCTAAGTTAAAACCTAAGGGAATTATTCTTTCCGGTGGTCCAGCCAGTGTCTCTGAAAAAGGGGCTCCTTTGCCTGAATTAAATATTTTTCAGCTTGGGATTCCTGTATTAGGTATTTGCTATGGTGCACAGGCGTTAGCCCATCTTTTTAGGGGAGAGGTTTCCCCCTCTCGACAAAGAGAATACGGAGCGAGCGAGCTTCATATTGATGATCATCAGGATTTGTTTTACCAGGTTCCTCCTTGTATAGAAGTGTGGATGAGCCATAAAGATCAGATAATAAATCTTCCCTCTGATTTTGAAGTGATAGCTCATACTAAAAACTGTAAAATAGCCAGCATGAGAGATAATAAAAGGAAACTTTATGGAGTTCAATTTCATCCCGAGGTGATTCATACACCTCAAGGAGGAAAGATACTACAGAATTTTCTCTTTAAGGTTTGTGAATGTTCAGGCAGCTGGACTATGAGTGGTATTGTGAATTACTCTATTGAGAAGATAAGGAAAGAGGTGGGCAAGGGGAGAGTAATTTGTGCCTTAAGTGGGGGAGTTGATTCTTCAGTAACAGCTATGCTGATACACAAAGCTATTGGAAAAAACTTAGAGTGCGTATTTATTAACAATGCTCTCCTTCGTCAAGGAGAGCCCGAAGAAGTGGTAAAGACTTTTAAGAATCACTTTCACCTTCACTATGTGAATGCAAAAAATAGGTTTTTAACCAGGCTTAAAGGAGTAGTTGATCCTGAGAAAAAGAGAAAAATTATTGGAAATGAGTTCATCAATATTTTTACAGAGGAAGCTAAAAAATTAGGGGAAATAGATTTTTTAGCTCAGGGGACCCTTTACCCTGATGTAATTGAATCACGCTCAGCAAAAGGAGTACCTTCTACTACTATTAAATCCCACCATAATGTGGGGGGCTTACCTGCGAAAATGCATCTTAAATTAATTGAACCCCTGAAGGATTTATTCAAGGACGAGGTGAGAATCTTGGGGAAAGAGTTAGGCCTTCCTGGGGGAATTATTAACCGACAGCCCTTTCCTGGACCCGGTCTTGCGGTGAGGATTGTGGGTGAGGTTACCCGGTCCTGCCTTAGGATTCTGTGTGAAGCTGATACTAAAATGAGGGAAGAGATGAAAAATTATAAGGACTATTCTAAAATCTGGCAATCTTTCCCTGTGTTGTTACCAATAAAAAGCGTGGGCGTAATGGGAGACAAACGCACCTATGAGTACACTATTGCCCTTAGAGTAGTAACCAGCCTGGATGGCATGACCGCTGATTGGGCTCATCTTCCCTATGGTCTTTTAGAGAAAATCTCATCGCATTATTAATGAGGTGAAGGGAGTAAACAGGGTAGTTTACGATATTAGTTCCAAACCACCCAGCACTATTGAATGGGAGTAAATAATGTTCCAGGTTAAAATTTATGTCAGTTTAAAAGAAGGGGTAGCCGATCCTCAAGGAATAACCATAAAGAACGCTCTGTATTCCCTGGGATATCAGGGGGTGGGAAAAGTGAGGATGGGAAAATATCTGCAGGTACAGTTAGATATAAAAGATAAAAAAGAAGTAAAAAAAGAAATTGAGGATATGTGCAAAAAACTCTTAGTAAATCCGGTGATAGAAAATTATGAGTATGAGATTGAGGAGAAAAAATGAGATTTGGCGTAGTCATTTTTCCGGGATCAAATTGTGATCATGACTGCTACTATGTAATAAAAGAGGTAATGGGGCAGGATGTGAGTCTTATCTGGCACAAAGAGGAAGATTTAAAGAGTTATGATTGCATTGTACTTCCTGGGGGATTCTCTTATGGAGACTACCTGCGTACAGGAGCTATTGCCAGATTCAGCCCGGTAATGAGGGGAGTAGAAAAGTTTATTCAGAAAGGGGGATTGGTTATTGGAATATGTAATGGTTTTCAGATTTTACTGGAGGCAGGCATTTTACCCGGTGCAATGAGAAAGAATAGCAGTCTTCATTTTATATGTAAGTATGTGTATATCAGAGTAGAGAACAATAATACTCCTTTTACCCGTATTTTCCAGAAGGGACAGGTTTTAAAGATTCCCATCGCCCATTTTGAGGGAAATTATTATCTGGATACTTCAACTTTAAAAAATGTAAAAAAAGATAATCAGATAGTTTTTAAATACTGTGATAGAGAGGGTAGGCTCTTAAGAGAGGCAAATCCTAATGGATCAGTAGAAGCTATAGCAGGAATATGCAACAAAGAAGGTAATGTTCTTGGAATGATGCCTCATCCCGAGAGAGCATCGGAGAATATCTTAGGTTCAGAGGATGGTCGAGGAATATGGGAATCCATAATTAAATCAATTTGTCAGTAAAAATATGAATTTTTGATCTTCGATACCGTGAATACAAACGATTTGTCCAAAATTCTACCAGAAACATCAAGAGATAAGCGGAATAAAGAAAGAGTTCAGATATGTATATCCTCATAGCACTAAAAAGCTAAAAGCGGAATCCCAGATGAAAATACCTGTAAAATATGCCAACAGGTTGTAGTCACAGCTATAGTTATTGAAGATATATAACAATGAGCTTCAAGAGGGGGTGGGTGAATGAAAGGTATTAACGAATTTGATGTAGGCCAGAAAGAAAAAATTATTTTGAAAAAAATAAAAGAGAATGTAAAAGAAATTGTCCCGGATGGAATCGTTATTCTTTTTGGCTCCAGAGCAAGAATGAAGGCAGTCCCTGATTCGGATTGGGATATTCTTATTTTAACTAAGAAAGTCACCTCAAAACTGGAACATGAAATTTCTGTTGTCTTATACGAATTGGAGTTAGGGGAAGATATCATTATTAACCCCTTAATTCTTCCCGAAAAAGAGTGGAATAACGGGCTATATTTTACCCATCCAATACATAGAAAAGTTGAGGCTGAAGGTATTTCATTATGAATTGTGAGCTTATTTACTACCGTTTAGAAAAGGCAAAGGAAACATTAAAAGACGCTGAACTCCTAATCTCTGCAAATCGTTTAATTTCAACAGTTAATCGTCTTTATTATAGTCTTTTTTATGTAGTTCTGGCACTACTTGAAACTAAAGGACTTGCAAGTTCCAAACATTCAGGTGTGAGAGGCTTATTCAATCAACGTTTTGTTAAACCCGGTGTTATTTCAAAGGAGACTGGACAATTTTATGGAGAGCTGTTTAAAAGCAGACAAAAAGGGGATTACGTAGATTACACTGAATTTAATTTAGAGCAGGTCAAAAAAGATTTTGAGAAGTGTGATAAATGCTTAAAAGAGATTGAGGAAGTTGTGCTCAAAACAATAGAGAAGGAAAGGAAAAATAACCTAAAATGAAAGAACCAGTTAAGATAAATTTAAATTTAATAAAAGCTCATGGATTAACCGATGAGGAGTATGAAAGAATAAGGCAAATTTTAGGAAGAGAGCCTAATTTTACTGAACTGGGTATCTTTTCTGTTATGTGGAGTGAACATTGCAGTTATAAAAGCTCAAAGCCTGTGCTAAAATTATTTCCAACTCAGGGCAAACATATTTTGGTGAAAGCCGGGGAGGAGAATGCTGGAGTGATAGATATTGGAGATGGATTGGCAGTGGCATTTAAAATGGAATCTCACAATCACCCCTCGGCAATAGAGCCCTATGAGGGAGCAGCCACAGGTGTGGGAGGAATTATTAGAGATATCTTTACTATGGGGGCAAGACCAATTGCCCTTATGGATTCCCTAAGATTTGGACCTCTGGATAATCCAAAATCTCGGTATTTATTAAAGGGGGTAGTAGAAGGAATTGCCGGATATGGAAATTGCATTGGGATTCCCACGGTAGGAGGAGAGCTCTTTTTTGATCCCACCTATGAGGGCAATCCTTTAATAAATGTAATGTGTTTAGGAGTGGTGCAAAAGGACAAGATTACAAAGGCTAAAGCAAAGGGTATAGGAAATCCTATATTTTATGTTGGATCGTCAACAGGTAGAGATGGATTAGGAGGAGCAAGTTTTGCCTCTCGAGAACTCAACGAGGAATCTTATGAGGATAGACCTGCTGTCCAGATAGGAGATCCATTTATGGAAAAGCTCCTCCTTGAGGCAAGCTTGGAGTTAATAGATAGTGGAGTGGTGGTGGGAATGCAGGATATGGGAGCAGCAGGATTAACTTCCTCCACAGCAGAAACAGCTTCCAAGGGTAATTTAGGGGTAGAGATTGATATCTCTCTTGTCCCCAGAAGAGAAAAAGGAATGATTCCTTACGAGATTATGCTATCCGAGTCCCAGGAAAGAATGCTGGTTATTGTAAAAAAAGGAAGGGAAAGGGAAGCGAAAGATATCTTTGAAAAATGGGACCTACACGCCGTGAAGATTGGTGAGGTTACCCCTGATAGAATGTTTCGAGTGCGTGATAAGGGGAGGATAGTGGCTGAGATTCCAGCAAAATCTTTAGCACAGGATGCACCTGTGTACGCAAGGGAAATAAAGGAACCCGATTACCTAAAAGAAGTTCAGAGTTTAGATATTTCCAATTTTTCTCAGTTAAAAAATTGCAACCAGGTTCTACAAAAACTTCTGGATTCTCCAAATATTGCCAGAAAAGCCTGGGTATATGAACAGTACGATCATATGGTGAGAACTAATACGATAGTTTCCCCCGGGTCAGATAGCACTATCGTAAGAATAAAAGATACGAAAAAAGCCCTGGCTATAAGCTGCGATGGGAATGGACGCTACTGCTATCTTAATCCTTATGAAGGAGGGAAAATTGCTGTAGCTGAGGCAGCCAGAAATCTGGTGTGCTCAGGAGCTAAACCTTTAGCCATTACCAACTGTCTTAACTTTGGAACTCCTACAGACCCTGAGGTTTTCTATCAGTTTACCCAATGCGTAGAGGGAATGGCTGAAGCTTGCCGAATCCTAAATACACCAGTGACTGGAGGAAATGTTAGCTTTTATAATGAAAACCCAAGAACAGCAGTGGACCCTACTCCGGTAGTGGGAATGGTAGGTTTGATTGATGATATTGATTTCATATCCACCCCCTGGTTTAAAAAAGAAAGAGATTTAATTCTTCTTTTAGGGGAAAACAGGGAAGAATTAGGTGGGAGTGAATATCTTTACTCTATTCATAATTTAAAGGGGGGTATTCCACCTTCTGTTGATTTAATTAAGGAAAGATCTATTCAGCAGACCTGTCTTGATATAATAAAGAAAGGGTTGGTTAGCTCAGCTCATGATTGCTCAGAAGGAGGCCTATCAGTAGCTTTAGCTGAGTGTTGTATCTGTAATACCGAACAAATGTGGGGGGCAGTTGTTGAGCTTTCTCCTTTTACTATTAGAGATGATGCTTTGCTTTTTGGAGAGACTCCATCCCGCATTTTACTTTCCTGTTCTTCCCAAAACGTATCCAGGATAAAAAAAATTGCTGAGAAAAATAAGGTAAAATGCCAGAGAATAGGGAAAGTAGCCAAAAATAAACTGGTGATTAAAAAGAATGGGAAAATCTTAATAGATGCAAGGGTAGATAAGCTATCTAAGATATGGGAAAATGGACTTTCTCGCCACCTCTGAAGAAATTAATCACTGAAAATTTTTTTAATATGAAATTTCTTGTTTTCCCTTCATTTTGTTCTGAATTTCAACTTTAAACATTTAGGAGAGAGCTGTAATGACTGTGAAAATCCGTTCTCATGCCAAAGAACGAATGAAAGAACGTGGAGCAAGTGAGAATGAAGTAATAAAAACGGTGGAAACAGGGGAGAGATTTCCGGCAAAGTTTGGACGAAGTGGATTTAGACGCAATTTTCCTTTTGGCAGTGTATGGAAAGGCAAGGAGTATAGAACAAAGCAGATAGAGGTATACGGGGTCGAAGAAGCCGAGAATTTTATCGTAGTTACAGTCGTGGTAAAATATTTTTAGGAGGTTAAATTATGAAGGTAAGCTATGACTCACGGTATAACATTGCATATATAAGGTTTAGAGAAAAGACTACTGATATTGAAACTATTCATATAAGCGATGAAGTAAATGTTGACATTTCTCCAGATGGAAAGATCTACGGTATTGAATTGTTAAATGCGAATGAGCAACTCCAGATTATGAAAGGTGGTAAATTTATCTTGGCTGATGAATCCACAGGTAAAACTGTGCAATTTCCCATAAGTGTCGAGTAAAGTTAAATTCCTTCTCCAGTATCGTACTGAAAGAGAGTTAGATTATCAGAGGTTCGGAAAACTGGATTTTAACCTCTGAAACCCGCATAAGTTGGGTTGATAATTTATTGTGATTGATTTTTACCTCTCACCTCAAATAGAATTTCTGATATAATTGAGAAAACACGCTTTGGGGGGTGAGAGAAATGTCCTATTTGTTTAAGAATCATAAGAATCGGATTATCTCTGTAAATACCAATGTAAAAATTATCAATCGAAGAGGGCAAATAACTGTTTTTTGTCATAAACTTCCCTTTATGCGATATTATGAGAAAGATTTAGCTACTCAGAAAGTGGCTATAATTCAGCTTTATCGCACTGGTTTTGCTGAACAAAAACAGATTGCTCGGACTTTCGGGATACATCCTAATACTGTCAATAACCTCATTCATTCTTATAGCAAGGTAAAGGATCTATCTTTCCTTCAAAATAAACGAGGCCCTAAGGGCTTACCGCAAAATAAATCATAGAAAAGTAGTAAAATTTTAAACTATAATACCGAACAAATGTGGGGGGCAGTTGTTGAGCTTTCTCCTTTTACTATTAGAGATGATGCTTTGCTTTTTGGAGAGACTCCATCCCGCATTTTATTTTCCTGTTCTTCCCAAAACGTATCCAGGATAAAAAAGATTGCTGGGAAAAATAAGGTAAAATGCCAGAGAATAGGGAAAGTAGCCAAAAATAAACTGGCAATTAAAAAGGATGGGAAAATCTTAATAGATGCAAGGGTGGATACGCTATCTAAGATATGGGAAAATGGACTTTCTCGCCGTCTTTAAAAAAGTCTGGTTTCTCTATCCTTTCTGGTTAACTCATATACCTTTTTTAACAGATCTCTATCCGCCTGGGTCTGCGTTACACCTCGGCGATTCATTACCAGTTTTGCTACCTCAATTACCTTATCAAGCCTATTTTCCACCCATTTCTTCTCCTCTCCCCAGCTAAAGGATGAAACAAATTTAGGTATGATGCCACCTCCAAAGATATTACAGGCTATCCCGATTACACAACCCGTGTCAAGAAGTATTCCAATACCTGTTTTGGTATGATCTCCAATGAATGAGCCCACTTTGATATCTTTGCTATCTATTAGTGTTCCTTGAATGGGCACTTTTATAGTGCCGTAGGTATTTTTAAGATCAGAGTTAGTGGTTAAAGCTCCTAAGTTTACCCATTCTCCTATATACGCATGTCCGATAAAACCATCATGGTGCTTGTTACTATAGGCATAAAAGATTGACTCTTCAATTTCCCCTGCTATCCGACACACCGGACCGATACTGCATCCCTCACGTACCTTAGCTCCATCTATTACAGTCCCCCCTCCTATATAAGATGGTCCATCAATGATAGTGGGAGGACGAATTCTTACCTTTTCTCCAATGTAAATGGGACCCTCTTTTGCATTTAACACTACTCCTGCCTCAACCTCTGTTCCTTTTCCTATGTAAATTTGAGAAGGATTAACAAGATAGACACCCTCCTCTACTTTGCCCTCTATGCCGCTTTTCCCCTTTATCTTAAAATCAGCTCTTATAGCATCGCCGTTAAATTTTATTAATTCCCAGGGATACTCTAAGAGATTAGCCTTAACTTCTTTTACCTTTATTAGTTGCTTAGCTTGAATCAGAGTTTCCTCAATTTTTTCCCCTGAGCTAAGGAGAAGTTTCTTTAGGGTGTCTCTATTTAACCGAGCATAGACAATATCTTGTCCTTGTATTCCCATCTCCTCTTCTCCCTCTAAGGGTATCTCTTCCTTATCAAACAATAGTACCCTTCCATTCACAAAAAGAACATTTTTTCTTTTTAGATCTCCGGGATTGTTTACCTTGAGAGTCTTGTTTTTTTGAGAGGTAACAGGACCAAGATACTCCCGACACAGAAGATTCACATCTTTTCTTGATATTTTAGAGATCTTTTCCCCCAAGGTATCAATCCCACATCTTAAACCATACACAGGTCTGGTCAATGTGAGAGGAGAAAAATTTTCTACCTTTCTGTCTTCAAAAATACACAAAATTCTGTCCATATTTATTTTACTCCTAATTTTTCAACCATCCTTTCTACGTATATGTAGTAATCTTTTCGCTTTAATTTCTGAGCTGCCCCCTCATCTACTATAGCAATGACCTTAGGGTGAAGCTGGAGAACAGAAGCAGTTGTCTCAGCACTCAGTGAACCTTCCAGGCATTTTTGCACTGCTTCGGCTTTATTAGCTCCATTGGCTAAGAGAAGACATTCTTTTACTTCAAGAATGGTGCCAAGACCCATAGTAATAGCACAGTGAGGAACATCTTCTTTTTTTTCAAAAAACCTGGAGTTGTCCTCAACTGTTTCCTCGGTTAAGATTTTCAACCTTGTTCTCGAGCTTAAAGAGGAACTGGGTTCATTAAATCCAATATGCCCATCTCTTCCTATCCCCAGAATCTGTAGATCAATTCCTCCTTCCTCCTTTATCTTTTTCTCGTACCAGTCAGAAAAATCCTTTGCATTTTTTACATCCCCTGCGGGGATATAAATATTTTCCGGTTTTATATTGATCTGATTAAATAGTTTATCAAACATAAAATAATGATAACTCTGAGGATGATCCAGAGAAAGGCCACAGTACTCATCCAGGTTGAAACTCCTTACCCTGGAAAAATCAAGCCCCTCTTCTTTATGCATTCTAATAAGCTCAATATACATCCCCACAGGCGTGCTTCCTGTAGCGAAACCTAACACTAAATCAGACTTTTTATAAAGTCTATCTGCAGCAATCTTAGCTGCCCGCTTGCTTAATTCCTCATAGTCCTTCACAATAACTATCCTCATTTTCTCTCCTTGTTTTAGATTTTTCGTAGCACTCTGCTTTTAGTGCGATACTACAATAATTGAAGAGTTTTGTCAAAACATACACAAGAGAGCTCCGAAAAAAGTCTGAGGCTGCTCTTTGCTCAGTGCTTTCCGGGCGCCTGCGGCTAAGTTCTACTCTTAATCTTTATACCGTAGCTCTTATGGGCGATGTATCAGGTTGCAGGATAATTAAAAATTTGAACGCATAGACCCGCCTTGATCACCGCTGCCTTATGGAAACACCTCGCCGAGCAGCAAAAAAAAGGATTTATCAGAGCTCTTCACAAATTTACTTTGCATCCACAGGATTTGCGTGTTGGTTGACGAATAATTCCTTTTTGCTAAACTGACTCTTAAAGTAGAGCCTACAACAAGTATTGGCCACGTGCATAGAGACTTCACACTTCCCAAAAGGAGATGGTATAATTAAAGCCTTTGATCCCAGAAATGAAGAATTCCGCCTCAGGGGTCTCAAGAGGAAAAATACCTTGGATATCCAGAATAGTTACGTTCTGGTATTTTTTGACAAGCATCTCAAGGAAATGGATTCTGGCCTTCTGAATAGCCCTGCTCGTGAGTACCCCAAAGTAGAAATTTGGATTCGAGAACGGAAAGGAAACTAAGACCACTATGAAGATTCTCATCAAGTTCTCATTGATTTTGGCCCTATTTTTTTTAATTCCACGAACCGTCGTAGCATGTACATCATTTTGTCTTGATAGTAACGGCTTTCCCGTATTTGGAACCAACCTTGATAATCGAATTCACGAAGGTCTGTTGTTTGTCAATAAAAGGAATGTGAACAAGACAGCTTGGGACCTCGGCACAACTGGTAAATATGCCAAATGGACATCAAAATACGGGAGTGTGACTTTCAATTTCACGGGATATCAATTTGCCTGGGCAGGAATGAATGAGGTGGGATTGGTGATTAGCACCATGGCTCTCAATGTAACTGAAAATCCTCCTTCTAATGAAAAACCTCCCCTTGAATCAGGATTTTGGATCCAATATCAGTTGGATAATGCAAGAACCATTGAGGACGTTATCGCGAGTGATTCAGTGGTGAGGATTGCCAATACTATTGACCATTATTTGGTTTGCGACAGAACCGGAAGCTGCGCAGTGATTGAATTCATTGAGGGTAAAATGGTTGTTCATACAGATGAAACTATGCCGGTAAGAGTTCTGACCAATAATACGTATGAAGAATCCATCAATTCCTGGAAGAAGAGCAGGCTACGGAAGCTCTTCGAGAGGCTTTTCTCGAAGCCTGGCCTTTCGCTCATCCGCTTCGAGATAGCAGCAAACAGGGTGAAAAGTTTTGATCAGAATGGCAAAGAACCGGCAGTCGATTATGCCTTCGATACTCTGCAAAAGGCGTGTGGCGAAGGAGTAGATGGATCACCTACTCAATGGAGCATAGTCTTCGATACAGAAAACCTTCAAATCCACTTTCGTACGAAAACCAATCCAGAAATTCGGTCTATAAGTCTCGCAATGCTTGATTTTTCCTGCACTACACCTACACAAATGCTGGACATCCACCAGAATCTCTCGGGTGATATTTCTAATGATTTTATGGATTACTCCCATGAGGTCAGTCTCAGCCATTTTCTTCGCTTCTTTGAAAAATGGGGAATAGTAAATGTCTCTCCCGACACGACAAAGGAGCTCACAAAGCATCTCGAGAGCTTTGAATGTAATGAATCAAAGGAATGATCTCTACCGATGAACCTTCACATACTCTTGAAAAAAAAGGATTAACAGACGGATGCGCCAAGAGGTATTGGTACTATGAGAAAAATACTGGAAGTACAACATCTGTGCAAGACCTTTAATGGAAAGGCCGTACTCAACGAAATCAACTTTCAGGTCAAGGAAGGCGAGGTATTCGGTCTTCTCGGTCCTAACGGAGCTGGAAAGACAACGATGATAAGGATAATACTGGATATCCTTAAACCAGACTCCGGAATGGTGCATCTCTTCGGAAAACAGATTGATGGAAAAACGAAGGAACTAATTGGCTATTTGCCGGAAGAACGTGGATTATATCCAAAGATAGCCGTTTTCCGGTGCCTGAAGTATTTTGCTGAATTGAAAGGCCTCAAAGAACCCAAGAATAGAATTGACTTCTGGCTAAAGAAAATCGGTCTTCTTGAGTATAAGAATAGAAAGGTCGAACAGCTAAGCAAAGGCATGCAGCAAGAAATACAGTTTGTTGTCTCTATCTTGCATGATCCTGATTTCATAATTCTGGACGAACCATTTGTGGGCTTGGACCCAATCAATACAAAGGTAATCAAGGATATCTTGCTCGAACTGAAAAGGAAGGGAAAAACAGTGGTCTTGAGCACGCATCAAATGGATCAAGTTGAAAAGATATGCGACAGGATATTGATGATAAATAAGGGAAAAAGCGTTCTCTATGGAGCCCTGGAGAATATCAAGGTGAAATATGGCAGGTCCATCAAGGTCGAATTCAACGGAGAGTTGAAAAGAATAAACGGGGTAAAGAAGGTGAATAACTATGGAAAATACGCAGAATTGACTTTGAGTGAAGAGGCAGATCCACAAGCGGTTTTGAAAGTCCTGACAAGTCAAGTTGAAATAAGGAAATTCGAGATCAGCGCTCCTTCGTTAAATGAAATATTCATAAATGTGGCCAGAAGATGAATAAAGCCTTTATCGTAGCAAAACATGAGTTTCTAACCACTGTTGGAAGAAAAGCATTTATTCTGGTATGTATCGTATTTCCTTTGCTAGTGGCTGTACCAGCACTACTCTTTACAGGCAGCATAAGGAGCATGGTGACCAAAACGCCAGACACGATTGGTTTCGTTGACCAAACAAATTCGTTCCAAGAAAGCAAAGGCTTCATCAAATTTCCAGATGAAGGGCAGGCAAGACAGACCTTGCTGCAGAATGAGATCAAGTTCTTCTTCCTATTTCCAAGTAATTACTATGAGACTAGCAAGGTTTTTTTCTATTCGAAAGACGGCCCTTTCAGTTCAGTATCAACAGAGTCAGTGAAGGAATTCATTATCGAAAACCTCTTGAGAAAATCCAATCTGGATGAAAGAGTAAAAGAGAGAATCAGGAATCCAATGGATGAAGAAGAGTTCCAATTGGACCGAAGGGGCGAGATTGAAAAGAAAAAATCAGGAATTAGCTCTTTCTTTCCCTATTTATTAGCAGTACTCCTAATTATAGGGATGTTAACTCCTTCTGGATATATGGTTCAAGGTATAGTAGCAGAAAAGGAAAACAAGAATGTTGAGATTCTATTGTCTTCTATATCTTCAAATCAACTACTGACTGGAAAGATCCTTGGCCTTGGTTCTGCCGCAATGCTTCAGTTTACTATATGGCTCGCTGTGGGAATCACCTTTACGTTCCTTACCCCGTTTGGTCCCGTGCTTCAGCAAATGGAACTCCCAGGACTTCTGTTGATGGCTGTGCCTTATTTCATCTTAGGATGTCTTCTATTTGCTGCGTCCATGGCGTGTGTTGGTACCTTCGCAGGCTCAGTGAGAGAAGCCCAGCAGAGCGTACAAGTATTTTGTTTCCTTGCAGCATTGCCGCTCCTTTTCTTATCTTTCATAAGCCAATCCCCAAACTCGGTTGTCGCCAGAGTATTGACCTATATCCCGTACACCTGCCCGGTTACAACAATGATAAGGTTGTCACTGACAGAGGTTCCCCTATTTGAAATAATAGTGAGTATTCTACTTCTTCTTATTTCTGTCATCGTTATGATAAGACTCTCTGCCAGAATATTCAGGATCGAGATTCTAATGTATGGGAAAAAAGCGAATCTCAGGAATATTCTAAGATATTTAAAAGGGTGAGACGATTTGATGTGAACGCTTGACTGGGATAAGAAAATTTTCTATTATGCTTGGTAGGGTTTACTGAATAAGTAACTTTTCACCGCATAGGTCACAGAGGACGCAGAGGTAAATTAGATTTGTGTAGCTCAGGTCTTTAGACCTGATAAATTATGGCAGACCTAAAGGTCTGCACTACAATTAATGAAGTTGGTTTATTATTGAATTTTGACAAAAGATTCGTAGTACGATAGTAAAAGAATCTGCGTAAATCTGTGGCTGACTCTTTTCCTAATTCACCGCGAACCCCGCGTGCTCCGCGGTGAAAATGATAAACCTGAATAGTTACACTGAATTTAGGATAAAACAAGTGAAAAGAAGGAAAACTAAAGTTGTAAGAATTGGCCAGGTAAAAATTGGTGGGAATAACCCAATAGTTGTGCAGGGAATGATCAAAACTGAAATAGAGGATACTGCGGCAACGATTGCTCAAAGCAAGAAACTCATTAAGACAGGAGCAAAAATAATCAAAATAGCTCTTCCAGGTAGGGCAGCCCTAAAAGGTCTTTCTAAAATTAAGGATGAGTTAAATACTCCTTTGGTGGCCGATGTTCCCTTTAATTATAAGCTTGTTTCAGAAGCTCTAAAACAAGGAATAGATAAATTAACAGTTAATCCAGAAAATATGAGCAAAGAGGAAATGCAAAGGCTAATAAAAAAAGCTAAGAAAAGAAAAGTTTGCCTTGGTATAAAGATAAACTCAAGCTTGTTAGATAAAAAATACGTTTCTGGGAGGGAAAAAACAGAAGAATATCAGAGCATATTAGCGAAAAAAACAGCAAAAAGTGCCCTGAATACTACAAAATTCTTAGAAAAAGAAGGGTTTTCAGATATCATTATCCATCTTAAAACTCCCGATGTGCTCACTGATATTCTCTCTTATCAGTTTCTCAGCAATAAAATCCCCTACCCTTTTCATTTAGAAATACCTGCTACCGGTTCTTCTCTTCAAAGTATTATCAGATCATCCATAACTATGGGAACTCTTCTCTCTCAGGGAATAGGAGATATTATCAGAGTTTCTTTACCCGATGACCCTGTAGAGGAGATAAAAATAAGTTATGAAATCCTAAAATCTCTATCTTTATATAACAAAGGACCAGTTTTAGTTTCCTGCCCTATCTGTGGAAGATGTCATGCAGATTTAGAGAGAGTTGTTAGGGATGTTCTCTCTGGAATTGAAGAAATTGAGGCTCCTTTAAAAATAGCTATTATGGGCTGCGAAGTTAATGGTCCGGGTGAGGCTAAGGACGCTGATATTGGAATAGCCTGCACCAGAGATGGCGGGATTCTCTTTAAAAAAGGGAAGCCCCTGAGAAAGATCAGGGGAAAAGATCTAGCAAAGGTTTTAATAGAAGAAGTTAAGAAGATGAGCTATTCCTCTTCCTCTCCCATAAAGGGCTAACCTTTACTCACATCTTCCTTTCCATTATAGGGCAACCTTTTACCACAAGTCTCCTGGACCTTTTTTCACCTCCCTGGCATTTCCCCTAACCCTCATACACTTTCCTACAGAAAAAGTAAGAGCTATCTACCAACCTATTAGAAGGAAGAGGTGAAAGTTACTAAAAAAAGAGAAATTAAGATCATTATAGAAAAACATTCTGATGGTTATGGTCTTATATTCTTAACTATGGGAAGTTGGCAGGAATACAGGATTTCCATGCCCAGGCAGCAGAATTTTAAAATCCAGTTTGAAAGTTTTTTTGATTGCCTCTATCGTTCTTTCTCTATGCAGTAAACAGTTAGATAAATCAGATAATCCTCCCCCTTGTTTATCTCTTAAAGCATCTCCACTAAACAATAGCCTCCCAGGTTGATAAAGGCAAATAGAGCCAGGGGTATGACCCGGAATATGAAGAACTTCCAATCCCCCAGATATATCCAGCTTATCTCCTGTCTTAAGAAGAAGATCTGGCACTACATGTCGAAATCCGCTCAACCTGGCGAATATCCTCAGAGAAAGACTGGCAAATAGTGTGGACATCTCAAATTTCCTTTTTCCCGATAAATAAGGTGCATCATCTTGGTGAATGGCCACTTTAGCCCCGGTCATTTCCTTAAGCTTGGCAGCACTACCTGAGTGGTCTATGTGCCAATGGGTAAGAATCACCAGGTCAATATCGGCTGGGTTCTTTCCCAGGTATTTGGCATAATCAACGATTTTACTGGCATTGTGTGGCATTCCTGTATCCACTACTGTGAGCCTCTCACCCACTATCAAATAGACATTAGAGCTTCTCAATCTGGAGAGAGATCTTGAGCTCGGAATAAGATGAATATTGTCAGTTACCTGCAATTAACCATCTTCCTTCTTCTTGAACCACTCAGCTCTCATTCTTATCCTCTCCTCTCAGACAAACGAGATAAACGAGATTTCACCCATTACATATTAGTAATTGCTATTAGTGTGGTACCCGGGCACCATCTCCTTTAAAAGCTCCACGATCTCGCCATTATTACCTCTCTCAGCCAGTGTGTTTAATCTTTCTAAGCAATCTTCCAGATTCTTCCCTCTTAAATTTGAATTAACCTTTACCATAAATATCTTCTTATGCTCAGTTGGTATAGCATTCTCACCTTCTGCAAACAGCCTCTCACACAATTTTTCCCCAGGTCTTATCCCTGTAAAGATGATAGGCATATCTACATCCACCTCATATCCTGAGAGTTTAATTAACTCTTTAGCTAAATCTACAATCTTTACAGGTTTTCCCATATCCAGGACAAAAACCTCTCCACCCTCTCCTATAGCCCCTGCCTGCAAGACTAAAAGAGTTGCCTCAGATGTAATCATAAAGTATCTTTTCATTTCAGGGTGAGTTATCGTTACCGGTCCACCTTTTCTTATTTGCTCCTCGAATATAGGAATAACGCTCCCCCTGCTTCCCAGGACATTTCCAAATCTTACTGCTAAAAAGTGGACGGAATTTTTTCTGTTAAGCTCTGCACATAAAAACTCTGCCACCCCTTTGGTAGCTCCCATAACCGATGTAGGATTAACTGCCTTATCTGTGGAGATGAGTACAAACTTTTCTGCCCCACACTTTATGGCAATCTCCCCGATAACCAGAACACCCATAATGTTATTCCTTACCGCCTCATCAGGATGGGCTTCCATCATAGGAACATGCTTGTAGGCAGCAGCGTGGAAGATGATCTGGGGATGAAACTGAGTGAACAAATCCTCCATTTTACGTCTATTCCTTACATCAGCTACCACAGGTAAAATCTCAAGATGGGAGAGATTCATTAGGTTTCTTTCAATATTAAAAAGAGAAGTTTCATCCTGATCTAAAATGATAAGCTTTCGTGGGTCAAATCTTGAAATCTGTCTACAAAGCTCAGAGCCAATGGAGCCCCCCGCCCCTGTAACCAGAACAGTTTTACCTTTTAGAAAACGCTTTATGTTGTTAACTTTTATTTTAACTGGGTCTCTGCCTAAAAGGTCCTCCACCTGAATCTCCCTTACATCAGAGAGAGAAGCCTTGCCAGAGATAAGTTCAGTTAAGCTGGGAATAATGCGAATATCTTGAATTTTTGCCTCTTTTCCTAACCTTACAATTTCTCTTATGAGTTTAGAATTTGCGGAAGGCATAGCAATAAGAAGACTTTCAATATCACGGTAGTTTGCCAGATTAGGTATATCCTTACATTTCCCCAGTACCTTGATGTTATGAATAGATATTCTAACCTTCATGGGATCATCATCTACAAATCCTATGGGGAAATACTGAGAGTTTTTTCTTAACATATCCCTTACTATCTGTTCTCCAGCACCTCCTGCACCTACTATGAGTGCTCTTTTTCTATTGCTACTCTCTTTAGGGTGTGGCCATTTAAAAATCTGAAGATACATTCTCTTGGCTATCCTGAAAATTCCTATAAACAACAGCGAAATAGAAAAATCAATGATAAGTATGGATCTTGGAAACCTGGAGAAAGGAGGGAGGTGTCTAAATAAAAGGAAAATAGAAGCCATAACCAGAAAGCTATAACCAAGTGCTTTTACCAAAGAAAGGAGCTCTTCTGTGCTTATATAAGACCAACTAATCCTGTATAGTCCGTTAAGGTGAAGAAAGAAAATCTTAATAAAAAGGGAGATAAGAATAAAGAGCCAGAGGTCAGTTAAATAAACCATAGGAATTTTAGCTTCAAATCTTAACAAAAAAGCAATCCACATAGAAAGAGATATTAAAACACCATCAACTATAAGAAAGAAAATAACTCTTTTCCGATTGGTCTTCTTTAAGACCCGCTGGAGCAATTTTTTTAGATTTTCTTTAATAAGCATAAATCTTCTCCTTTAGCACTTTCCTTATGAGCGTAGCTGCCTGATTTATCAGGCTCTTTAATCTTGTAGCTGCCTGATTTATCAGGCTCATTGACATTGACATTAATATTGTAGCGGTCTGATTTATCAGACTTTATCACCATCTTCTTATGATCTTCTTTAAATTTTCCACCACATACTCAATCTCTTCCTCTTCCAAATTGCTATAAAAGGGTAGCGCAGGTCTTTAGACCTGCCAATGGACAAACCTAAAGGTCTGCACTACATCTTGATGAATTTAGGCAAGTATCATGTAGCTCAGGCCTTTAGGCCTGATGAATATGGGCAAACCTAAAGGTCTGCACTACTTTTCCATTTCTTAGGTAGCCGCAGACTATTAGCACAGGTATCTTGCCTGTGTAAAACCTGCGAAAATTAGCGCAACTTAAAGGTTGTGGCTACTTTTTTAAAGCTTTTTTTAAATTTTCCACCACATAATTTATCTCTTCATCTCTCAAATTATTATAAAAGGGCAGTGCAATAGTTCGCTCTGCTACAGATTCTGCAATAGGAAAATCTCCCTTTTTATATCCAAACATCTCTCTGTAAAAAGGTTGTAGATGAATAGGACTAAAATAGGCTCTACACTCGACTCCTCTTTCTCTAAGTCCCTTAAGAATTTTATCCCGCTCCGCCTGAGTATAATCACCTCTCAAACGAACAACATAAACAAACCAGCTTATCTTTATCCTTCTTCCTATTCCCTCTCCCCTGGGGGGAGAGGGAATTATCATTTCCTCATTTCCTCTCCCTTGAGGGGAGAGGTTAGGTGAGGGTGAAGGGTTTACCTCTTGAGAAACATAGGGAGTTTCAACCTCGTCCATATCCGATAATCTCTCATTATACATCTTAGCTACCTTATCCCGCTTTTCCAGAATTTCATCGATTCGCTCAAGCTGGGCACACCCCAGAGCACAGTTAATATCACTTAACCTGTAGTTATACCCTAATCTTTTGTGCTCCAGCCAATCATTTCCCTCATCCCTTCCCTGATTCCTCATACTTCGGCAAAGCCTCGCAATTTTTTCATCATCAGTAACTATTGCTCCACCTTCTCCTGTAGTTATCTGCTTATTAGGGTAAAATCCGAAAACTCCCGCATCTCCCAGGGACCCTGCCTTCCTACCTTTGTATTCAGCTCCTAAAGCCTCAGCTGAGTCCTCAATAAGTCTCAAATTATAGTTTTTAGCAATCTCTTTGAGCTTATCCCACCTTGCTGGGTGTCCAAAAACATCAACAGCTAATATAGCCTTTATCTTCTTTAAATCTTTAATTTTTTTTAAACTCTTCAGCTTTTCAACGATTTTCCTTACATCAATATTTAAAGTTTCCGCATCAATATCTACAAAAACAGGCCTTGCCCTCTCAAAGAGAATGCAATTAGCAGAGGCAATAAAACTAAAGGGAGTGGTAATTACCTCATCTCCTTGTCCAATTCCCATTGCCCGTATAATAAGATGAAGAGCGCTTGTCCCACTGTTAACAGCAATGGCATAATGGCAGCCCACATACTTAGCTATTTTTTCCTCAAACTCTTGCAGTTTTGGCCCAAGACTTAAGTTTGGCGTTCTCAAGACTTCCAAAACCGCTTTTCTCTCTCGCTCTGTTATATCAGGATTTGATAGAGGAATTCTCATTCTTCTTGACACTTTCTCCTTTATTACTATACTTCTCATTGGTTATACTCTTTTCAATTGGAGGTATGCGATGGCTATGCGATTCATCCTTACCGATTATGTGAATCAAGCTATGGTCCAGGCGGTTTATGATAAGCTAAAAGACGGCACATTTGCAGGACGCATTCCACTATCCAAAGGAGTAGTAGCATTTGGTTTTACCTTACATAACTGCGAGGAAGAACTGCGTTCTACCTTAGAAGACTGGATTCTCGTCGGCCTTAAACTGGGCCACCCTTTGCCAGTGATCGCAGATATTAATCTTAATAAGAAGCTGAGCCGTGAGTAAATGGACGCCGTGTAAACGTAGAGATTTCATCAGGCGATTGCGAAAATTCTTTTCTATCTTGAAAATGGGGAAATGTTGTGAAGATCACTGGATTTATTTGGTCTAACAGTATAATTGAAAAATTGGAATCCAAGCACAATGTTAAACAAGAGGAGGTTAAAGAAGTTTTTGCTTCCCATCCACAGTTCCGCTTTGTTGAAAAAGGACATCGTTCGGACGAAAATGTATACGCAGCTCTGGGGCAGACTAATGATGGGCGTTATTTGATTGTTTTCTTTATACATAAAAAAGATGGACATGCACTTATCTTATCAGCACGAGATATGACTCGGGCGGAAAGGAGAAAATATGAACAAAAATAAGAGCTCGATTTCAAAAGCTAAATCTTACCAAGAAATAAGTGAGTTTTGGGACAGGCATGATCTTGCCGAATACTGGGACCAGACAAAACCTGTTGATTTTGAGGTAGATATCCGATCTGAAGTAACCTACTATGCATTGGATATTACACTGTCGACGAAAATTAGAGAAATTGCTAAACAACGAGGGGTATCTTCTGAAACGTTGCTCAACCTCTGGGTGCAGGAAAAGTTGCAGAAACATTAAATCTGAGCCTGGGACATTTGATAATTCCCCTGAGCTCCTCCTTCAACCCTGTCTACACCTGTCAATTTTTTCCGTATTTGATTCTTGCCTCAACCAGATAAACCAATCATACCTGGGTTAAACTCACCCCTCCTACCACAAAACCAACTTGAATGAGCCAACACATCAGTACGGTCCTCCTCACTGAAACACCTTTCTGGATCATCCTATCGTAGAAATGCCCTCTGTCTCCCTGAAATAATTTTTTTCTCCGGAGAAATCTTCTCCCCACAGCCCAGGCAGCATCGAATACCGGTAGGCCAATAATCAAAATTGGTCCGATGGACCATCGTAAATCGTAAGGTCTTGATGTGAAAGTGATGGCCAAAGCTGCCACCACGAATCCAAGAAAGTGGGACCCGCTATCCCCCATAAAAATGGAGGCAGGAGGAAAATTATACATCAAGAATCCCAGCACTGCTCCCAGAGTTGACAAAGACAGTATCAATCCCAAAGTATTACCAGTTAAAAAAGAGAGCCCTGCAAAGCCAACTGCAGAGATAGCAACCAATCCTGCAGCAAGCCCATCCAATCCATCCTGCATGTTAACAGCGTTCATCCCCCCAAAGATATAAAAAATCACCAAAAGCATTCCAACAAACCCTATGGGAATAAATCTTATACTCAATCCCCCAACAACTAAAACTATACTAACCACCCCGCTTACTACCACTTGTAAAATAAATTTTATATTAGGTCTGTAGTTTTTCCTGATTCTTTTCCATTTCAAATCATCCCATAATCCCAGAGAGAAAGCTAACAATCCCCCAATTAAAACACTGACCAAGCTCAACAGCTTAATCTGCTTAAAAATGAAAAAGAAGCTCAACATTAAGGTTATAAAAACCGCCAGAAACATCCCCACCCCACCTGAATGAGGAACAGGACGCCTATGAATTGCGATGATGGTATCCGGATTATCATAAATATGGAATCGCTTTGCTAATTTCTTGCTGAAAAAGACCAAAATAACAGTCAGAAAAAATACTATTAAAAATGTGTAAACCAAGCTCATTTTTTTATCCTTACGAGAAACTCATTCAACCATCTGCATTTTTTACTTACCTAATAAGTTACTTACCTTCAAGGAAGTTTTAGGGAATTATAAGGCAGTTATCTTTCCGGTAATGGGAATCAGTGTAGTGGCAAAGTTTACTTTGCCTGTGTCGAGCACGTTCGACTCCTCCAGCAATGGTCACGAATACCACGATTGCTTCGTTCGCCGTCAACGGGATTCACTGAATATGGACCAAACTTTTTATCTTGCATAGATATGAAAGTTTCTTATTTAGGTAGAAAATGATTTTTTCTCATTTGAGGGAGGACAATAAAAAAAATAGCACTAACTATCCCTATTCCTGTAAAATTCCAAACAATATCTATTACTTTAAAAGACCGTTCAGGAATAAGTGTCAATTTTTTGTTGGCTAAATGTTGTAGATGACCGTATAGTGGAGACATAATGCGATGGTAAATCAAATTTTTCTTTGCCTCAATAATCCTGCCTGTCTAAGTTCTCGCCGTATTACTCGATAAACCTGACCGAATTCAGGGAGTGCTGTCACCTGAGAAGAAAGACGCATTTTCCAAAGTTTTTTCAAGCGTGTTTCTTTGCGCAGAAATTCTTCCCTTGTATCAGTTAATTTTTTACCTCGGAATTTCCACTTCTGTTCAACAGCTTCGACCAACTCAACAAGATTCACATGCTGATTAGAACTCAGATACCATATATCATAAAGATCCCGGGGTTCGTTACGTGCTCTATCCAATAAAGCAACAACTTTTTCAGTAGCTATCTCATCAAGAGAGTAAGCATGAATGGAGACATTTTCAGGCATATCTTCATATTCCTTGTATCCCTTGAGAACTATCTTCTCTTCAACAGGAAAAACAATTTTTTCTCTTATTGTAATATCTACCTTAACTTTTTTACCGGAAGCACCTGGTAATGGGCCTTCGTATCCCAGGAAAAAAGTATAGCTGTTCTCGTGAGTATGACGGTCGTAACGGCTAAAATGTAGTTCGACACCTGAAGCTTGCTGTGTCTGCTTAAAGGCAATATCAAGATTCTTCTGAATATTCTCCAAGGGAAATTTTTCTGTCAGCGTGAAATCAAGATCTTCTGAAAAACGATACTCGGGAATGTAGCATTTCTTAATGCATGTGCCTCCTTTGAATAGAAGAATATCCTTAAGAGGACTATGGGATAATCCTATTAAAAACCAGGAAAGACAATAGTCACGTTCAAAGACTGCCTCTGGAATACGCCGACCTCCTTCTCGTGCAAGACGGTTAGAGAGTAATGAAAAATTTCGTTGAGGTATCATTAACTATGTCCTCACCACAGACAGAAGTTCTTCAGGAGATACATTGAGCTGAAGTCTCCACTTTCGCAGGAATTTCCCCTCAGATGGCAAAAAGGGATCTAACCGCACATAAGTTTCTGTTAGATATGAATGGAGAAGCTCCCAGTCTTCAGGAGTTCCAATCTTATAAAGTTCAAGTAAAAATCCAAGTCTACGGATAACAGCACCTATACCAATCTTCACTGCATATTGGATAAGTCGTCTCATATTTATATCCTGGTGACGCATCCAGAGTCCTTTGGCTACCTCTGTCAGACCACCGCAATATTTTGGTTGCTTAAGACCGTCGATAATTGTTCGCTCAAGATCACTCACTCTTACCTTTTCTTGTTTTGTTACCCAGTAGTCGCTCAAGCCAAAGAAAAGTTTCTTTTGAGTATGGATAAATCGAAACTCAACACCCAGTGCATTAATAGGCCTACGTGGTTTTAAAGTCGTTATATAGACCACTAATTGAGGTTGAGTGACCATTCCATGAATTTCCATAGCTGTAGCATAGGAGAGATAGTAATCCTTTCCACTCATAATCTCACGAGCCACAAGAAACGGGTTTCCTATATACTCAGATTCTTTCCCCAACTCAAATGGCACTAAGATGAAAAGCCCCGGTTTTAAACGGGTAGCAACTCCTCTATTCACAAGCTTGCGAACAAAATTACGCGAAGAGGCATCACTCAAGTGAAGAATTTTCCGCACTTCTTTCAGTCGAAATATAGGACTATTTCGCTCATAAAGTGTGGTGACCAAATGGGCAGCTTGAGGTCCCAATGTTTTCAGTTTATTATTTTTATAACGCATTTTGTGTCCTCACAAGACACATTTTACATTAATAATATAACATTGTCAAGAAAAAAGAACAGAAGATTATACTCAAATTACATTTTGTGTCCTCATAAGACACAATTTGCATTCATAGCATAATATATCTCTGGTTACACAAGCATACATAGCCTGAACCTTATCCTCTTCTTGATTTATGGAATTTACAAATTATCAAGGGTGACTGACTTTGTCTTCCTATCTGCAAATGTAGCTCAGGCCTTTAGGCCTGCCATGATGTAGTGACCAAGCTTGCTTGACCTATCTGATTGTAGTAGCAAAGCTTGTCTTTGCTTATTTGCCTGTTTGTATATCTGTAGTAGCAAAGCAAGCTTTGCTAAATGTAGCTCAGGCCTTTAGGCCTGATGAATTCATACTCATTCTATTTGGATAGACTATGATTCTCTCATTGTTTTAGGGAAGATAATAGAAAGGCAACTAATAGCTATACCAATTCCCACAAAATCCCAGATAAGATCCTGTATTTCAAAACCCCGTCCAGGAATAACCAGCTGTTGATATACCTCATTTATCAGGGCAAGCAAAAAGCTAACCAGGAAAGCCCATAAAATTAAATTTCTTTTATCCATAAAAGGAAAACTCTTCCGAAAGCTACGACCTAACAAGAAACCCAATACCCCAAACATAACTATATGTGTCACCGGATCAGAAAGTAAAAAGCGCAATATGGCACTTTCCAACTGGGTATATGCATTTATTAATGGAGCAGCAGGGATAGAGGAGATACCAAAAATCAACGCTATCCATACCCCAGGCACTATCCAACTTCTGACATTTATTTTTTCCAATTCACTATTCTCCTTTTTCTATAGCCAGTCCAGACCGGTGGAGAAGTTTTAAAAAGGATTATACACTCCATTCCCTGCTAATTCAATAACCCATAAACTCTGTTGGATCATTCTGTACCTAATGGGATTCTTATTTTCCTATTAACATCTTTTTCGCTTTTGTGAAAAAGTAAAGTCTTGCTTTCAGAATAGTTATTTTATGAACTCCACTTACCAGAAGACTTGGCAAACAAAAATTTCACGATTCTAATAAACGCTATACCATTGAATACAACTATGCAAAAACTAAAGAGGAAACCTGATAGTTTGCTCCTTAAAAATTCTGAGAAACTTTTCGCTCACTTTTCAGAAGACGGCTTTTGTACCAAGAAACAAAACTGACCGCAAAGCACTAATTTAATCAAGTTTATTTTCTTATGGTTTTTGCGCATTATTCTTGTAATAATATTGACAAGTTGATTAAGAGGGGATTCTTTTCTCCAGTATCGACTGCTATACTGCCTTAAAAAGCTAAGCCCACCAACAAAACCTCTTCTAGTAATAAGAGTTAGAGCATCAATACTCGGTCTAATTTCAACCAATTCCAATCCAGCTTCTTTTATCAATAACGCGAACCCATACGGTGTATAATTCCACAAACTATATGAATGATAAGGTTCCAGATGAGAAACAGATCCAACAAAGTACCCACGCTGTTTTAGAACCCTGTTTACTTCTTTCAATAGTTTTCTTGGATATTGAACATGTTCAAAAACCTGATTGCAATATATTAAGTCAAAATAATCCTCTTTAAACGGAATGTTTATTCCGTCAAATGTACGAAATTCTCCATCGGCTCTAGTTCTGGAGTTCACCTCCGGCGAGGATTCAATATCAAGCCCTATCCATTTTACATTTGGGTTCTTTTTTCTGAAGTAGTCTATTGAATTGCCAGCTCCACATCCTAAATCCATGACAATTTGAATATCTTTACATTCAAAAAGTAAATCAGTAAAATATGTTGCTATAACTTGATAGCTATGGTCATCCGGAATAACATCTTTTAACTTATCATACAAATCTGACAATATTTCTTTTTTATTTACCATCGTAGCCAACCTCACTTCTTAAACTGTTTACTAACGTACTCGACTATTTTTTATCTTATTAGTTCCCACTTCCCAGAAGCCTTACCGAATAAGAACTTTGAGATTCCCGCTAAGACAGCGATACTCACTCTATAGAAACTAAGGGGGATGCCTAAGAACTTACTTTTTCCTCTATGTGTAGCCAACTTAGACTAACCACTATGTGTTCTTACCGGATCGGAAAGTAAAAAGCGCAATATAACACTTTTTAACTGGGTGTATGCATTAATTAATGGAGCAGCAGGGATAGAAGAGATACCAAAAATCAACACTATCCATACCCCAGGCACTATCCAACTTCTTACACTTACCTTTCCACTATACATCTATCCTTCCTCCAAATACATCTTTCCATTTTTCCGAATTAAAAACATCTCTCGCTAAAGCAAAGAAAAAGCCAAAAACAGGTCCAGGGTCATCCCGGGAGAGAATATCATACCCTGTATTATCACCAAAGGAAATATAAAAAATTTGGACACATTTGAATAAGTAAGAAAATTAGATACTGGTAAACTCTTACAACAAAACTTACTAAGACAGCAAATTTATCAACACAACCAGAATCTTTTTCACAAAAGCTCCTTTAAGATTCGATTTCTCTATCTGCGAACCAACGGATGGTTTTAGTTAGTCCCTCCTCCAAGCTCACCTTGGGCTGCCAGCCTAACAGTTTCCTTGCCCTTGATATATCAGGGCATCTTACCCTGGGATCGTTTAAAGGCAGAGGTTTAAATACAATTTTGCTCCTGGAGCCAGTAAGTAAGAGAACTTTCTTAGCAAAATCAAGGATGCTCATCTCATCAGGATTGCCCAAATTAACAGGTTCATTTACATCCGAGAGCATCAACCTGTACACCCCTTCCACAAGGTCAGATACAAAGCAAAAACTTCTTGTCTGAGAGCCATCCCCGTAAACGGTTAAATCATCACCTCTTAAAGCCTGGCTTATAAAGTTGGGTACCACTCTCCCATCATCTTTCCTCATTCCTGGCCCGTAGGTATTAAAGACCCTTGCTATTTTCGTATCTATCTTATGAATTCTATGGTAGGCTATCACCAGAGCCTCGGCAAATCTTTTAGCCTCATCGTACACTCCTCTTGGCCCTGTAGGATTAACATTCCCCCAATAATCTTCCGGTTGGGGATTAACCTCAGGGTCACCATATACCTCAGAAGTTGAGGCAAGTAAAAACTTTGCCTCCTTTTCTTTGGCAAGACCTAAAGCCTTATGAGTTCCTAAAGAGCCAACTTTTAAGGTTTGAATAGGAAGCTTAAGATAATCAATAGGGGATGCAGGCGATGCAAAGTGGAGAATATAGTCAAGCTCATTCTTTATGTAAATATATTCGGTTACATCCTGATTTATAAACTGAAAATCATTCCTTCCCATGAGGTGAGCAATATTATCCATCTCCCCGGTAATCAAATTATCCATCCCTACAACCTCGTGTCCTTTTTCCAAAAGATAGTCACAAAGGTAAGAGCCTAAAAAACCACACACACCAGTTATCAAAATGCGCATATTAGCCCCTTCCCATACATTTGTAGATAAATCCTGCCTTTCTCATCTTTAAAGGATCAAACATATTTCTACCATCTACAATTACAGGATTTATCATGAGCTTTTTTATCCTAAAAAAGTTGAGAGTCTTAAACTCATCCCATTCAGTAAGAATGAGGAGGGCATTAGCTCCTTCCATAGCTTCGTAAGGGTTCCTGGTAAATGCAATATGAGAAACTATCTTTTTAGCCTTCTCCATACTAACAGGGTCATAGACCTTTATTCTTGCTCCCTCCTTTTGCAGAATGTCTATAACTTCCAGGGAAGGAGCAAACCTCATATCATCGGTTCCTGGTTTAAATGACAGACCCAGAATCCCAATGGTTTTATCCTTTATTATCCAAAGAGCCTCTCTTATCTTCTTAACTAAAAGCTTTGGTCTTTCTCTGTTTATTCTCTCCACCTCGCGCAACAGGGCAAAGTCATAGTTAAGGTCCTTTGCAATCCTGATAAAAGCCTGAAGGTCTTTAGGAAAACAAAAACCACCAAATCCTAACCCTGCCTTTAAAAAATGCCTGCCTACTCTTCTATCAAGGCCCATACCTTCTGCCACTCTCTCAACATCTGCTCCCACCTTCTCACAAATATCAGCGATGGCATTGATATAAGATATCTTCATGGCTAAAAATGAGTTTGAGGCATGCTTTATTATCTCTGCACTTTGAATATCAGTAACTACTACTGGAACAGGATGGGGGGAAGAGAGCTCCCTAAGATTAGAATTAAATTGGTGATTGATAATAGGTTCGTAGATTTTCCTTAAAGTATCTTCTGCTTTTCCATTCTCTACTCCAATTACAATGCGATCCGGATTTAAAAAATCAGATACAGCAGTTCCTTCTCTTAAAAACTCTGGATTTGAGGCAATATCAATTTCTATCCGAGAGTTGTGCATTTTAAATATCCTTTTTATCCACTCCCCAGTTTTAACAGGTACAGTACTTTTCTCCACCACCAGCTTAGGAGATGTGACATAAGAGGCAATCTTCCTTGTTACCTTCTCCACACCAGTTAAATCTGCCTCTCCCCCTTGTTTGGGAGGAGTCCCCACACAGATAAAGATAACATCTGATACCTCCACCCCCTCTTTAATAGAGCTGGAAAATGCAAGGCGTCTCTGGGTCTTATTACTTTTAACAAGCTCTTCCAATCCTGCCTCATAAATAGGAATCCTTCTCCCATTAAGCGTAGCTATTTTCTCCTTATCATTATCCACGCAAATAACTCTGTGACCTACCTCAGCAAAGCAGCATCCTGTAACAAGACCTACATAACCTGTTCCTATAATGCAGATATTCATTGGTTTACCTCATTAATCTCGTTCATCTGGTTTATCTGGTTTGTTTTGTATGTTTGGCTAAACAAGTGACAATGTCGTTGAGTCTTTGAATTATTACGAGGAGCAAAACAGGGAAGTAATCTTATTGTTTGTTCCTCTCGCGGATCAACGGAGATAGAAGCGTGAGCTTTCCATTGTTTTGGGGAAAGCAATAAAAAGATAAATAACAGCTGCACCAATTCCCACAAAATCCCAGATAAGATCCTGTATTTCAAAACCCCGTCCGGGAATAACTAGCTGTTGATATACCTCATTTATCAGGGCAAGCAAAAAACTAACCAGGAAAGCCCATAAAATTAAATTTCTTTTACCCATCAAAGGAAAACTCTTCCGGAAGCTACGACCTAACAAGAAACCCAATATACCGAACATAACTATATGTGTCACCGGATCAGAAAGTAAAAAGCGTAATATAACACTTTTTAACTGGGTGTATGCATTTATTAATGGAGCAGCAGGGATAGAAGAGATGATGAAAATCAACGCTATCCATATACCAGGCACTATCCAGTTCCAAACCCTTATTTTCCCGATATGCATCTATCTTTTCCTCTTTCAAATACATCTTTCCATTTTTCCGAATTAAAAACATCTCTCGCTAAAGCAAAGAAAAAGCCAAAAGCAGGTCCAGGGTCATCCCAGGAGAGAATATCATACCCTGTATTATTAGCAAAGAAATTAAAAAAATTTGGGGACATCTTAAACCTGTTAGGATTAGCAATAAAATGAAGAATGTCTCCCGGCAACAACCATCTACATCTGACACCTACTTTGTATTCTGTTACTAGTTTAATATCTCCTTCCATCTCCATTTTGTATAACAAATAAGGGAAGTCCACCTCGGCCAATCTAGCCAATTCCAAGGATCCCCAGAATCTGGGATTTACCTCCATCAGTTTGGGAATGCCATCCCTGGGATCTTCTTTGAATTCTACCATGGCTACCCCATACCAATTCATTGCCTGTAATAATTTAATGCCCAACTTAGCTAACTCCGGTTTCCAAACACTTTCCCGCAGTGTACTGGGTCCTCCAGAAACGGGAAACTCCCTCAGTCTTTTATGGATAAATACTGCTCTAACTTCAGAGTCTTTATTCAATAAAGTAGAAACGCCATAAGCTTGCCCTTCTTGTGGAATATATTCCTGAACTATGGGGAATTCATATCGTTTATGGATTCTCAGATATCGTGAACAAAATTCCTCCCTTTTTGCTACATACACTATACCTCTGGTTCCAGAACTTATCCTGGGTTTTATAACAACGGGGAAGGAAATTTCTTGACTCAATTTATCTAACATCTCTAAGCTCTCTACAAAATATGTCTTAGGGCAAGGTATATCCTTCTCAATGGCGAGTTTTAAAGTTTCTGCCTTATCCCAAGCTTTAATGAAGACATCATAATCTGCCACAGGAACTCTGGTATACCGAGAAAGAATTTTCTTGTTCTTTGATACCAATAAGGTAGCCTGGTCATCTATGGGTAATATCATATCATAATGGCCTTTTTTTAGCTCCTTTACTATAAATCTTAACCATTCCTTTGGAGATTTGCCTGGTGAGGGATAGATAAGCTTTCTTTTACAGTATTTGGAAAATAGGGCTATAGCAAATCTTGATTCTTCTCCGCCAGTAACTTCTATGCCATTTCTTCCTAAACTTCTGATAGCAGAAACGCTATTCCTGCATCCAGCATCGGTCACAAGAACCTTTGGCATTTATTTCCCCTTAGCCTCAATCAATCCCATGCAGGATTTTTAGGAATTTTATCCATATACGTATAAAGATTGAAGTTCTTTTTGTAACTAATTTAGCATTCTTCAGGTTTTCCAGAAAATCTTCTTTGGTATCAAAGTCTTCCATATCCAGATAGGAATTTCCTATTTCGTATCTGGTATGGGCATCACTTCCAACCGCAAGGACAAATCCATTTTTTTTGCCAAATTGAAGGGCTTTTTTGTTGCTTTTGCTGAAAAGACTTCTAGAGTTAAAAACCTCTACAATGTCAATATAGCTAAAGATTTGGTTCAATGCATTAACACTTATAGAAGCTTTTCTGAAAGTATCAAAAGGATGGGGTACGTAAACCAATCCATTTTGATCCTTGATCCTTTTTACCGTCTCTACTAGAGAAAGACCGGAGGAAATCTCCTCTTTTAAGAATAACCCTATGATCTCACCCTCCCTTGTATCAATCTCTTCCCCTACTATTATCTTAAGGAAAACTTCATCCTTAAATTGCAAAGCTCCCTGAATAGTATTGTGGTCACATATGGCTACACAATCAATCCTCTTTTTCTTACACCTATCAATCAACCCTCTTGGAGTTATAAAACCATCTTTGGAATAAATAGTGTGAATGTGAAGATCAACTCTAATCATAGGCTAAATTAGCACCTAAAATTTAAATACCTCTCTAATTGAACTAAATTTGAAGTCATCGAAAAGTTCTCTTACCTTTTCTTGAAATCTTGACCGATTTATCCTCTGGGTAAATAGAGTAAATTTCGTTGATAAATTTTTTGGAAGATTATCCATTTCAATATCTTCAGTATCTATCTCATAGGGATGTATGTAAATTACACCAGGATGCCCTTCTCTGTTGAGTTTTCTAATCCCCCATCTTATGAACCGATAGGGGCAGATTCGCAAGTATCCCCCTCCCCCAACAGGAAAATTCTGGCCAAGTAAAGAAATAGTAGAAGGAGGAATCTCCCATAGTCGATGATTTTCCTGTTTTTTAACTACAGAGGCAAAACGAGAAAACTCAGGAATACCATAGAGTTTTCTTCGAATGGGAAAAATGCTGGAATCATACTTAATATTATGCTTTAGAAGAATATCTAATGCCCAAAGAGATTTTTTTGTAATGGAGAAATAACCAGCCCGATATCCGATGACCTTCTCCTTGATAATATCTTCTATTAAACCAATGGATTTCACCAAATCTTCTTCAAATTCCTCAGGCCTCATCTGATAAACAAGCCTATGAGAGTAACCGTGAGTAGCAACTTCATGCCCTTGTCTATGAATTTCTTTAACCAAATTAGAATAATACTCAGCTACAGTTGCCAGAATAAAGAAAGTTGCTCTGTAACCATATTCCCTTAAAATCTCTAATATGTTTTTTGTATTATTAACTACACTATCCCCAGGCTTACTTCCATAAGGAAGATTAGATCTATTAAAAAGGGCAAGACTAGAGGTATACCAATCTTCCACATCTATAGTAAGGGCATTAGTTATCAATCTTCTCGTACTCCATCCATGGGCTGTTAAACAGTTACCTTTTTGTTCTAAGATAAGAATAATTATCATACATCATTTCTAACCATCTAAATCTAACCTCACCACCAAAATTTACCACTGGATGCCACCTTTTGCAGGTTACGAGAATGTCATTCTTTTTCTTAAAAATAAGCTATACTCTCCGTTGCCCCCTCTCCTTTACCGGTATAGTCCTCTCCTGGTGTTAAACAAGACATCTTCGTCTCAACACAGCTTGCTTTCCGCCGCAAATTATCTACCAACCTTTTCATATTCATAGTCTTTACTCGTCCTTTTCTGCCTTAAGGCTCTATGTAAAAATCTGATCATCCATTGTGGAAGCATCCTACAAATAAAGGCTAAGTAAGGTGAAACTTTTGTATACCAAGGAAAGCGATCATTTTGCAGAAAGTCTTTCTTAACTCTAAATTCAGAAAGTGCAAGTTTTAGCCCTCTTCTTCTTTTAAAAAAATCCTTATCTATCCTAAAACTATAAAGATATTCTGGAATATTCGCACCTTCTAGCTTATTCACTGCAGCTCTGAACCATAGATCATAATCTTCATTTTGATAGTATTTATCTCTATATTTTCCCACTATGTCGAAAAAGACTCTTCTAAAAGCAACTGCAGAATGGGAAACTGGAACCCTCCAAGGCAAAAACTGGACCATTTCTTTCCATTTTGTTGGATATTTATGGTAATAGATAATTTCATTATTTTCATTGATTTCATGAAGAAATGAACCAACAAAATAAACATCAGGGTTGTTCTCTAAAAAAGAGACTAATTTTCCCACTCTTTCAGGATGTGATATGTCATCAGCATCCATACGGACCAAATACTCACCTTTTGCTAATTCTATAGCTCTGTTCAAGGCATGGACAATACCCAGATTTTCAGGTAATTTATCAACTACAATATTTTCGTTAGCCTTTTGGTAACCGTAAATGACTTTTTTTAAATCTTTTCTTTTAACCCCATCCATAACTATGACAAACTCTATATCTTTATAAGTTTGACACAAAATACTTTCTATAGCCTTCTTAGGGTAACCTGGATTATCCCCATCATATACTGGCATAATTACCGAGACAAGTATATATTTTTCGTCCATGTCAATCAAAGTTATGTCTTTGTGTTTCTTTATCATCTAAAGTCTTTGCCGGTATTCCAACTACCGTAGCCCCATCTGGTACATCTTTGGTTACTACTGCACCTGCCCCTACTACTGCCCCTTCACCAATTTTAACACCTAGTAAAATGATAGCGCCAGTTCCTATAAATGCATTCCTTCGAATAAAGACAGGAGATACACGAGTAGACCCACGAGTTCGAGCTTCTCCATGTACTACGATAGTAACACGAAACGAGATAGTAACATCATCCTCTACATAAATCAACTCTGGAAATGTATCATCAAGATAACAGTCCGGGCCAATAAAGACCCCTTTTCCAATATGTATTCCCATCGTCCGATAAGCCAGGATTCTAATTTGTGGGAAGATCGTTAGTCTTGCAATTCTATTTAGAAATTTCCTGACAAACTTCTTGAAAACAGATGGTTTTGTTTTTGCTACATATTCTTCCCATGTCCATTCTTGCTTAGTTTCTCTGGTTTCCATAGTTAGAGAGATCGTCAGTCTCCTATATTAGCCCTCCTACAATTTTAAGTAACGCTTCCTTTCTAGCTTCTATAGGAAATTTCTTTATAATACGTTTTCTTGCCTTAGCTCCTTTATCGGACTTGAGAGCAACAGCTATTTGGGAAGCCAGTTTTTCAGGGTCGTTTGGCGGCGTATAGAATCCCGTATCACCAACAACTTCTGGAAGGGCTCCACAATTCGTAACCACGGGAACGCATTTCCATAGCATTGCCTCAGCAACAGAACATCCAAAGCTTTCGTGAATTGAGGCTTGAACATATACCTTTGCTCTCTTGCAATAGTCTTCCAATAATTGTGATCCTACAGGACTTACCTGAACAAACTTTACATTATCAGATGCTATTGTTTTGAGGTAATTCACAGTATCATCAATCCAGTCACCCAGAACTACAAAGGAAGTTTGTGGAAGATATCCAGCACTTCTTACGAAGGTCTCTAATCCTTTCTTCTTTAGATTGGTCCTACCTACAAATGCAACTGTTAAAACAAGTTCCTCTTTGGACAAGTTTTCAGGAATAGAAGGAATAGGAAAGCCATGGTATAATACATTGATCTTACCTGAATCAAATTGAAGATTATTTACAGCTTCACTCTTACTATACTGAGAAACTGCTAGCAATTTATCAGCAGATTGTAATGCCAAGCGTACTAATAAAATACCATCCTTTCTTAGTAGGCGACCATATGGGATTTCTCGATTATGTGTAACTTCGTATCCCACGATAATAGTAATAGACTTACGACGAAAGAATTTAGCAAGCAAATTTGCCCAAAGCACAGGATAGTCAGCAAACCACCCCAAGACCAAGTTGGAGTCAAACAGATGCCTGACAATATCCAAAAATGAAAAGGGTTTTCTTATGTTAGGTGCACAGATTTCGACAACATCATACTTGACCTTCAACATTTCTATATCCCGTTTCACCCAACTGTATAAGCCAAAATGAACCACCACAATTTTTTTTCGCCCCATTTTTTTTCTAATTGTAATTGACTACTCTTTGACACATAAACAAATGATTCCCCATCCGTATTTATTCAAGGTATTACCTTCCCATCTTTCGAGTACATCATTGAACTTCCTTAGCATAAAATATAATGCTTTAGATAGGTTTCTGCTCAAGCGTTGAACTCTATTCGCAACCAAATATGGAATGAAGTAAGTACCAGCAACTTTGATTGGCTCTAAACCTTCACTCTTTAATAGGCGAGAAAGCCGCTTAAAATTGTAAAATCGAACATGTGTGCAATCCCAACCCATCCATCCTTGATTTTTCAAAATCAGGCGTTGAACAAAGCTCCCCAAAAGATAATTAATCGAAGATGAATTCTGGGTAGCAATTAGAAGTTTCCCTCCAGGCTTTAAAACTCTACTTATTTCATGTACCAATAGATCGTCTTTTGTAACGTGTTCGATAAGATCTATGCATAAGACTAAATCAAAACAGTAGTTGGGTAGTGGAAGCTGTGTTGCTTGTCCTAAAATAACACTAATGTCCACATTAGTATTTCTAACATTTCTGAGCAAATTTACCTTCGTAGCCTCAACACACAAAAAAGAAGAATCAAGAGCAATAATACTTTTTATGCCTTTCTTCGCTATAAGCGATGAATAAAAGCCACCCCCATAACCCAGGTCTAGAACGCTTCCCCCCATAATACTACTAGGGATCAATGAGTTAATGATGGAAGCTTTCCTAGAATGGTAGTCATTTGTATAAATTCTCTCATAATACCTAAGAAAATCTGAAACATCTTGAATTGCAAGGTAATATGGCTTCTCACTCAATCTAGGTCTCCTTAAATTGCTTATATAACTCAATTATTTTTTTAGACTGATTCTCCCAATTGTACTTTTTCTCAGCAGCACGCCTTGAATTTGCACCCATACGTTTCATTAAATTCGTATCACTGATTATCGTATTGATAGCCTCAGCAAAAGTCTCGGGGGTGGTTTTCTTCACTAGCATACCACAATTAGTTTCTTCTATAACCCTTTTCATTGCAGGCAAATTGCTGGTCACTATGGGAAGACCTGCCATCATCGTTTCAAAGAATTTATTAGGTAAAGTGTCATACGCTGAGCTCAGAATATTGTAGGGTACAGTTGAAATATCTGCTGACATGAGATAATCAGGAACTTCCTTCATAGGTATATATCCAGCCCAAATGACCCTATCTGGGTTAGGCAAAGCTGCAATTTTTCCTTCCAACCGAGGACGGTAATCGTCAGAGGCTGGCCCTAACAACACTAATTTAGTCCCAGGAAGAAAATACTGGGAACTTTCGATTAGTAGCTCTACACCCCTGTCTACGAATACTGCTCCAAAATACAGAACTATTTTGTCCTCCGGCTGAATGTTGTACCGATCTCGAAGCTTTGACGTCTTCTTCCAAGGATGAAAGTATGGGCAATTGTATAATATTAAAGGATAAGTAATGTTATATCTTTGAGAAAGAATCTCAGCGAACGAATCACAAACCGTAATCACTCCATCAGCCTTATGAATTAAAGCTCGCTCCATAAGCCGCCAGCCTACCCTGAAAGCTTTTATAAATGTTCCACCTGCCTTAATCTCATCATAGCGGTCATGGCAATCATAAACAAGTTTGGCATGATTAACCCTTGAAGCAATATAGCCAATTAATAAAGTATCTATATCATGACAGTGATAAATCTGTGCTTTTTCTTTTATAGCAGCATAAAGAAACATAAGAAAAGAGGGAAGATAGCATTTTATCAGGTTTATACTATGCTTAATCCATTCAATTTTGCTGTTGAATCTTTGGCCTATTGACACTTGAATCAACCGAACCTCACCAATTTCTAAAATCTGCAAACGTGAAGATCTATCTAAATGAGAAGGCTTAATTGACGAGCTGATTACTTCTTTAGGTTCAAGGCCTCTGGAAGCAATTACACTTACCTGGTAACCAGTATTTATCAAACTTTTTGCCTCCTTTCGTACCCTCCTATCATAAATAAAATTAGTATTTACGATCATACATACTTTCATAGTCTATTCTTCTATGAGGACTCAAACAAAACCCTTACGATTCTTTGAGCAGCTTTTCCATCCCAAAGAGGGGGTACGCTGCCTATCTTGTACTGCCCGTTTAAAATTTTGAAAGTTTCAGTGATTATTCTTTCCTTATTAGTTCCAACTATTATATTTGTTCCCTGTCTAACCGTGACTGGTCTTTCGGTATTCTCACGTAAAGTGAGGCATGGTATCCCTAAGACGGTTGTTTCTTCTTGAATTCCACCCGAATCGGTGAGCACTATCTTAGCATTGGATATTAGATTCAGGAACTCCAAGTACGAAAGGGGATCTAATAAGTTTATCGAGTTTTTTAGGCCAATAGAGTTCATTGAGTTTAAATCCATAAAGCTGAAGTATTTTTCGTAGCCAAAGAGTTTAATCTGCTTTTTAGTTCTTGGGTGAGCAGGAAATATAATCGGTATCTCTCTTGAGATTACTCGTAACACCTCAAGAATATTTCTAAATACCTTCCTATCATCAACATTGCTCGGCCTGTGAAGAGTAAGCAAAGCATATGGCTTTGCTCGTGAATTCTTGTTTAAACCCAATTTTTCAAAAATCCTTGACCTATTGGATTCTTCACGATATTTCAAGAGAGTGTCGATCATCACATTACCTACAAAATAGATCTTCTCTTTAGGAATTCCTTCTCTCATGAGATTCTCATTGGCATCTTCACAAGAGGTAAAGAGATACTCAGACAGGGCATCGGTAACCAACCTGTTAATCTCCTCAGGCATAGTCCGATCAAAACTTCTCAAGCCCGCCTCAACATGAGCAATAGCAATGCAAAGCTTAGCTGCAATGATACTACAAGCTAAAGTTGAGTTCACATCTCCTACTACCAAGATTAAATCGGGCATCTCACGGATGCAAACCTTTTCGAATTTCACCATTATCCTAGCAGTTTGTTCAGCATGACTCCTCGAGCCTACCCCCAGGTAGACATCAGGTTGCGTAATGCCAAGATCCTGGAAAAAGAGCTGAGACATAGTATTATCATAGTGCTGTCCAGTATGCAACAGTATTTGGGAAATCTTATCCGGGTATTTGTTCATTTCCTCTACAATAGGAGCAATCTTCATAAAGTTAGGCCTAGCACCAACTATATTAATTACCTTCATAGCAAACTTTTGGATTTCTCTATAACTCTATAAAAGGATATGATAATATTCTCTGCCCACATTCTTCCAGGTTCTGCCCCGAAATTGAAAAGACTCTTTACTTCCTATATCGGATTAACCCTATGGATACCCCCAAAATGGTCAAAATAGCTAAAGGGAGGGCAACAATAAAACCCTCATACATAGTTACATTCGCTGCGATTAGGAGATTAAACATTAAAATAGAAAGAATATAAAATAATTTCATCTCTTTAAAATGAGCGCAGCCTACACCTGAAAACATAAAAACAATGGGCATTATCGACAGACTTACACGTCCAGGATAGCCACTGAATATCACTCCGATCACCATTATCGCCATAAAAGTAAGAAAAATAAAAGTCTCATTTTTTTTGTAACGCCAAGAGTGTACCCCACCCCAGATAGCTAAAGGCATTAAAGGAATCATGTAAATTCCGCTTAAATCAATCAAGGCCTGATAGAAATGTGGCCCATGACGAGAGTACAATTCGGTCGAAATCCAAAATGTCCTAAATATACTCTCTAAGCTATGTCGTATGAAACTCATAGGATGAGCCAAAATCCTACCCCATATACCAACAGGGTCTTTAAGGCTGCAACCCAAAAAAAGATCGGGAACATCAGTATGATAAGTAGATGTAAACATAATAGGTGCTTGAAGTGCAGAAAGCCCCGGCATTCCTCTGGGTTGGGTGAGATATATAACAGGTATAAATAAGAACAATAAACACATACTAAGAATTATATTTCTAAATCTGATATTAGACCTCCGGCAAATAATCATGTGGAAAAAAGATATAAATAATAAGACAATGGTGTATTGTGGTCTAATGAGAAGCAAAATCCATAAAGAAAAGAGAAATATGAATATACTTCCTTTTGTAACTTTCTCTTCGGTAAATTGAACAACACACCATAGAATTGCAACCACAAGAAGTACAACCAGTAACTCCTTGAGAATAAAATAGCCCCAATAAATGAAAAGAGGGAAAAAGAGGGTAAAGATAAATGCATATTTACCAGTCTTATGCCCAAAAATTTGGCTTGTAATATGATATGTAATCATAGCTAACCAAACACCCGCCAAATTATTAAAAATGCTTACCATCCATTGATTATAGCCAAATAGAGCATATATAAGTCCAACAAAATAGTAATAACCTGGACTTCCTTTTGTTAATTCGTTGAAGTTAGCCGGATAGAAAACCCATTGACGGATATTTTCAGCCAAATACCGTCCTCCCCAATTGTAAGAATATGTATCCAACCATATATTATCAGTAGCAACTTTAACCTGCCAAAACCAAACTGCAATTATACATAATTTAAAGAAAGTGCCAAAAATCCCTATCCAGAGCAGGATATTTCTCTCTCTGTCATCTATTTTATTGATTAGTGAATTAGAAAATAATTTAAATGTTATCGTAAGTGTGACTATTACTATAATTATGTCGAATAGAATTAACATTTTAATGTTCTCCAAGTTCTTGAGATTTTCTCACCTTAAGAATATATTGCCTCCCCAGCCAACCTAATCTCTTTGAGCGGGAAAATCTTTCCATTTTTTTGCTTAAAGCAATGGAAAATCTGGGGAAAAATTTGTCCAAAGGATAAAAAACAAAATTACAATATTGAGATTCTATCTTTTGAAAACCAATTTTGGTCATCGTTTTTTCAAAGCGCCATGGAATAGTATATTTTACTTTGTAGATAGTTAAATCTTTCAGTCCCAATAGAGACCTTATATGGCCATATGTAAAGGAAAGTGTGCTGTGCAGCAAGCAGTGAGGAGAGATCATGGAAGGGGTGGTAATTATTACTATTCCATTTGGCTTCAATACCCGATGCATTTCTTGAAGAGTTATGGTATTGTCTGATAGATATTCCATAACCCCCATATAAATTATGACGTCAAACCAAGTCGAGGGGAAAGGCAAATTTTCTGTATCTCCAACCAAAAAATAGGCATTTGAATTAAATCCAGCCTTCCTTACCCTATCTTGAGCTAATGAGATCATTTTTTTAGAGCGATCTAAACCATATACTTTGAATCCCTTCCGAAGTAAATCAGGAGCCATATAACCTCCGCCGCAGCCGATATCTAAAATCCGACCACTTATCTCTGGAAGTAAACTTAAAACAATCCTTTTTTGAACTATAAAGGAATAATCCTGTTCCCTATTTTTGGAATAGACAACCGCACTTCCTTCAAAATGTTTAAGTATAGAATCTTTTTGTTTTTTTTCTTTTAAACTATATTCCATCCAGGTCACCCAGTCTAAAAAACAATCTATATGTGGGATTCTGAACATCAAACAAACTAGTTCGAACTACAAAATGCAAATCTTTCCCAAAAGACCTAAATCCTATCTTCTTTAGTCCAGTCAAAAAAACATTATTAGCCGGATATGTATTTTTAATCACCCAGGTATATGCCAAATATGAACCCCTTTCTCTAAAATGTGTTAACGCCTTGATAATTAAACTTTCTGTTAGTCCTTTTTCTCTATCGTCGGATAAGAGATCGACTATATGACCTCTTTTAAAATTATCCTCGGCAACCACAACATAGCCTATAGAAACCTTGTTTTTTATTGCCCTGTAAAAGGTAAAATTATGTGGGCTTTTAATATATCGCCATTTAAGATATTCTTTATCCCTAACAGTAGCTATATCAAAATCTTTAGAAACTCTTTGCCATAATTGATATACATCTTCATCAAGAATCAATGTTTTAACAATGTTGAAATTGCTTTCTATTTGAGAATCAATATCTTTAAAAATTGCTTTTGAAATAATTCTCACAATAGGAGAGATAGCCGAAAATAACAGGTTATTTTTAACTCTGTTCCTTAAAATCTTATTTATATCCAAAGGGTACAAAAAAGCCTTCAGATTAAAGAGTTCCCGGAAACCCATTTTCCTTACAAGAATAAGATATGAATTCTGATTGGGTCTTACATAGATAAGTTCGACTCCTTTTTGCTCTATTTCATCAATCACTTCATAGCATAGATTGGTAAACACTCCCTGCCTTCTATAATTTGGATGAGTAAAAAGATCCCCCAGTTCTGCGGATAAAATTATGTTATTATTTAGTTTTGTCTTTCTATAGGTGGCAGCCACAATTCCAATAACGTCTTCATTACGAACTGCTATTCTCACGCTGGCATTTCCTGCGGGGTTCTGAAAATATTTCCAATTATAAAATTCTTTTGTGTGGTTAAATAATTTATTGCTTCCAAGCACAAAAGTCATAAACTCCGCTATTTTAGGTATATCTTTTCTTGTCGGTTTTTTTATAACCCAATTATTCGCCATAATTTCTTTTCTCTTTTTGATAATATCTATTGATAGATTTTGATTTGTTCCCGGATCTGATTTTTCTCCTCATTTTCTGGTAGAATACCGTAAAGCCAGACAAATCAGCTATAAAACGCAAGGGATGGTCATTATTATTCACCCCTACTCTTCTCAACTCAAATAAATCTGAATTAAGACTGTTTAAGCCATAGATTAATGAAAGGGCGCAGGAAAAATTCATATTTTTAAGCATGGTTTTAATTTCTTCATTAAAATCTTCTCTGCCTCCGTTTGGATAGCAGAATGTTTTAATTTCTTTCTTAAGGTGTCTTTCTATTTTTTCTTTAGAATTTTTAATTTCCTTTTTTGCTTGATCGATCGGTATCTTAGTTAAAATTAGATGATTATCTGTATGAGAGCCAAAAGTAACACCTGCTTTGCGCATTTGCTTTACCTCATCCCAATCTAAGCATTTGTAATCATTTGGAAAATGTCCTAAATTAGATCCTAATTTTTCAATTACAAGCCCAAGAACCTTGTTCTTTTCTTCCTCACTGGGAAGACTTTTTAGCAACTTCCGAATTCTTCTTTCTGCATCCATTTTCTCTTTAACTCCGTTTAAATCGAAAGTATATTCAACTCCACCTATGTCAATTTCAACTATTTTCTTATCACTATAATTAAAGGCATGTTCTACCAGGTCATTCCAGAACAGCTTTTCTGTTCCAACCAGATTGGTGGCCAAAAATATCGTCGCCGGGATATTATATCTTTGTAGAATTGGGAAGGCATTTGTATAGTTATTCCTATAACCATCATCCATTGTAATAACAACGGAATAATGAGGTAGTTTTTTACGTTTTACTACTGCCTCCACAAAATTATCTAAAGAAATAAAATTATAGACTTTTGATAAATATTTAATTTGTTTTCTAAATTTCTCTATTTGCAAATGGTTGCCCTGACAATTTTCTATCCCTTTTTGCCTACGGTTTTCAGTAATTCCATGGTAAGAAAGAATTACAACTTTATCTTTATTTAAAAATCTAAAAATACGATAAATTCCAAGACAGTAAAAAATATAAAGCATTAATTTTTTAAAGATTTTTCCCAAAATATGTCCTTCAGCTCAACATTTATTGGCGGATATTAGTGCCTCGATAGTGGTACCATTTTTAGTTATCTCGCCAAGGAGATAGATGGGATAATAAACCGATTGGACTATTAAAGAAGAAATGTTCTCTATTTTATAGTTTCTTTTCCGCCATTCATCAGTTCCAAAACTGATTTTAATGAATTTAATATCAAAGCCGCTACTTCTACACAATCTCTCCAATGTATTCTTAGTAAAACCTATTATATGATATGGGGAATGTAAAGGACTTAATTTGCGACATACTTTCGAGCCTATAATCCTAAAGAGGTATGTCCTGAATTCATTAATCAATGAATTTTCATTTGGCACGACCACGTATGCAAGACCGTTCAGTCTTAATATCCTATGAATTTCTTTAAGCATCTTTCTGGGATACGGAGTGTGTTCTAAAACACTGTCTAAATATACGGCAGTCAAGTCCAGAATTTTCTGTAAATTTCCTCCAAGATGAAGGAATTATTCACAAAAGTGATTTTTAAAAATTATTAGTCTGTAGATAAAATCTTCTTCCTTGAAAATTTGGTAATTTGTCCTTAAAAAGGCAAAGTTATTCCATAGTACCTCCATGAAGAACTTTTGTTGTTCTTGATCTTTGAAAAGTGAGAAACTTTTTTTAGGGTAAGAGTGTAATTAAGCTCTTACCAGAACATCCTTCACATCTACTCTGGTGATTTGATTTTCTCCTTCGTACAATTCATTCATCTTGAGATATCTTTTTCCTGTTAGCCACTCCTCACTCTTTTCTATACACAAAGCACAGATAAGACGAAGACAGGATGCTTCATTGGGAAAGATTCGTATTACTCTTGTTCTTCTTCTAATTTCCTCATTGAATCTCTCTAAAGAGTTAGTTGTTCTAATTCTTCTCCTATGGGACGAGGGAAAATGATAACAAGTTAAAGTCTCCTCTACCTCTTCCTCCAGGGCAAGTCCTAACCCACAACCAACTTCAAGGAACCCCTGTATTTTAGATGAACTATATTGCTCAATGGCATTTAAACGTCTTGGGAGATCTACCTGAACTCTCCTTTGCTTGAACCCCTCACTTGTGGAAATAAAATACTCATCATCATAAAAATTATAGATATCTTTTTTTTCAAAAAAAGGCATGGGATCTGTATAATAAAATCCACATCGATTACACTTAACTACAATGGTATTTAAAGCCTCATCATTCATCTCAATCATCTTTTTAGATACTACTGGCTTACCAAGCGGACGAATGTCATTGCTACCACACAAACTGCACGGAATATGTTTAAGAAGCATATTTTTATTACCCTCCGCACCACAGTTCAGAAAGAATGTGATAATATTCTTTTCCCACATCCTCCCATGTTCTACTTCTAAACTGGAGGGACTTTTCAAAAGCCCTCTGTCCCATACTTTTCCTCAAAGAGGGAGTCTGAATGACCTTAAGGATAGCATGCGCCAAGGCGTGAGGATTTTTAGGGGGAACCAAGATGCCATTCACACCATCTTCAACCCATTCAGGAATTCCTCCTACTCTGGTCGCTACAATGGGCAACCCAAAACACATCGCTTCCACAACTGCTATAGGAGAGGTGTCCCAAAGGGAAGGTAAAACAAATATATCCGCTATTTTGTATACTCCAATTAACTCATCAAGGTCTTTAATTTGCCCAAGAAAGTTTACTCGATCCGTTATTCCGAGTAATTTTATTCTGTCATTAATTTTCCTAGTATATTGTGGTACATGAGTGGTATCACCAACAATCGTCAGTCTCAAATTCTCATTTTTTAAAATTTGAATAGCCTCAAATAAGTATTCTAAGCCTTTTGTAGGGTGTAATCTACCCACAAACAGCAAATGTGTGATGCTGTTTTTACAAGATTTAGGTTGTGCTTTATTGTGGTTTTGGATGAATTTGTTTCGCAATACTGGGTAAACATTTCGTATCTTACTAGAAGAAATCCCCATCTTTATTAGTTCAGCTGCCGCTGATTGGCCACTTGTAAACATCATATCCATTGGCTTTAAAAATAGAATACTCACTACCTTATCAATGGCATTTTTAATGAGTGATTTCCGACAACTAAAATAGAAGGCTTGAACTAAACCAACTATCTTTACTTTCATTGTCGCTCGAACAAGCCAATTCAAAATGAAAAAGTAAAATCGTAGCGAATAGTCCTCTAGAATAATCAAATTATCTTTATTCATCTTGATAAGGTGCCAGTAAAACCAAAGATTACCCAATAAAAAATTTTCTTTAATTAATCCCCCCGATACTTCGTGCATCGATAGAAATTTTACTTCAACATTTGCTTTGCGTAGATATTTCAGGACTTCTGAAATTTGTCTTGCCCCTCCAGAGATAAAATTCTCAGAAATATGACCTAGATAAAGAATTTTCATTGCTTTGCTTTTGGTGCTGTCGAAATTTTTTGCCTTGATACTACTCAGAAATCGTTTATCGAACAAGCCAGGATCAACTCTTTTGCCAAGTCTACTAAAAATCCCATCTATCAGTGCTAATGTGTATAACTTACATCTTAATAGCTTGAAATCGCTTGTTAAAACTGCTTCTAAGAGTATTCTCATGCAGAGTTTGTGTATATGTTTTAAAATAAATATTATACCTTTATCCTTCTTAGTGAGATAAATTTCATTCCTGATTTGATAATACTTTTTCCAGGGAGGACCCACTGGCGCTTTGAATTGTCGCCCGAAGATTTTATACTTAGCGTAGGTGCCTCTGGGATGAATTGCGATACTACTCAGTACAATAAATGTCTTAAATCCCTTCGCATGGATTCTTCTCACATACTCTTTTTCGTCACCCCAAATAAATAGTTCTTTTTGGGGATAACCTACTCGCTCAATAATCCCTCGTGGTATTAAGGTACCATTAAAAAAGCCAGGTGCGGTTGAATCTATTATTCCGTTATAATTATAAGTTTTATCTATCTCACAAACTCGTCGATAATTATAAACAGCTTCGCCTGTTCCAATATCATATAAGCCAAAGGAAAGTTGTTCCCTGTTTTCACACATAATCAATGAATTAAAGACAGCAAGAGTGCTGATTTTTCCATAAGCATCTATTAGGTTTGCAAGGGCGGATAAATCTAATTTTATATCATCGTCCATCAACCACAGCCAGTCATAGCCTTTTTCATAACAGCGCTTTACCCCTTCATAAAATCCTCCAGCACCACCTGTATTTTCTGGGAGCAAAACATAATCAAAAACCGGATTATTGAGGTAGCTTTTCTTTAGGAATTTTTCAGTTCCATCAGTACTGGCATTGTCAATGATGATAATTGAATCTAAAGGTCTTGTCTGGGATAATAAGGTATCCAGGCATTCGCCTAATGGGTTTTTACGATTATATGTAACTACAACGGCACAAACTGTCTCCATTTCTTTTTTATCTTCCATATTTAATCTCCAATCCATCCTTTATGGATTTTGCTATCCCTTGAAATTCCCATACACCATATCGGCCAATTTGATAAATGCCATTTTGCGTTAGCAATTCTATTGCCTTTTGCTTCCATTTAGAATTAGGATATGACCAAGTATAGGCGACATCAATCCATGTAAGGTCTACAACTTCAGGTTGGGTTATAAATTCCCAGTCATGGAGCTCCCTAACAATATCATTGCATAATTTCCTTATGGCTTCATTTTTGGGTCTACTTCCTCCTAAATACGCTTTTTCTATATATACGCTTACTATATCATTATTCTTTCTCAGAGATTCGGGCAAAAATGAATTATCTACATTGCTATAAAACCCTACTCTATGAAAACCTGCCTTACTTTTGGGGATATAAATCCAGTGATAATCAGGGCATTTCTTACCTTTCTTTGCACCGATATTTATTACCAAAACAGATGTGAAAGGAGCTGACTTTTCATCAATTTCTATTCCTGTCATTTCTATAACTTTATTTAAAGGTAGTGTTGAAATAATTTTTTCGTATTTTACACCATTCCCATCTTCAAATATAATTTCTTTTTCCTTTGAATTTATCTTTATAACTTTTTTATTATAATTAATTTTACACTTTTTTGACATTTTCCTTATTAAATCATTGAGTCCCTTTTCAGGATAAACAAATGTAGCATTATAACCCACTGGTGAAGTTTTTCCTTTTGCACCTTTTAAGATTAAATCTTTATTAACAGGAGTTTTAAATTTATCTTGAGGAGCAATTTCTGTGTATAATCCTGCGGTATAAAGTTCATGAAAAGGAAAGAAAAATAACTCACACAAAGTTTTTCCAAAGTTTAATTCTAACCAATCAGCCAAAATAGAAACTGCTTTATTTTCACTTTTTATAATTTCCCTTAAAACTTTTTTTCTTATTTCTTCTGGTAGATAGAAAAGATGGTTTTGAAGTGTATAAGGTACATATAAATCTAAATCAGGAAAATACACTGCTGATTTCCTTTCATAAACTTTTGTTGGTGATAAAGAATTTATGAAATTTAAGATTTTATCGTCGCCACCAAAAATCCAATGGCCACCCCCAAGTTCAAAACGATAGGTATTATTCTCTCTGTCGGATTCTTTCAACCTCTCTACACTGTGTGGTCTCATATAATAAGAAGAGCAAATGCCGCCTGGTCTGTCTCCTGCTTCGAATACAGAAAAACCTGATGCTACGCCCGCTGCCAAGCCGGTCATCCCGGCGCCTAATATGATCGTTTTTCTGCCCATGGATAGCTCCTTCTTAGATCATTCATTTGCCGTTAATAAATCTCGATATAAATCTTCGATCTCAACAACATGCTCTTCCATTGTTTTCACCGGCTTTATATTCCTCTTAAATTTCTCTATCAGATTAGGGTCATCTATAAATAATTGAATTTTTCTCTTTAACTCTTCGACATCCCCTGCTTTGAAAAGAAAGCCATTTACGCCATCCTCAACATAATCTGGGATACCACCAATTCTACTTCCAATGATGGGTATTTTTGCAGCTAAAAACTCATTTCCAACAAGTCCGTATGCCTCTTCCCATATCGAAGGAATCACTCCAACGTCTATCTCCTTTAAGATATCATTTAATTTGATACGCTTATATTTTCCACGAAATTCAATGTTAGAATTATTAGCTAGCTTTCTCCTTGTTATAAATTCACGTGAACCACTGCCATACAAAATCAACCTCGCTTTTGCCTTGTCGAAATTAGAAAATGCTTGAAGTAATGTATGGGCACCTTTAGGTTCATTTAGTCCGCCTAGATATCCAAAAACTATGGGATACCTAACAGATTTTTTAAGGGGCTTAATCCAAGCTATTCCTTTATGCGTATGGTTAAGAGTAAGCATATTTCTGCCAGTTACACCATAAAATCTAAATATTTCCTCTACCCTATGGGATTTTGCATGTATTAAATCGACTTTGTTTAAAGCTTCAATAAATGCAACTCGCCTCTGTTTAAATTCATTAGCAAATCTATTGCTTTTCAATGTTGTAGTTTTGAATATCTTTTTCCTCCCTTGCTCAACTTGTTTTTTTACATATCTAAATTTATGATAAAGTTTTTTAGAAAACTCATAAAGTACAGGGAATCTTTTCATAATTATCCTAATGGAACTATATTTTATTCTAATTTTAGTCTTATATTCAAAATAACTTTTTGAAGCATTGCGATTACAGCGGATACACCGGCTCCCGTCCCAAAAACAAAGACATAACTTGTTCTCGCTGTCAAGAAGTTCTAGCGTAGGACAAAGTGTCCAGTAATCGCCTAAGCTAAAGATTATTGGTTTATTGAACTCTTTGGTGATATTTATAATATTAGCAGTTAAACAAGGTAATTCTTGAATATGAACTAAATCAGGATTAACCTCATACAATACTTTCCTGTAAATCTTCTCGGATATTTTTTCAGATATATCATGTAGTGGTTTTTGTGTTCCAAGTGAGCCTTCGTGCACATTGGGCCCATCCATCAATTCATGCATAAAGACCCCATTTCGTTTCCATTTCTTAACGTAAGGGAAAAATTTAAAATCATATCGGCCAGCAAAGAAATAATGAACGTCATGGCCCCTTTGGCTAAGAGCTTCCATCAAGTCTTCGGCATATTCAATTAAGCCACCGCCTCTAAAAGGTTGGTATCCCCACCCAATATGCAATATCTTCATTCTTCTAATAGTATCCTAGTGGATAGTTTCTTAAATACGGTAAATTATATCTTAAGGGGATCACCTGTGTATGTCCACTTGAATGGTTTAGCCTCTTGACTGTATTCTTTGATAAATTTCATTACTGTTTCCACAAGATCCTCACAGGAGGCAAAAATACCGCGCTTTAGAACCTTACGTGAGAGTATACTAAACCACAGCTCAATTTGATTCAACCAAGAGGCATGAGTGGGGGTGAAGTGAAACTTTATTCTTCCCTCTCTTTTCTCAAGATATTTTTTGACATCTTTATGCTTATGGACGCTTAAGTTATCAACAATAAGATGTAATTCTTTGTCTGGATAGGCTTTCTCAATTTCTTTTAAGAAATCAATGAACTCCTCGTGGCGGTGACGATCGTAACATTTTCCCATAACTTCTCCTTTATGCACAGCTAAGGCAGCTATTAAGGATTTTGTCCCATATCGTACATAGTGAGATTCAACTTTCTCTGGATAGCCAGGTACCATTGGCTTATTAGGATACTTTCGCCCTAACGCTTGCATTCCAGTTTTCTCATCTACGGAGAGAACAAGGGCATTTTCTGGAGGATTCATGTATAGGCCGATGATTTCAGCTTGTTTAGCCTCAAATTCTGGATCCTGGCTATTTAACCACATCTCATACTGATGAGGCTTCAGATCCGTTAATTTTAATATTCTGTGTATTGTCACATGACTTATACTTTGGGAGATCTTTTTACTTACTTCCTTTTGTAGATCCCTTACTGACCAGTGAGTATTAATCTTAGGAGGCTTGCAAGCTGTGGTGATAATACTTAGCCTATCCTCCGAGGAGAACTTCCAGGGTTTACCCGGTCTTTGGCTATCTCTTAGTCCATCTAAGCCTTCTTGAGTATATCTACCTCGCCACTTTGATACAGTTTTCTGACTTATGCCTAATCTTTCTGCTATCTCCTTAGTCTCAAGGCCCTTAGAAGCAAGAAGGACAATTTTTAATCGAGGTATCATTCTCTGTTCTTCGGTTTCCTTATGGGTTCGCTTCTCAAGATTTGCTCTTTCTTTTTCTGATAAAATAACTTCTCGAGCTTTTCGTGCCATATTTTCCTCCTTTTAGAGAATTTACGCTTTCTAAAAGGAGTATAGCACAAATATTCAAAAAGACAATATTATTTACTGCATTTATGTAACAAACTACTAGATAGTGTTTCCGTCGCTATGAAAGCGATTATTAATGGAGCCAGCTCATATCATCGTTTATTCGGCACAAAAAAAGAAAGGAGTCCCACCATGGCAAAGAACACATTTTTTATCGGGCTTGATATAGCGGCTTATGATTTTGCAGCCAGCATATACCAGGCCCCTGAAAAACCAATTATGACCAAAGAATCAATTAAAAACAGTCCAGAGGGCTTTAGCATGCTAGTATCATGGCTCAAAGAACATCATATAGACAAAACAAACTCCCTCGTCTGCATGGAAGCAACGGGTGTTTACTCTGAAGCGGTTGCCTATTACCTAACCTCTTGTGGCTGTTAAGGTCAGTGTTGAGCCACCTCTTAAGGTAAAACGTGCCTTTGACCCGGTAGGCCATAAGACAGATGCCCTGGATAGTAGACAAATCGCTGAATACGCTTACCGGTACAATGATGAGCTTAAATTCTGGCAGCCTAAAGAAGAGATCATCGAAAAGATCAGACAGCTGCTTACAGCACGTGAGCAGTTTACCAAGCAAAAAGTTGCCCTTAAAAACGCCATGCACGCCTACTCACGGCAGATGGTACAGGTTGCGTTAATCAAAGAAGCTCATCAGGAGACCCTTACCCAGATTAAAAAACAGATTGCCAGAATTGACCAAGAGCTTTCTAAAATGATGAAACAAGATCCAGCAATATCTCAAAAGATGAATAATCTTAAAAGCATACCAGGCTGCGGAATGCTTTTAGCTGCTAATCTTATAGCAATTACCAATAACTTTAAGCAGATAAGTAACTACAAGAAATTGGCAGCCTTTATTGGCATAGTGCCTTATCAACATCAAAGTGGTACCTCAATAGTCAAAAGACCAAGAATTCGCCATTTTGGGCCCCGGTATATCCGTAAGCTATTGCGGCTTGCCGCACAATCTATTGCAACGCATGATATCACGTTCAGGCGCTATTATTTACGTAAAGTAGCCGAAGGTAAGGCAAAGGCTTTAGTATTAAATAATATCGCAAATAAACTACTTAAAGTTGCCTGTGCTACTATACGTGATAATACCTGTTATATCAAAGAATATAAATCAATACATCCTATGTATCTAAAAACTACTTGACAAAGTCATAGTGTTCGCAATGACTACATATATTAGCAGGTACATTTCTTACTACAACTATACCGAAGCCTAAGCTCACACTGTAGATAGTATATCCTTCTTTCTTATTCGCTATACAAAGGACACTTCTCCATTCCATTTTCTCCTATAAACTCTGAAATATTACAATTCTTTACTCTCATTGCCTCTTACACCTTGTTGAATTTTCTATAAGCCCCAATGCTAACCTTACAGGTCTTGAAATCCTTATCAGTGCCCTAATTAACATTACTACAGGACGCAAATGGGGAAAAAGAATAGACAGAGTATATAAATGCCGTGAAAGCCAACGCCGGCTCAAATCCAGCTTTGGTTTTTTTGATGTTAGGAGGTGGGTTGCATCCTGTAAAGCAAAAGCACATTTATAACCTCCGGCGATTTCCAGGTTATGCTTTGCCTCAGGCCCTTTCCATGCACCTATTTCACCTCCGGAACAGTGAGCGTAATCATGGTTCTGGTGGACAGCCGTGACGGAGCCAATGGCATCAATCACCGGCACGCCAAGAGAACGAGCCTTATAAATCAGCCAGTTGTCCCACGTAGTACGTCCAATAGCAAAGGGAGGAATCTTATAATACAGACCGCGAGGGAAAACGAAATAGTCGACGCCCCCCCTTGTATGTAATTTACCAGTCTTTGTCACATAAGCTTGGAGACGCTCCTCCCAGTCAGGTTGCTCAAAATCCCATGGCTTGTCTAAATCAATGTCCCAGCGCTGCCCAACAAGCAGAAATCGCCGTTTTTTTTTCACACGCTGGACAGCTGGCAAAAAGTCGCTCATCAAGATGATGTCAGCGTTTACGTAACAGAGAAGATTATTGGTTGTCATTGTTTGAGCTTTAACAAAGAGATCGTTAACAAGGGGTGTACCAAACTCATTGCGGGCCACCTCCGGAATGTGACGCACTCCGAATTCTTTCGCTACCTCCGCCGTGCCCCCATCATCTCCAAATAGAATAATTTCGCACTCGGGACGGAGCAGCGTCCAACTCTTAATTGCATTCTTCTGGATAGTTGCAATATGTCCGCGAAAGGGCTTCGGAATTGAGAACAAAGTTAACATTGCATCACAGCTGCTAAATAAGCTTTGATTATTTATTGACTTTTCCCAAGGTAATATACTTCACTAATTTGTTTTTAAATTTCTCTGGTTCAATTATTCTCCAACAGTCAATTATGGTAGTGGGATTATAAAAGACATAACTTCCATCTATATGCTTAAATTTATCTTCCTGAGTTGTAATTATCCACAAAGATGAGTAGGAAATACAATCCTTTATAGATGGGGAGTAAAGGATATTGCCGCCAAAGTATGCCTTCGCATTACTAATTGCTAATGGATCATAAACTGCTATTTCTAAATTTTTTTTTAAGAGTTCTTCAATTATTTTAACTGCTGGTGATTCCTCTATTACAGGGGTATTCGGCTTGTAGGAAAGTCCAAGTATAGAAACCCTTTTATCGTGAGGAAGATATTTCAAAACTAAATCTATTAAGTGCTTTATCTGATAATGGTTCACCTCGTCTGTTGCCTCAGCTAACCTGGCCTTTTGCCCATACTTCTTAGCAAAGGCAACAAAGGCACGGTTGTCTCTTGGGAAACATGGGCCTCCATAAGCAAGTCCACCTTTAAGATAATAAGGTGCAATTCTTCTATCTGCTCCTAAGGCCTTTGTGATGATATCGACATCTGCTTCAGGAATTTTTTCACAGATATTTGCTAGGGTATTGGCAAAGCTAATTTTCATCGTGACATAGGAATTAAGACTTATTTTTGTAATCTCAGCACTTGTAATTGACATTCTTGCTATGTAAGGATTGTTCTCGCAAACTTCCTTGTAAATTGTCTCAAGTATATCTCCTGCGCATTTATCACTTTCTCCTATTAATACCATATCTGGATTTAAAAAATCATTTATGACGCTACCAAGAGCAATAAACTCAGGATTATAACATACTCCAAAATCTTTGTTTAATTTCTTTCCTGAAACAGTCTCTATCAATGGAATAAGATCTTCAGTAGTTCCGGGTGAGACTGTGGATGTGATTACAAAAAGATGATATTTTTTGTTAAGTTTTTTAAATGCCTGAGAAAGATGCGTTAAAGCATCCCTTAGAAATTTATCTGAAAAATGCCCATCTTCTCTGCTTGGCGTAGGTACAACCAAAAAGGTAATATCTGAACTCCGAACTACCTCTCCATAGTCTTGAGTGGCTTTCAGTCTTTCCTTAGAAGCAGTTATCAACTCCTGAAGTCTTGGCTCCACAATAGGAGCCTTTCTATCATTAATACTATCTACTAAGCTCTTGTTAATATCAATACCTGTTACCTTACACCCTTTATAAGCAAAACATGCCGCTGTACACATACCAAGCTTGCCCAAGCCAATCACTGAAAGGTTTAAGCCCATACCTCTTCTCCTAAAATTTTAATCAGTCTTTTTAACCCGTTTTTCAATCCATCTATAAGTTTTCTCAAGCCCTTCTTCTAAGCTGACCTCGGGTTCCCAGCCTAAAGTTTTCTTGACCAAGGTTAAATCAGCATTTCTCCCCCTTACACCTTGAGGAGCGGAAAGATTATATTTTTTCTCAATCTTTTTTCCAGAAATTTTTATGATAATATCAGAAAGTTCATTTATGGTTACCAATCTATCTGAGCCTATGTTTAAGGGTTTATCATAATCACTTTCCATAAGCATTATAGTTCCTCTTAGGCAGTCCTCGATATATAGAAAAGATCTTGTCTGTCTCCCATCACCCCAAATCTTAATTTCTCCAGGATTTGACGCCTTAGCAACTTTTCTGCAAAGAGCAGCAGGAGCTTTTTCTCTTCCACCATCATAGGTCCCATAAGGTCCAAAAACATTGTGATATCTTGCTACTTTTACTTCAAGGCCATAATCCCTTTTATATCCCTCACACATTTTTTCGGTAAATAACTTTTCCCATCCATAAAACTGATCAGGGGCAGCAGGTTCAGCATCTTCTTCCTTTAATGGAGAAATATCTGGATCTAACTGTTTATATTCCGGGTAAACACAGGCAGAAGAAGACCAAAAGTAGCGCTTAACTTTATTTTCTATCGCAGTCTGAAGCATGTTAATATTTATTAAGGCGCTATTGTGCATTATATCTGCCCCAATTTTTGTGATATATCCAATTCCTCCCATATCTGCTGCAAACTGGTAAACATAATCTATGTCTTTTGTTACCTTTAGGTAATTCTCGTAGTTCCTTAGGTCTAAGGTGAGCTTTTCAGAATAATATGGTTCTTCAAAATATCCATCCCACTTAATATCTACTGCCCTTACAAAATACCCCTCTTTGTAGAGCCTCTTTGCCATGTGACTCCCAATAAAACCACCTGCACCTGTTACTAAGATTCTCTCCATAATTTCATCTCCATAATTTAGATAAATCTCCTCTTCTTTCGCGAAACTTCTGCTGTCACGCACAGATGCCAGCCGAAGTGCTGCTCCAGCCATTGAAACAACGACTTTGGCATCCAGCAAAAGTACCAAACCTTGGCATACTGATACTGCACATAGTCCGAGATACGATAGGGGAAAATGTGCTCCACCCACATCTTCATCACCCGGAATCCATAGCGTTCTAACAGGTTACGTATCCCACGGCGGGTGAAAGTATAAGTGATAGGACAACCCGTCTCCGCTTCGGAGTGCTGTGTTACCAGTTCCCTCAGCCGCCAAAATTTTCCCCTTCCATAAGTAAACAAAATCCACAGTACCTTCCAGGAGTAGCGGTGATAGACCATGATCTTGATTGTACTGCTGGACCGCGTGTAGAGGCGGATCTGCCCGATGACCCGCTCCGGATGTGGCGTGTGATGAATTACCCCAAAGGAGTAGATGAGGTCATAAGGTTCCACCGGCACAAACTTCGTTAGTTCCTCAACATTGCCGTAATAGAAGTGAATATGGTCTTGCAAGTCGTAAACTTTTACCCGTTTTCTCGCGATCTCCAGTGACTGCTCGGAAAGTTCCACAGCTGTTACCTCCCCCCCAGCGCGGGCGAAGCTGATAGTGTCGGTCCCAATATCACAGCCGATTTCTAGCACCTTTTTACCTTGCCAGCGGGGAAACTCTGCAAAACGCGGTATGTGAGGCTCAACAAAATACTTGCGTGCCTCAACCTCATCAAAATATTGCCGCGTGCCGACCTTGCTGGGCGAGTGGCGGATGTTACAAGGGCGGCTATCCCAATACGTTTTTACTTTCTCGACTGACACATTCTCAAACATATTTTTATTTTGCTCCACTTTCATTTTCTTTTTTCTTTTTGCATTGGTCGCAGAACAAAACAGTTTTGCGCACGAATTGAGGAATACAGAAGTTGTACCCTTAACGAATTGACGCATAGTTTTTGTCTGCATCAAAGTCACCTGGATAATTTTCGTTTCATCTCAATTGCTCTTTTGAGTAGAGCCATGGACGTAGTTAAAAACTTATCCTGAAGCATCTGATCCTGCCACTGCAGCACTTCCTCCTGCAAATCCGGCGAAGAAATGACTTTTCGAATCTTCATTGGCATCTCGACCATATCAGTACACAGACAACTGTGGTGACAAACCATCCTATGATAGACTTTGTCTTGTTCTCCAATACAGATACATCCCAGAGAAGCGGCATCACATAAGCCTTGACCTGCACCGCCAGATCGCCCAACGGCGACATAATATTTCCAGCGCGCCATCGCTTCGAGATAGCGAGCAGCATCTCCCCACAATGGTGGATCAGAAATACCATATGAACTTTGGTTGAAATCGCCTTTGTACTGAACAGGGAAGCCAATGAGTTCTTCTAATCTCTTTGCTGCAGCTTCAGCAGCTTCATTCCATAGCTCCGTCATTCCCAGGGTTGTAAGGGTACGCCAATCAACCCATACTGCTTCTTCTTTGTCCACTTGAAAAGTCGAGCACATTATATCTGGAGCACGCACATACGGAAAGGAAATCGCCTGTGGAAGCGATGATAACTCCTGCTCTGCATCCATCATGTGGGCCAGAAAGAGGTCATAGTTGCCGATTTGCTTCCGAAGCGATTGGCTATATAGCCGGTCCCAGTGCTCTTGCACATAATAAGCAAAGACAGTTCTTGAGCACTCAGGAACATCCAATATAGGGTCAAAGGTAATCACGACATCGTACTCCTCAAATGGAATATGTGTTGGAACCACGACATTCGTCGTGTATTTCGTGATCAGCTCTGCGCGACCAGGGTGCTTTAGCACAGCATCGTAGGTATAGTCGGTCTCAAGTTGCTGCGGAATAATGTACCAATCAGCTTTCAGCAAGCAAGTCATTTCCCAAAGCACAGCCTTTCCAGGCCAGCGATCGAAGAGGTGCCTGGGATCCGTATCAACCCAGCGCACACTCGACCACGGCCCAAACACATCTAGAACTTGCTTGAGCAAGGCGACTTTCATCCAGCCTCCCTCCAAAACATGCTGAAAGAAGGGTGCGTTGGCTTCACCGCAACAATCATCGCGTCATAGCCGTGCCCGAGTTGTCGTGGAGTAATCTGACCGGTTTCACTGTCCAGCGCAAAGAGCTCGTAGCCACAGTCCTTCAGGGACCACATAATTTCCACCGGGTGATAGCCAAACCCGGCTGTGCACCAACTGTATCCTTCATAGAGGATAAGTGGAGCATCATCGTTCCTCAGCAATTCCCTCGCTCCTCGAAGTACCAACAGCTCTGCCCCTTCGACATCTATTTTCATAACATCCACCTGATCTATGCCGTGACTCGCAATGAAAGCATCAATTGTCGTGATAGGTACTCTTTCACGGCTAACAATTTGGGAGTCCGGATGACTCGGTTGTCCAATCGTGTTGAGTCCATCCTTGCCAGGCGCATTTACCTGAAGCGTTGCCTCGCCTACGTAATCACCGAGCGCGGTCCGCCAGGCCTGCACATTAATTAAACTGTTCAACCTGATATTTTCCTGCAATACATGAAACGTCCACATACAGATCTCGAAGGCGTATACTCGAACACCGCTGCTCTTTGTAGCTGCTACCACAGCAAAAAGACCTATGTTGCTGCCCACATCGAAGAAGGTCATGCCAGGCTGGAGAACACGCAAGATCAACTCCAGCTCGTGTCGTTCAAACCTGAGCCCAGACCACAGATCTGCAACAACGGCTCCCTTGGGGACGAGGCGAAAGGAAACCCCACTAACCTCAACGTGTATCGGGCGACCAAGGAGCAACACATTGCGCATTCTGAACGTGGAGCGAAGTAATCTGCTAAGGCGGATTCTGAATGCGGACTGAACTAGTCTCCTAAGCTTAATTGCACCCCTTATCACCGGAATCGGGTTGAGAAGGAGGTACAGAAACAGGTTGAGAATCCGGACGAATCGGTTCCCACTAGCTTGCTTTTTGGATCTTGTCTCAGCAGAAAGGTAAGCCCTCAAACGTTTCACAGCTTCTAGCGTGTTCGTGGGATCCCAAACCATAGCCATCAAGGTATAAGCCCAAATCAAACGCCAATGCCGGCCACTATAGAAAGCATAATCAACGCCCCGAACATAGGCGTTACTCATTGATCTCCGCCGCCTCTTCCGCAGATTCAGCGGCACGTTCGGTAGGGAAAAGAATTTGCGAGTCAGTGCGACGCATGAACGTGCCATCTGCTCCCCGGCAGTATTACTGAAACTATCCTCATGTTCGAGTGACCCAGCGAGAATTTGCGGATTGTACTTCATTGTCCCAACAAGTCCAATCCTCAACCAAAGTTCATGATCTAGCTTGTCAATAGTCGGGTCAACCCACCCTACCTGTTCCAAAATATGTCGCCGGATGAAAGTCGCTGGCTGAGGAAGCATAAAATCGCAGTATTCAACCGCGTAATCGAGATTCCAATCGCGTACGGGTGTCCATTTGAGCATATTGCCTTCTATATCCACGTGCGGACAATCACCGTACACCACATCTACCTCCGGGTGCTCGTGAAGGTAGGATACAGCTCTCTGTATGGCTCCAGAAAAATAGATATCGCCTGGCATTAACCACGCTACGATTTCCCCAGAAGTACTTCTCAGGCCCACGTCAATTGCGTCCAGGTGGCCACGGGGCGGTCGAAAGATAACCTTGACTCTCTCTTCGTACCGTCCGAGAAACTCGACGCTGCCATCAGTTGATCCTCCATCCACAACAATACACTCAAGGTTAGGATAGTTTTGATTTAACACACTCTCGACAGACTTGGCCAAATAGTGAACACGGTTCAAATTTGGGATTACGATCGACACACGCGGTAAATCTACGCTATAGGATGTCATATTCTCCCTCCAACTGAATCACGTTCGCTTTGGGAGGTAGCTTAGGTTCCCTGTTGCCACACACCAAAAACCATAAATCCATGCCGTCTTCCACTCATAGCTAAGCGCAGGCTGTGCTAATGGTACTCGTGCTGCCTGTAGAGAGAACCTTCATGGTTACCCTTTCAGCCTATAAGGATCTTATGGGTCTGAAGAAGCTGGGACGACACCCCTTCTGACGTAAAAGTGTGTGTCCAGGGAGACTCCCAAGTCTGGTGATTCATTCTTGCATATAACAAGGTCAAACTCGCGGTCAAATAATGTCGTGTAGCTATGCCCAAATAACCAACCTTGATTATGCCAGAACTGGATCGTCTTGGGATCGGCAAACTGTGAATCTTCTTCCATAACTATCACGTAGGATTTTGCAACTCGCTGTATCTCGCTTGCAGCGCGCATTATATGCTACGGGGGAATATGGATCAAGCATCCTACAGTCACTACTACGTCGACCGACTTTGATCCATATGGCAAATCGGTTGCATCACCAAAATCGAATTGGATCTGGTCACCAAAAAGCTCTCTCGCCTTCTCCAGTTGACTGCTGCTAAAATCACAACCCACAAATGTCTTGGTCGGAAACCTTGTCTTCAGGTAGTCAAGGTTCCAGCCGAATCCACATCCGACCTCCAACAAACTTTCAAACTCTATCCCGTCAAGCAGTTCCGCGAGGCGAGCCTGAGCCCTTTAATGACTTTCCTGCAACACAGGGGAATTCATGATGAATTGAAAGTACCTTCTTCCCCCACGGGTAGTCCACAAACGACGATTTATGCAAGGATAAATCTTATGAAACAGCCATAATCTCACGACTGGTCGAGCTCTACGTATAAATCTTACAGTCCAACGCAAGGGAGGTACTAATCATGCCAATCTTCGAATAGCTTTCCAAGTTTCGCTAGTCTTCTGTATTCAGAATCCTCCTGTTTCTCCGTTATTCCCGGTCAAAGCAAGCCGTAAGGCCTGGGGGAACAAGCAAGAAGCGATACTCATTCCACACGGAAATCTGACGCCCCTCATTCGATAAACTGCACCTTCCAAGGCAAGAGTGGGCGAACTACTCCGATCCAAGTACCCCTGTAATCACCCCGTGTCTCTCCATTGTCATAGATCTGGAAAGAAAGGACATCATCCTGACGGGCTGTCGGCGCATTGGAGCCCCTTACCACGACAAAGCAGGAAATCTTATAGTGATCCTCATTTAAGAGAGAACCCGGGATTTCGCAGGAAGCCCGATATAACCCAGGCTTATATGGTCTATCCCCCCAGTTGGGATCGTGATAGTTCGTCGTAGTGAAGACACAAATCCCTAATCCGTTGTAAACATGAAAGCTGACATTGAGTCTGAGATCTGCTTTTAAACACCAAAAGTCCATTTCCAGAATAATTGGATCTGAAATCTCATGAGTTGCTGAGATGTGCCCCTGATGGTTCCGAATTCTCACGGCGTGTATTCTGGCGCTGTCGCCTCCAGGGGCCTCCTCAATATCCCAGGTGATTTTAGCCATATTATTCATGCCTGTTGAGAGATATGCCTCAACAACCTGTTTAGACGAGCCATCCAAATGTACCCGCCCACCATCGAGAAGCAGAGTCCTGCTGCATAGATTCAGAATGCTGGGCATAAAGTGACTGACAAACAGCACCGTTCTACCTTGTGATGTAATATCGCTCATTTTTCCCAAGCACTTCTTCTGGAACACGTTATCTCCTACGGCCAGAACCTCATCCACCAGTAGAATCTCTGGCTCAAGGTGAGCGGCTACAGCGAAGGCAAGCCGCACATACATGCCGCTCGAATATCTTTTTACCGGCGTGTCAATGAACTTTTCAATTTCAGCAAAGTTAACAATCTCATCAAACTTTCTCTCGATTTCATGCTTTCGCATACCTAGAATCGCGCCGTTAAGGAAAATATTCTCTCTGCCGGTAAGCTCTGGATGAAATCCTGTTCCAACCTCTAATAAGCTTGATATCCTGCCATGAATTTCAGCAAATCCAAAGGTAGGTTCGGTAATGCGTGATAAAACTTTCAAAATTGTGGTCTTTCCGGCTCCATTTCTACCGATGATACCCAGCACTTCCCCTTCGTTTACTTCAAAAGAGACATCCTTCAACGCCCAGATTACGTCTTCTTCACAATTTAGCGATTGCCCATCTTTGAATCTTGTCAGTCTTCGTAATTTGGCTAAGTTCCTCACCGGTGCACTAATTCCATCCATTATAGCTTCACGAAATGTTTTGTAGCCCTGTTCTTTTGCTCCGATGCGGTAACGCTTGGACAGGTTGTTAACTTTGATTATTGGATTGGACATAATCACACCTCAAATAATGTCTGCAAAATAGCGTTCTGTCTGTTCAAAATAAAACATTCCAATTATAAATAGACTTACACTCACTAAAGTAGAAACCAGAAGCATCCGTACAGGGAAGGGAATAGTTCCCAATAAAACAGAGCGAAACCCCTCAATGACCCCAGCCATAGGATTTAATACATAAATGAAATGATATTTTTCAGGTACCATAGATGCTGGATAAACAATGGGTGAAGCAAACATCCAGAACTGCACTAAGAATGGAATCGTGTATCTAATGTCCCTGTATTTTGCGTTTAAAGCGGAAAGAAACATACCTACCCCACTTGCGGTTAGCATCATTAGAATAACTAATAGTGGCAAAAATAGTGTCATAATAGTGGGATATATATGAAAATAAAACATCATACCGATTAAAACAAAAAAGGCAATGGAAAAGTCTAATAAACCTGCAAGAACAGGTGTCAAAGGGACTATCAAACGAGGGAAATATATCTTGGATATCAAATTGGTATTCGTAATAAGACTATTACCAGAGCCTCTTACAGCACCAGCAAAATAGGTCCAAACTACCATAGCAGAAAAATTAAAGATGGGGTAAGGAATACCATCAGAAGGCATTTTGGCTAATCTTCCAAAGAAAAGGGTAAAAACAACCATCATGGAAAATGGTTGGATAATCGCCCACAGTCCTCCAAGAACTGTCTGCTTATAACGCACTTTTATATCACGGACAACAAGAAAATAGAACAGGTCTCTATACTCTCTTAGCTCTTTGAAATCTATCAGTTGCCAGCCTTTTTTAGGCTTGATAATCATTTTTATCTCCAAATAGCTCTTTCTCAACTAAATAACAGATAATATGCCCGATCATAATGTGAGATTCTTGAATGCGTGATGTGTCTTCAGATGGCACGGTTAATAGATAATCAACATTTCTATTTCTTTTCAATTTTCCACCTGATGCCCCAGTAAAGGCAATTGTTATCGCTCCATGACGTTTTGCTTCTTCAATACCCTTAATTACATTAAGCGAGTTGCCGCTTGTGCTAATGCCTACAACAATATCCCCTGGATTGGCTAATGCTTCAACTTGCCGTGCAAAAACTTTGTCAAAATCGTAGTCATTTGAAATAGCAGTCAATTCGGATGTATTTGTGGTGAGGGCTATTGATGCAAGTGCTTTTCTTTCAAGATAAAACTTGCTCACTAACTCACAGGCAAGATGCTGTGCATCTGCTGCACTTCCACCATTACCAAACCAAATTATTTTGTTTCCTCGTCTGTAAGCCTCAACGACTTCTTTTACGATTTCAGCAATTACTTCTACTTTGGTTTTTAGTAGTTCTTTCTTTGTTTGAATACTTTTTTCAATATAATCCGATATGAGATTCTTTTTAGATTTCATATTTACTTACCTTTCAGCAAACTATCTAAAATATTCTTTTAAGGTATCACTGATATAGACTAAATCATCGTTGCTCAAATATTGATGAATACCAAAATGCAGTCCATTTTCTCCTCCATATTCGGCTACTGGAAATTGACCATATTTATAACCTAAAAATTTGAATGCTTTATGTTGAGTAGGTAAACTTCCGAATAATGTTTTGCACTGAATACCATTAGATTCCAGGTAATTGTAAAGTTTATTCCTGTCATATTTTTCACCTTTTAGAACTAACGGGAAGGCATGTGGGCTTACTTTTTCATAATCCTCCTCTCTGATAAAATAAAAGTAATCCGATAATTCTTCAGTCAATTTTAATAGTTTGTATAAATTATTTTTGCGTTTATTGAAGGTTTCTTCAAAATATTCGATGCCTTCGAGCCCAAGAGCAGCTTCTAAATCATTCATTTTTGAGTTGTAACCGATACGTTGGAAATCAAAGTATATGCTATCAGGAGGGCGTCCATGTGATTTTACCGATTTAACCACATTAGCAATTTCATCATTATTAGTAACAACCATTCCACCTTCGCCGCAGACTATCAGATGAGCAGCATAGAAACTAAAGGTTCCCATATCGCCAATCGTGCCCACCACTTTGTCTTTATAGATAGCACCGTGTGCCTCACAGGCATCCTCTATAATCTTTAAATTATAAGCTTTGGCAATTTTTAGAACAGAGTCCATTTCGCATGGTTTTCCCATAGTATGGACAACCATAATAGCTTTAGTCTTATCAGTAATAGCCTCCTCAATTTTAGAAGGATCAATATTAAGGGTTTCCAGTTTGATATCAACGAACTTAGGGATAAATCCTGCAGCTAATATTGAATTAGTAGAAGCTACGAAGGATAATGCTGGTGTAATAATTTCATCGTCCCTTTTTGCACCGAAATCATACAATGAAGCACATGAGCAAATATTAGCATCTGTGCCTGAACTCATAGCAATGGCATGTTTATACCCGAAATGGGCAGCAAATTCCTCCTCAAATTCCTTTACATTAACCCCTTCCGAAGCCCAATTCGTATCTAAAACCTGCTGTAAATATTTCTTTGCTACGTCTCCTATTACCAGCTCACCAAAATTTATTTGCATTTCTTATCTCCTATTCATAAGGTACTGCCCTTTAGTAGATTAATTGCTCTTTCATATCTCTCTGGTGTTCCGATATCTATCAATTCACTTTCTGTTAAAAAACCATAGCATCGATTATCAATGGTTTTTGGGAACAGATCATACTCAAGAGAGAACCTATTTTGCTTAGGCATATAAGAGAAAATATCCTTTTCCATAAGATATACTCCAGCATTTATCAAATTTTTGTTTTTGCCAGCAATCTTCTCGTTGAAGCCAGTTATTCTCTGCGAACTATCCAGGATGACACTTCCGTAATCTTGAGCAGTTTTTGAATGTGCCAAGACAATGGATAGTAAAGCCTTTTTCTCTGTGTGGAAATCAACAAAACTTCCGAAGTCTACTTTACAAATTGAATCCCCATTCATGACTATAAAAGGATTGCTTCTTATCAGTGTTTTCGCTTTTCTTATTGCTCCACCTGTTCCCAAAGGTTCCTCTTCTTCTGAAAATGTAATAGTATAATCATAATTTTTGTCAAAATTAAAATGGTTTTTAATTTGCTTTTTCAGATAGCCAACACTTAGAATTACATTTTTGAACCTATACATTAACAGATTATCTATCAGAATGTCCAGGAATGTCTTTTCTCCTATTTTTGCCAATACTTTCGGCTGATCAAAAACAACTGATCTCAGTCTTTTACCTAATCCTCCACAGAGGATAACAACATCTATTTCTCTTAAATTTCTGGACATACTATCAAGTTATTAAAAATTATTTGGCGGTGCATAATAAATTATTTGACTACCTAAATTCTCGAATTTGAATGGCACATATAATAAATTTTTCAATTTTTCTTTCACTTTAGGCTGGAGCTCGGGCTTCACAAAAAACAGAATGAATCCCCCGCCCCCGGCACCTAACAATTTTCCACCCAAAGCACCAGCTTTTACTGCTGTGTCATAGATTTTATCTATGAGAGGATTTGTAATCTTATTTGTTAAACTTCGCTTAATCATCCAGGTTTCGTGCATAAGTTTACCAAAATCAGTTATATTTGAGTTGTTACCATTAAGAATACTTATGGCTTCATCTACCATTTCCGACATCTTCTTTAACTCATTTTTTTTCTCTGGCGTTTTTTTAATCTGTTCACCGGCGATTTCAGAGGCCCTCCTGGCAAAGCCTGTAAAAAATAGCATTAGATGATCCTGAAGAAGCTGATTTTTTTCTGCATTTAATGTAATTGGTTGAACTTGTATGTGCTGCTCACCACCGAATTCAATTTTATTAAATCCCCCAAAGGCGGCGGTTGTCTGATCTTGTGATCCAACATTTTCTTTGATTCTATTCTGCTCTATATGTATTGTCTCTAAGGCTAATTGTCTTTTAGTTACCATTTTGCCTTTTAAGGCATACAGTGCATTAAGCAGCCCTACGGTGAACGCGGAACTGGAACCAAGGCCAGTCCTCGCAGGCAAATCGCCGTCATGGTGTATTTCAATTCCACGATCCAAATTTATAAACCTGAGTGTTTCTCGGACTGATGGATGTTGTATTTCAGAAATATTTTTGACTGTTTCCTGCTTAGAATAAACTATACGATGTTTGTAATCAAAGCATGGCGGAAGATACCGAAGGGTGATATAGCAATACTTATTTATTGATGTTGCAAGTACAGATCCTCCATGTTCATTGTACCACACCGGATAGTCTGTTCCTCCGCCAAAGAAAGATATTCTAAAAGGTGTTCTGCTTATGATCATAAACCCGCTCCTTTTAAAGTAATAAAAATTATCATACCTTAATATTAGATTTATACCATTTCAGGGTTTTTCGTATCCCTTCATCCAAAGAAATTTTCGGAAACCATCCAAGTGAATTCTTTGCTTTAGTTATATCAAGGCAAAGCTTTGTTTTAATATTAGGTTTAGATAAATCATATTCTATCCCAATGTCTTTGCCCGAACAGGTGATGATCTTCTTAATCAAATTGCTTACAGAATTGGAACTACCATATCCTACATTGCAGAGTTCAAATTTGGACTTCTGTTTGTCAATCGCAAGCTCAACGAAATCCACAAGATCGGAGACATATAGCAGATCTCTCTCTTCCTCACCTGTGCCCCAGACCACAATTTTTCCTCCATTCTTAGCAGTCATAACCTTGGTTATGGTTGCTCCAAAAACATGTGACTTTTCCAGATCGAATTTATCATAAGGGCCATAAATATTCGAATGTCTGATTACTGTATATTTAGTATTCCCTATTCTTGAATAAAATTCACACATCTTCTCAATGTAGATCTTTGTCCATCCAACGCCAAAGTAGCTTGGATAAATCTCTTTATTTGCATCAAAATCAGTTTCTTTGACTGGGGCCTCACTTGATTGATACATAACTGTACAACTAAAAAATACCACATGAGATACTTTATATTCATATGCAGCCCTGAATATGAGGGAGTTCATAACGGCATTATCCGTAACATGGTAAAATGGTTTAGTAACAATATCTTTAGCACCAGACGTGGTAGCAGCTGTTTGGATTATAATATCTACTCCTCCTTTTATTACCCGATTGACCTCTTCTTTGTTAGTGAGATCAGTTTGTATCATCTTGATCCTTGGATTATCCAATGGTTTAGAGCTTAGGTATGTTCCAAGAGTCTTGAAATCATCCCTCTTTGCAAAGGATTCGGCAATATTTCTACCAATGAAACCAGTGGTACCACATACTAAAACTTTTTTCTTATTTATGTTTTGCCTCTTATGAATTGAGTTACAATTTCTTTTGACGTCTTCTTAAAGACTGGAAAAATAGATGATATCTTACTATTGTCTATGTTTCCAACATTATAAAAATAAGTACCGAACTTCACTTTCTTTCCCAACATATCGACTACTTCCGAAAGAGTTATATTCTCCGAAGATGCTAGATTGTAGATCCCTTTAACATCATGGTCTATTGAGAATTTTATAAAATCTAAGATATCCAGATGAAGAACATAGTTAAACCTTGAATCACCAGAAAGAGTCAAGGTACACCCTTCACCTTCTATGATTTTAATAAGACTATTCTTTCTTGAATATTTCCCCAGAAGGGCGGTTCCTCTTAGAATAAGATAATTCTCACAATGATTCTTGAGTATAGATTCAGACATGAGCTTAGTAATTCCATATATTCCGCTTACGGAATCTACCTCTATGATCTCGTCTTCTGAGTGAACATCTGTTCTCTTCGGGTATACGTCGACAGAAGAAAGGAATATAAACTTCTTATGAGGGAAAGAAACCACCCTTTTTGTTAGAAGTACGTTGTCTTCCAAGTAATGATAGAGAGAATCGGAGTTGATTCTACGACGGGAATTAAAAGCACAATGGATTATGATATCTACACCATCATTCTTGATTTTTTCTATATCTTCAGGGGATGTATCTCTAGTTAAACCAACTCCTCCAAGATTTTCATGGATAAATTTACCAAGACCGCTGAGAATTCCAGTAGTGAGTATTCTCATTTAAAAACGCCTCTTTGGGCTTACTTTTTCCTCTCTAGTTTTAATGAGGTCATCCTTCCTATTGTTTAAATTGTTGCATTGGCAAAACATCCATGTTATTTTTATACAAACCTCTTTTCTGTAAATACATTGTATCTTTTATTCACTATATCCCTATTTTTTTGATACCAATCCATCACTTCTTTGATTCCTTCTTCAATAGAGATCATAGGCTGAAATCCAATAACCTTAGCTCTGGATATGTTCATTAACCTTTTTTTATCGCCAGACGGCTTGGAGGTATCCCAAACTACCTTTGGCTTAATTTTCATATTATTGACTATAATGTTAACAATTTCTCTAATGCTAACTCCAACTCCACTTCCAAGATTTATAGGTTGTCTTACGCTCTTCTCAAGGGCAAGTAACATCCCCCTTGCCACATCTTTTGCATGAATAAAATCTCTTATAGGTGACCCATCTCCCCATACAGTAAGAGAGTTCTCTCCATCTAAAGCACGTTTAACTAGAGACGGAATCACCATGGCATTATTTGGATCAAAATTGTCATAAGGACCGTAAACATTTGCTGGTCTTACAATGGCGATCTTATCCCAGCCGTATTCAATCTTATAGGCTTCCGCCTGAAGCTCACCCATTCGCTTAGCCCAGCCAGCAAATTTATCATTTTCCGATGGGAAGGTTTTCCACACATCATCCTCATAAAAAACTTTGGCAGGAGAATAAACACCAATAGTACTGGTATATAGATACCTCTTTACACTACATTGCCTGGCAGCTTCCATCATATTCGTATTAAAACTAATAGTTGGAACAAAGAAACTCGCCGGTTTTTTCTTTGTCATTGCTGGAGACCCTTTGATTCCCGCAAGGTGAAAGATAAAATCCATTCCTTCACAAACTTCCATGCAATTTTCAAACCGCATAAGGTTAACTCGGTAGAATTCTGCTTCAGGATGAGCCCTTGAAGGATGGTCTAAAGAGGCAATTCTTACTTTTGCCCCTTGTTCGATTAACATTTTAACAAGTGGTATACCAATAAGGCCGGTTCCTCCTGTAACTAATACTTTTTTGTCTTTATAAAAACTCATTAAAATGGCCCCCTAAATTTATTTTCATAACTGTAAAATTCTTCATTTGACAAATCTATAGGCTGTAGCTCCAGTTTGTTTTCTATGGATTTTATAATGTCAATTGCACTGGGATAAAACTTATTTTCTAAAGGTCTTGTAGTTGGACATGGAGTTGGTGCAAAACCTATTCTACTTACTGGCGACTTCAAATCTTTAAAACAAGATTCTGACACTCTGGCTGCCACTTCGGCACTAAACCCGCAATTCAGCCAATCATTATCCGCTACAATGCAGCGACCTGTCTTTTTCACAGACTCTAAAATAAGTTTATCGTTAAAAGGAGATATCGTTCTTGGATCAACTACTTCTACGCTTATTCCATGCTTTTCCATAACTTCTGCGGCTTTTAAAGCTTCTACATTCATCCATGAAGTAGCAACAACGGTTATGTCTTCACCTTCACGCAAAACATTTACTTCTCCTATGGGTATAGTATAATGCTCTTCTGGAACTTCATCGCTTATATCATACAACCACCTATGTTCCATAAAAATCACGGGACTGTCATCTCTTATTGCAGAAATAAGTAGCCCTTTTGCATCTTTTGGTGTAGTAGGTAACACAACCTTTAATCCCGGGATATGTGCAAAAATAGAATGCAAACTCTTACTATGCTGAGATGATTGTCCCCAACCTCTACCCACAATAGCTCTTATAACCATCGAAATTTTCAACTTACCTCCGGTCATATACCTGTAATTGGAAAGTATATTAACAATCTGGTTCGTTGCTAAAAGCATAAAATCAACACGGCTATGGATATGAATGGGACTCAACCCATTAATAGCAGTACCTAACCCAAACCCCGTCATAGCATCTTCTGATAGTGGGGTTCCAAAACATCTTTCAGGTCCAAACTTTTCTACCAATCCCGCTGTACTACCAAATATTCTCTTATGGTCTGATACATCTAACCCATACACAAAAACATTTGGATCTCTCTCCATTTCTTGTATCATGGCTTCATTCAATGCTTTTCGATAACTTATTTTTCTCATGCATAAACACCCTCAAATAATTCATTACGATCTGGAAATGGAGCTTTTTGAGCTGATTTAATACTATTATTAATTTGTTTGTCTATTTCTCTTTCTAGTTCTTGAATCATCTTTTCAGAATAAGCATTTTCTAACAGCTTTTTTCTCTGCAAATTCACAGGATCCATTTTATACCATCTTTTGAACTCCTTCTCTGAACGATATCCAAATTTAAAATCTTGATTTATTCCTACATGCTCAAAATATCTGTAATATTTAAGATGGAGGAAACAAGGTTTATGGGTATTTTTTTGCAACTGTATTGCATTACAAGTTAATCTGTAAATAACCTCTGGATCTGTTGTTTCTTCCCTGAAGACATTACATTCGAATTTTGAAACAATATCACTAATAGATCTATAACCTTGTCTATCGGAAGTAGGAGAATGGATTGCAAACCCATTATCTTCACAAACGAATATGATCGGCAACTCTTTAAGGCATGCAAAATTCAGACTTTCCCAAAATGCTCCCTCATCCAAGGCGCCATCTCCGAAAAACACAGCAACAAGTTTCCCGTTATTTTTCCGTTTATTCGCAAAAGAAGATCCCACTGCGACGGGAATAATAGTAGCTACCACAGCAGAAGCTCCTAAAAAATTTGATTCTGGAGCAGTGATATGCATCGAACCAGCTTTTCCTTTTGCTACACCTGTTTGTTTACCGTATAATTCTGCAAAGAATCTGTCCGTTTCTCCCGTTTTTGCCAAATAGATTCCGTGGCTTCTATATGTACCAAAAATCTGATCTTCAACATTCAGAGCCTGGCATACTCCTGCTGCTATTGCCTCTCCCCCAATAGATAAATGTACTGGTGTTTTCATCTCGTCTTCCATATAATGCTCTCTGATCTTTTCTTCCGTCTTTCTGATCAAATACACTTTCTTGTAAAGTCCCACATTTAATTCTATTCCTTTCATCATTTTCATCTTCTCTCTTCTTTATAATATTCCCGCCAGTAATTCAAGGTATCTTCCATTGTCTGCTCAAATTTAATTTCAGGCTTCCAACCTGTCTCTTTTTGAAATTTTTCGGTAGAAGGAATTTGTAACGTTACATCAGAAGGTCTCAGACGATCAGGATCTACTTCAATTTCTACATTTTTAACTGAGGATAATCCTAATAGTCTATTTAACATTTCCTCCACCTTCATAGTTTCAACTCCGCCGATATTGTACACCTCACCAGGAGTACATTTGGTTACCAGCAGCCAATATGCTCGTACAGCATCTCGCACATCTGTAAATGTCCTGATGCTCTCTAAATTCCCAACCTTAACAACTGGCAGTGTTAATCCGGCTTCAATGGCTGCAATTTGCTTGGCAAAATTAGAAACCACAAAAACTTCCCCTCGCCTTGGTCCAGTATGTGTAAACATACGAGTTCTTAAAGTTTTAATTTCCCAGGACAACCAGTATTGATAGGCTAACACATCTTCTGCCACCTTACTTACTGCATAAGGCGAAGCCGGTCGTAATGGAACATCTTCTTTTATTGGCACTTCTTCCTTTCTTACCTGTCCGTAAACTTCTGAGGAACTGCATACGTGAATTATTGGATCATAATCTGAAGCGAACTTCAATTCTTTAACTGCCTCTAACAAATTGCATGTTCCTATCACGTTGGTGTTTAATGTCGCCACAGGCGATGAAAAACTATAAGGTACGTAGGATTGTGCAGCAAGGTGGAAAATGACATCGGGCTTTTGTCTTGATAAAATAGTTTTCAGAGAAAATGGGTCTAATAGATCACCAAATTCAAGTGTAACTTTATTAATAATATATCTGATATTGTCTGTAGGCGAACGCCATCGTGCCAAACCTAAAATTTTCACTTCTGGGAAGTTTTCGAGAATATAATCGGCTAAATGGCTACCTACAAAACCTGTGATTCCTGTTATCAGTACTTTATCTATTTTGTTATCTCTATTCATAATTTCGCTTCTATTCTTTTTGAATACCATTCATAAGTCTTTTTTATTCCCTCGGATAAAGATGTAAACTTAAAATCACCAATTATATCGAGCAGCTTATTACTGCAAATATCTTTTCTATATTGACCATCCGGGAATGATTCATCAAATACCAACTCAAGATTGGATGATCCGGTTGCTTCTAAAGCAATTTCAGCTATCTCTGCAATTGATAGGTTTTCCTTGGGTGCTATATTAATAGGTTCCCCACCATCATACTTTTCTAATAATAGCAAAAGTATCTTAGCTAAATCTTCGGAATATAAATATTGTCTCAGGGGTTTGCCTGTGCCTAAAAGTCCTATGACTTTTCTCTTATTTTTTTTAGCATCGTAAATTTTACGAATCAAGGCTGCTAAAAAATGACTTTTATTTTCATCAAATTTATCATGGGGACCGTATAAATTGCATGGAATGACACTAAAATAGTTACACCCGTATTGGCTTCTATAGGCTTTAATCTGCGCTTCCAATGCACGTTTGGAATAGGCATAAGAAAAGTTTGTAACAGCTGGTGGTCCATCATGTAATTGATCCTCTATCATAGGATATTTTTTAACTTTATCTGGATAGGCACAATTGCTTATTAAACCTATCAATTTTTTAACTTTATATTTATTAGCATAATGAACAACATAGGTATTCATTAAAACATTTTGATAAATAAACTCAGCGGGATGATTTATATTATCTATAATACCCCCAACCTTTGCAGCCAGATGTATAACATTTGCAGGTCTATATTTTCCCAACATTGCTTTAACTTCAACTTCCTTTGTTAAATCATAGTCTTTTAAACTTACATAAATTGCGTCAGGGCATACTTTTTGTAAAGCATTGCCCACTAAACCTGTTCCTCCGGTTACTAAGAGTTCCATGTTAATCACACTCCAAGGATTTCAATATTTTGTTTATTATTTGACTTGTGGTATATAAATCTTTTGAGATATAATTTGGTTTTATATTCATATTCGCATTCTTTTTCAATTCATCGCTACCATAGCCAGTAAGCACTAATATCGTTTTGCAGCCTGCTCTATAACCAGCTTCTATATCACTTATTTTATCCCCTACCAGAAAAGACCGTTTTAAATCCAAGTTTAAGTCCTTTTCGGCTTGCTTTAACATTCCCGACTTGGGCTTTCTACAGTCACAATCTATTCTATATGCTTCTATCTTCGCCTCGGAATGATGTGGACAATAATATATCGCATCAATATAAGCACCTCTCTTTTCTAATTCTTTTTTCATCGCCCTATTATATATCTCCACATCCTTTTCTTGATAATATCCTCTTGCCAGGCCAGATTGATTTGAAACTACAACAACTTTAAATCCATTTTCATTTAATAATTTAATAGCTTCTGCGGATTTTGGAATTAACTTCAGTTGGTCTATTCTATGAACATAATGTGGAGGCTCTTGTGTTATAACTCCATCTCTATCAAGAAAAACTGCTTTATTCATTCTTTCACCTTTTTCCAATCTTCCAAAAATCTTTCTAACTCTACATCTGTTAATGGGTGTTCAGCTCAGGCTCGGAGGTTTCACTATAAAGCCCATCACTTGCGTGTAATAAGAATATAACCGTCTTCTAAATTATTAATTTCCTTTCCCTCTTTTCTCTGATTATCAAGCCACATCTTCTTCCTATTATTCTTGGTATTGTCAGTTTTTGAAGATTTCTTTTACCATTTGTGATACATATTTTCCGATAGCAAGAGAAGCAGTCAAAGCCTCTCGCAGGTCCTTGTAATGATATCTACCACCTCCAACGTACTAGCCGATACACGGTAGCGCTTGCTTATACCTTCTACTTTTATAACTGTATCAGACATTCTCGTTTATCTGGTTTGTTTGGTTCATTTGGTTTGTTTTGTTGAAAGATACCACTCAATTGTCTTCTTAAGACCGGTTTCAAGGTCTGTTTTTGCTCTGAATACAAATTTCTTAAAGGCACGGGTAGTATTTAGCATCCTTCTGGGTTGGCCATCGGGTTTGGTATGGTTCCAAACAATTTCTCCTTTGAAACCGGTAAGTCTCATAATGAGGTCAACTAACCCCCTTATAGATATCTCAAATCCTGCGCCGAGATTGACAGGCTCTGGCTTGTTATAATGTTCAGTAGCAAGCAAGATTCCCTCTGCACAATCCTCAACGTAGAGGAATTCCCGAGTTGGTTTTCCAGTGCCCCAGACGATAATTGAGGAAGAATGTTCCATTTTTGCATCAATGCATCTTTTGATGAGGGCTGGGATGACATGAGAGGAAACAGGATCAAAATTGTCTCGAGGGCCGTAGAGATTCACAGGAAAAAGGCAAATAGCATTGAAACCGTATTGCCTCCGATAGGCCTGAGCCTGAACCAAAAGCATCTTCTTAGCAAGACCATAAGGGGCGTTAATCTCCTCTGGGTAACCATTCCAGAGATTTTCCTCTTCAAAAAGAACTGATGTGTATTTCGGATAGGAACAGACAGTAGCCAGAGCCACGAATTTTTGGACGTTAGCTCGATGGGCTGCTTCCATTAATTGAACACCCATAATAATGTTGTCATAAAAGAGGGTAGCGGGATTTTCTTTGTTGAATCCAATACCACCAACTTTTGCCGCCAGGTGGATAACGATATCTATTCCCTCAACGGCCTTTACACAATTTCCCCAAATCCTCAAGTCCGTATCGCTACTCTTTGGTATTCTAATATTTTTGAGGTCAACCCCTCTTTCTATTAACTTCTCGGCAACGAAGGAACCTAAGAATCCCGCTCCACCAGTTAATAGAATCTTTTTATCTTTCCAAAAGCTCATAGATAAAGCCATAAGAAATGAAATTAGATAAGTAAAAGCTCATTTAACGGTAAGCTGGTTCTTTGTCCAGCTTATACCTTTTTCTTCAAGAATCTTTTTACCCTCACCGGGAAGATCTAAGCCGACAAGTTCTAAATGGTAGTCCACCATCATTCTAACGAGTTCCTTGAAAGTTACTTTAGGGACCCAACCAAGTTTCTCTCTGGCCCTGGAAGCATCGGATAGAAGAAAATTAATATCTTTAGGACGCAGGTATCGAGGGTCTATTTCTATGTACTCTCTCCAGTCTAAGTTCACATAGCTGAAAGATTCCTTTAAGAAATCTTTCACAGAGTGAGCTTCACCGGTTCCAATGACAAAATCTTCTGGATGCTCCTGCTGAAGTATAAGCCACATAGCCTCCACATACTCTGGCGCATATCCCCAGTCCCTTTTAGCTTCTAAATTTCCAAGATAAATTTTCTTTTCCTTGCCGGTTAAAATATGGGCAAGATCCCTGGTTATTTTTCTGGTGACAACCAACTTTTGCACGAAATCAATTATATAACTTTTTTCCTAAAGGGAAAATGCTACCTTTATGATTATTCTGTTTTCCTTGAATGAATCTTCGAGCAAGTTCATGACCAGCTGGGAAAAAAATTGTCATTTTGTTT
>JAUWZM010000094.1 GCA_030615365.1 Candidatus Aerophobota bacterium | reverse complement strand
TAGTGTGCACGTAATCTTGGCCAGTCTTTCAGTGGGGAGCGAAGCCTCACCCCGACACCAAGATTTTTGGTCTCTTCTGGTACAGAAATACTGCATAGCTTGAGAAGATGAAGGAACCATAGGTTGGTAGAGTTTGCGGGCGGGCTGCATCGCTATCTTATCGTAAGGATCGGAGGTCAATCCCACCTAGTATTCTTCGATGACCTCAGCTAATTCTTTTCGAAGAGCTTCAAGTCTATTCTTTAGAGCACCAAAAGACAACTGCAACCTGTCTTTGAGCTCAGCCATTTTTGCACTCTGCCAACCAAAACTTACGTGCACCCTACCCCTCCACTTATTCAGGTTCACATAAGCCATAAGAACAGCTAATACGATAGCTACTATGAGGGGCACTCCAAGTATTACGGCTGATACCCAGCCTCCTCCTTTCTTTTCCATCTTTCAAGACTCCTTCATCAGTTCCCTTCTACAAAGATAACCCTCTATCCTGCAACTGGCTTAAAAAAATTCTCTTGATAGAGGAGTTTTAAATTTATCTAGGTCTTTTATAGGTTGCCCTAACAAAGTACCTCTATGAGCCTCTATGAGCGTCTTTTTTGTTATCAATCAGCATAAAACCTACATTTAGCTCAATTTTGTCTATCGTGGAGTTCAGAAAGAGCCAAAGCGTGTGTAAAAGAATACCTTTTACCACCTCTTTCCCTCAAAGTCTTTACACTGCTTTTCATTACTAAATCACATATGCAGCTTTTCTCTAAGCTAAATTAAGTCTTATCCTACCTAATCACTACCGGTATTCCCCTTATACGCCTATCCATCACACTTTCCATCATTTCAAGGTTCTATAACTCCCATATCCAAAGTGTGGGATATATGATGAATAGAGCTAAGTTCCCTGGGGGATCGGGGTATCCCTTCCCTGATTAACTCTCCTGAGTCTTCAAAATATGCTATATCCTGCCTGTCAAGTTCATTTGTTTGTCTTGCCGCTCTTTGGGGCATGCTCCCCCCTCCCCTGCGTCAAGCGATCTTCTCGTATTCCTTATCTACTTTCTCTATATTCATTTTATGTTCCTGATGATGGACTTGGCTGTGTCATGCATCATCTTTGAGATATTTGACATCATCAGCAACCTCTGCTGTTGCTTCTGGAGCCTAGCCTGCAGATCGAGCTTTGCGAGTTGGCAATCATCGCCGACAGAGTTGAGAACCTCTCCAAATGCTTCTATGTCTTCTTTAAATGATGACAACAAGCTGACCTGGCAGGTCATAAGCGACTGGATGAGACTGTGCCAGCTGGTTGCACTTCCTGGCATATCCATTGCAGAATTAATCTCTATAGCCTTCTTAAACTTAGCAATAGCCTTATCAAACATCCCTTTATTGAAGTAGGCTATACCTTTGTCGCAGTAGTCCTCAGCAGTCTGCCCGTAGCAAATACCGCTCATTAAAGAAAAGAGCATTATGAGTAATAAACTCATTCTTAACATTTTCATCTTAGTCCTCCTCCCTTACCTAATATTTTTCTTGTAACTCTTTTATTTTCTTATCTTCTCTCACCTCCTTCCCCAAAAGCCCTCTATGCCACAACTGGTTTGATAAAATTCTCTAGATAGAGGAGCTTTAATTTTATCTACGTCTTATAGCTTGCCTTGGTCTCAGAAAGTCTGTCTATGAACCTGGATGAGAGCTTTTTTTCTCACGAAAAGGCATAAAACCCAGAATTAATTGATAAGGGATAAATTCTTGTAGGTCTAGCGTTCTGTCAAGACACCGCGAGGGCAGATGAGTGCCGTAAAATTTGTTTGACTGATTTCTTTTTTAATTCCTCTCTTTCTATTTCGACTTTTTTTCACAGTTTATGGGCTTTTCTGTTTCTACTTTCCAGAAATGAGGTTATTTACACCCAAGTGCGACGCGATATACTGGCCCGTCTCTAATTATAGGGTTTTTCTTTCCTGCCTTTTTGGTTATTCTTTATGAGATATTTTTTTGCCTAGAATTTCTTCAAAGATACTTTCAGATAGGCGATAAATTTTATCTACCATATCGTTAGAATACGCACTTATCCCTAAATTACTTGGGATATTCTTAACGTTGGGCAAATTTTGAAAAGACGCTTTGATGTTCGAAGACGAAAGATCTACACTATAATCAACTTTAACAACCGTATTATGAGTTATTAAGTTCCTTAATTCAAAGAAGTAATCGTTATCATCCAGAAATTGTTCAATTATTTCCGAAACTTTCTGTTTTATTTCTTCATGAGTTTTATCTTCGCCAAGTTTTCTTACCAGCTCACGATTAAAATAAACTTTATCTAACTTAAGGTTGAATCTTTTGGATAAAAAATTCGCTAAACAATCCAAAAGACTTTTAATGTTGAAAATGACTGCCTCGGCGTTTGCCTTGAGTATAAGAGCAATGTCATATTCTGAAAAAGGGGTATTGTACTTTTTTACACCATCTTCATAGTTATCAAGATAATATCCAACAAAATCTAACTTCACTTTAAAGCTTTCCAAATAATTTTTAGTTTGCAAATCACTAGTATCTTTAAGTAATTCATCGAAATAATTTATTTTCCTGATTTGTGTTTGTCTTTCATGCATAATTGACCCTTTCCCTGTTTTTATTTCTCCCTCTTTTTCTTTTACATTTCTCAAAAATCTTACAATTTACATCTTTTGCAACTTTTCCTTATTAAGGTGAACCGGAGAACTCTTTAAGAAAATTTCTCTTTCCTTACTCCAAATTTGTCCTTCCTTCTTTGTCAGACCCACTTTGTCTGCTACCTCTTCTACTAATTCTGCCTTGTTCACTTTCTCCTCCTTTTATGTACCCCTATTATTTGCTCTTATTTTTGCGCGTTTTTGCCAGAAGCTAAATTTCTTGGTTTGGACAAGAGCTAATCTTCTCCTTTCCTGATAAACGAGGCCATTCTATATGTGGCTCTGGCAAAAGATAATCTATCCCGTGCAGAAATTACTCCCGGTATGCCTATTAGAGAAAAAACAATGCCTATAGCTTTAGCAAAATCATACAGTATCTTTATCTCAGTCAATATTCTTCCCAAAACTTCCTATATTTCTATTCCTCTATCCGAGAATACTCCTCGTAACAGTCTTTGGGTGTCCTTAATTGAAGCAAGAGCCTCTTGTTCACTTCTCAATGTCTTGCTGTGAACGCTCTCGTTTCCAGTATTTTTGATTCTCCTGATGACTGTTAATTCTGCCGGTCTTAAAATATGCCATTTTTGACATATATCTATCAATTCAGTAATGGACTCTCTCTCATAATCTCTTTTCTCGCCAAATTTCTTTTCACATAAGGCTTTTAGGAAAATTTCGACAACAGATCTACATATAGCATAACAAACATCAAATCTTCCGTCAAAACAACATAATATAGCTTCCCGGTATTTCCTCTTGATAAATACTGGTACTCTCTTCCTTGTATACAGTGGTTTAATTTGTTTTGCTCTGTCTACAATGTGAGGTAGATTGGCATATTTCTCCATAAAATAGTATCTTTGAGCCTGATCACCATCAAATCTGTCAATCTTGTTATAGAGAGATACAGATCGTTCATCCAAGTCGTCTAATATTGTTTCTTTCGCTGCCTCTAGTAGATTATCCAATTCGTTATGGCAAGATACGATATCTTCAAATACTTTCCTGTAAGGTTTTCCTTCTATCTCAAGATTCTCAACGTCAACTTTCCACTTATTGGCTACCTCTTCAAGTCTCTCAAGTAGAATGTTCGCATTAAGAACCTTTAGAAGGGCTTTTTCAAGATCCGTTTTTGTTACTCTCATAGATACCCTCCGTCCCAAGCAAGTTTTCTCAATTCCTCGTCTTTCATATCTCACCTCCCCTTCACTTTACCTTCTCCCTCAAACCCTTCCCTGGCACAAACTTAGGCACCTTTTTAGCCGGAATCTGAATAGTTTCTCTTGTCTGAGGATTTACTCCTCTCCTTGCCTTTCTTTCATCACTTGAAAGGTGCCAAAACCAACTAAGGTTACCTTCTCTCCTTTAGAAAGAGTATCTGTGATAGTTTCAGTCATGACATCCACTACATTCCCAGTTTCCTTTTTAGTTAATCCTGTCTTACCACTTACCTCTTACCTCTTTTATCCTCGCTCTTCCCAGAAGGCATCCAATTTTTCACGGTCTCTCTTTTCTTGCCTGAGTTTTCCTGAGTTCACTCCTATTTTTTGCTTTTGGCTTCTATGGAGTATATATTAAGACCTGCCGCAAGGGCAATGCAATTAGGTATGCCAGCCGCAAAAGCAGCAATTGCCAGGAGTAGCCAATTTGTTGCCCCTAAACCGAGAGCAATGTCCGCAGTCCCAGCAATAACGCCAAATACAGCGAATATAACACCAAGCAACCAACAAATGCGACATGTCCACCCGTGTGCACCAAGGCCAGTCGTTACATGTTTACGTTCCTCTTGATATCCCATGGATCTCACCTCCTCCTTTCCTCTAATTTTGCCTTATTTCTAAAAAATCCCTCTTTCTACCTTCTCTTTCTCTGAAAAATAAGCTATAGGAGCCTCATAGACGAAAGATTTTGACCGGAGGTAATGGTTTTACCGCCCCATTTTTATCTTTATCAACAAACTTTATCATCCCACCAAAGGCTTTCTCCACTTCTTTTATTCCTTCCTTTTCTGTTTTGGTTAGAGGATCCTTCTTAGGTGATAAAAGTCCTAAATCTATTCTTCCTTATTTTGCATATCTTTTTATCTTTTCAGTAAAAATAGCTCCTCTACTTTTCCGGATAGAGCTATCAGAGTAATCTTGTTTGGTTTCACTTAAAGCCCGGTAGATCATCTCTTGAGGACAAGGCTTTACTATTTTAGTGTCGAAAGCTCTGTTTTTTTATCACCTAAAACTCTAAGGATATGCTTTACCAAGGCCTGCCTGAGATTTTCCATTTTCCATCCCACTTTTGTAACGCCCACGTGCGTTTTTCTTGAAAGCGTTCTGGAAAGTCCATGAGATAACTTAAAATCCACCCTCGTTCTTGGAAAGCCTTCATATAATCTCCCTCAGGGCCTTTAATTGATTCTTTGAGAGTTCCCTGCTCATAGGCTTTCACTTTCTTGTCAGCTTCCCGATATAAGAATTGGAACATTTCTTCGACGCCAGGTTTTAAAGTCACTTTTACTACTACCATTGTAAGCTCAGTGCCAAGCACTTTTTCTGTAGAAGGCGACAAATTATTAGACCATCAAAACAAGACTTTAGCAAAAATTGGTCTGAAAATGAGCTCAAACCCTCATAGGTAAAGGGGTGATACGTTATAAGTAACCCCTCTTTCTCAGTTTATAAAGGACAGAGTCTTCTAAAACGGGATTTGACTCCCATCATTCTTAACTGTTCTAAAAGGGAATCTTTGTGGAGAATTATAGTAGGCGCGGATTATAGAAGGAGGATCACAAAAATGTCCGCAAATGATTACATTATTAACATATCATCCCATATCCAGAGCGGGTTTAAGGCGAATTTTGGGCTAAAAAATGCCAAAGTCTTGGATATCTCGGATTCTCTTTATTTTGCTAGTTTCAATTGCTCTTCAATGTAGACCCCCATCCTCATTTTCTATATGCTTCGTACTGGATACTCCTTTTTTCGCCCTTTCTAATCCCTTTTATTTCCACTTCACCAGTGACGCCCCAGCTCCCGCAACAGCTATAGCTGCTCCAGCTTTAATAGATATTGGAGCAATCGGTGCGGCTGCTACCGCAGTCGCTGGAGTTACGGCCAAGGCTACATCGCCTGCTACTATCAATACCCCCCCTACGACGGCGGTCCACTTAGCAAAATCTGCCCACCAGCCGGGGTTAGAGCTTAGCAACGCTGTCGGGGAAGTTGTGCCGCTTTGCGGCCCTATCCCGAGCAAAATTAACTCCCTTAACTCATCAGGGTTCTGGACTTCGAGTAGAGTAATTAAGCTCTGTCGCAATGATTTTATTACTAGTGGAAATATTTTAATTAACGTCTCTATATCTTTACCTTGATCAATGACTTCGAGCACAAAATCATCGATAGGTTGGCTGAGAAGTTGGATAGCCACATCCTCTAGAAATAAAACTCTCAGAACCTCAAGATCTTTTGGTGGAATTAACTCTATTCCAGAGCCGGTTCGAAAGAATTTACCATAGGGACCGGTAACTGCAGGGTCTGAAAGAACATCGTCTAGCCCTACTCGCCCTAGCTCACCCAACATTTGGAGACCTTCAATCTCTGCGTTATCAAGACGCCTTATTGTCTCCCGTGCAAGGTCATGCACTGTCTCAAGAGATACTCGCAATTCCCCGCCTGCTGCGACTTCAAAGAGTAACGACCGAAGAAGCCCGGCTATGTGCGCTTCAGCAGCAAGCGCTGCGGCGCCTCTATAGATTGTGGGAGCATCTATTAACTTTGCTGTAAGCCGATCAAAAATTAATTTATTGGCTTCATCAAGGAAAACTTGGCGTGACTGAGTGATTCCAGAGTTCAAACTGAGAGCAAAAATAATTGTCATAACAGTCATAACCGTGATTGTCTTTTTTAGAAATCCCTTCATTGAATTGTCCTCCTTTGAATACCTTTAACCCACAGATTTTAGACTTTCTTGCCCCCTTATTACTGACTTGGTTCATTTTTCTCTGAAAGTTTCTAAAAAAAAGAAGAAATTGAATTATTTAACGTCTTGCTCCTTTTTAGAAAGCTTCCCTTTTTTCCAGCTAATGGCCTTGCCTATCTTCATCACCTCCTCTTAGTCTTATTTTTAGCTCTTCTACTTATCTTATCAAAGACAAAAGGACGGGTAAATCATATAACTTACCCCTTAGCTGCTCCATAATCTAGCCTTTAATCTTTCCTTATTGTTAAGGAAATCCTCTATTGCTATCCGGACTAATTTTGCTTCAGAGATACCAGTCTTTTTAGAGAACTCTTTCAATTCTTTTAGCTGTTTTTCTTCTATCCTAAGAGTCTTAGCCTTCAACTTGTGCTCTCTTATTTTTATTATAACCTGAGTTTCGCCAATAGCCGTAAATGCTGTGCCGATCAGCTTTTTCACGAATCGATGCATTCCACATGGGTAGTGCATTTCCGGGATATAGGATAATACATATTTCGATGGTCTCGGAAACTTTCATTAATCCGGTCGTCTGAACAATGATATATGAGAAGTATTAGATAATACATTTGCTATAGCTCAAAAAGGTAATTAATTCAGTGTTTTAGAGAATGACATAGTCTATTAGCGAAAGCCGGGTTGAAAAGATTAAAGCCTCTAAATTATGGCTAATTTGCGTCTTTTGTTATAGACCAGGAGCGTATTTCAAAGAGCAAAATTGTTCGGTGAACAAAAAACGTTCTTTTTTAATAAAGATTATTTATTCTGCTCCTAAAGATTCTAATTTTGCTAATCCCTCATCTATGAGTGATTTAAAAGTTTCTAAGTCCTTCATTGTTAGGTAAATGGAGGCAGAACCAATGCGGCCACTTTCTGAAAAAGCGCTCTGTTTTAATTCTTTTTGATAAAAGCCAATTTTATAATCTCCCTGGGTTTGGAAAATTACTTCTATATATTCTTTCTTGATTGAAGCCCACTTTTTAGATAATTCAATCATATAACCAAGAGCCTCTGATAAAGCTTTTATTTCTCCAAAATCCAAAAATGATGTATTTTCATTAGAGTATTCTCCACCTTCTTTTATATAGATCTTTAATCCATAAAGTTTATTGGGCATTCCGGGTTGATAAATGACTAAAGCTTTTATTTCCATACGTCCATACAAATATTCACCTAAATGGCCTGATAATTTCCCAAGCTCGTAAAACTCTTTAATGATAATTTCTCCTTTTTTTGTGGTAAACTGCTCTAATTGAGTTGCTGGCTTTTCCTCTGCTATAACTGGCATAGCTACCGTTACCAATAATCCTGCTAAGATCAGAGCAAATCCTTTTTTCATTTTTGACTCTCCTTTCATTTATTTTCGGGAAGATAACCTCGACAATCAGCAATTATCTCCATCTCTTCCTTCTTGAGACCTGAAGATTCCTTGAAATGCCTCTTGTTTCTGATGCAATTTTGGCTCAATTTTTACCAGTCCTCCTCGGTCTCCTCGGCCTGCTTTTCCTTCTCAGCCTCCTCTGCTCTCTTCTTGGTCTCGGTGTATTCCGAGAAAATAGTCCAGTCGCCCAAACTTAAGGAACCTTTATCGTCCGCCATGTCGTAGGTCAGAACCACCATAGTCTCTGGGCTTGTCCAGACATGCTCGTGGAATCCTTTAGTTGTCTCCTCCCCGAACTTCCCCTGACAGATGCTCTCCAAAAGCTTATAATTCCGCTCACCATAGAAATACAGGTCAACCCTCATGAATCTCTCGGGCGAACCAAAGAACGAGTAGTATATCTTATAGAACCAAGCGTCCCCGATGTGCAACTTCTCGTTTGGCAGTTTATAGAGTCTCCGCTCCCCCTTCATTATACCAACATACACCATATCCTCTGTCGATGGATCCCCCCACTTGAGATCCCTGAAGCCCTCAGGCTCATTCTGGAAGGCACAGGCCCCTCCTACACACAGCAGCAGTGTTGCAACTATCAGTGCAAGCAAAGTTGTAAATGTCAAGGACTTTTCCCACTATTTCGGTAAGGACATTTCCCATTAGCTTGGTAAATACATTTCCCACCGCTTTGGTAAGCGGATTTCCCATTTCTCAAGAAGCTAGAAATGATCACACCTCCTTTTTTTGATT
>JAUWZM010000108.1 GCA_030615365.1 Candidatus Aerophobota bacterium | reverse complement strand
CCCATAGGCTATGAAGGTTTTGACCGCTCTTTGTTAGTCTACTTTCGAGCTCGTCTTCTTATCAATAACAAAGATAAAATGATCTTTAAAAAAACACTGGAACTTGCAAAAAAGATGGGGCTTCTAAAAAAAGAAGTAAATCTGGTAATAGATTCTACCCCTATGCTTGGAGCAGGAGCTGTCAAAGACACTTATGAGCTTCTTAGAGATGGTATAAGAAATATCATTTCTTTTGTGGATAAGAAGACAAAATCTAAAATGAATCTCTCTTTAAAAGCTTATGACAAAGGTGATCCCAAACCAAAAATTAATTGGAATGATAAGAAAGAACGTCAGGAACTACTTTCCTTACTTGTTTCTGATGTAAAAAAAGTCTTATCGCATGTTGATGTTGACAAGGAGAATGTAGATACTCAGTTAAAAGGTACTGTTAATCTTTTAGCTAAAATAGTTTCCCAGAATATAAAAAAAGATAAGAAAGATAAACCTAAGATAAGAAAGGATGTTGCCAAAGACCGTGTTATCTCCACTACTGACCCTGAAATGCGTCATGGCAGAAAATCCTTGTCTGGTAAATTCAATGGATACAAAACCCATGTCCTTAAAGATATAGATTCGGATATTATCACCAACATAGATGTATCCCCCGGAAATTGTCCTGATGGAGATATGGCAGAGCCACTAATCAATGAAGCTAAAGAGGAATTTGAAGTAAAAGCAAAATCTTTATGTGGAGATGGTGCCTATGGCTCAGGTAAGATGCGAAAAAAGATGAGTAGCAAAAAGACTGAACTTATCAGTAAGGTTCCTCCGGTGATAGATACAGGAAAACTGAGTAAGGAAGAATTTGATATAGATGTTAGAAATGAGAAGGTAGTGTGCCCAGAAGGAAAAGTCGCTGAGAAATGCTACAGGAGTAAAGATGCTGAAGGAGCGGTTACCAAGACCTTTGTTTTCTCCAAAGAGACTTGCAGTAACTGCTCTAAAAGAAATGAGTGTACCCATGCTAAAAATACTGGAAGGACTATTAAAGTAGGCCCTTATGAGGAGTATCTGCAAGAGGCGAGGAAGATACAGAGAACTAAAACATTTAAAGAGATTTATAACAAGATACGTCCACCCATAGAAAGGAAGATATCCGAGCTTATTCGTCATGGTCTTCGCAAAACAAGATACAAAGGAAAAAGAAAATCTCGTCTTCAGGCTTTATTTACCGCTGCCGGGGTAAATCTTAAGAAAATTTTCAAAGAACAAGGCGAGAAGCGTCTAATTCTTGATATAGTTGTAGCTAATGCAGTAAATATATAGATAAATGGACATTTATCTTCTCATTTTTACCAATTAAGGACTAATTATTTTAATTATCAACATGAATTTTACTGAAGTAGTCAAATTATGGACAAAATTTCTCAATTACCCTCCAAAAAAAATTTGGAGGGAGTGATAACACCATCTCTCTGGAGTCTGGAGAGGGTTTTTCACATCTCTCCTAGTCTCCTCTCTCTGTCGTAATGCCAATAAACATTGCTTGAAACAGAAGATATATAGAAGTGGCCCCTGGATCACGGTAACTTATACTTTTTTCACCAAGGAATCGTGCTCTTCCCTTCTTAGCGATCATAGATTCAGTTAATAACATTCCCTCCTCGGCGGCCTGTGCTGCTCTTTTCAATCCCTCCACTAAACTTAGTTTATTCTGAGCAGCTTCCTTTAATGCCATCACTGCCGGCTGTAAAGAATCAATAATTGTTTTCTCGCCTATGTCTACTTTCCCAAATTTCTTTACCCCCTTTAAAGCGTATTCAAACATGCCAGCTAAAGCATCGAGATCAATTACTTTCTTATCCTTACCAGCTTCCCCTAATTTCATAAAGAGCAATCCTAACAGAGGACCCATGGCTCCACCAATTTTGGATACCAGCACGTTGCCTACCATCTTCAAAAGAGAATCAACATCCTCTTTCTTCCAATAAGATAGCTGTCTCAATACCTCCCTGAACCCTCTGGCCATGTTTGTTCCATGATCGCTATCACCGATTATCGAGTCATATTGACACAGCTCTTCTTCATGTTCTATAATGGTATTAGCCATTTGTTCAATGATTTTTTTTGCCCGAAGAAAATCGATCTGCTCCATCTTCACTGTTTCAACCTATTGTAATTCACTTTTATCTAACTACAAAATAAGGAGTATCGGCTGAAGCATCCCATAAACGCTTCATTGCCACATCAATTTTGCAGAAAGAGAGGGATACGCCAGCCATTTCCTGAGTAGTAATAAGATCGCGTATTAGACACTTGTAAACTTTAATTTTTCTCTGTTCCAGAATCTCGTGGAGTCTTCGATACATGATAAACCTTTCCATTAAAGTAGTAGAACCAGCTCCACTCATCAAAACCAAAATTTCATCACCTTCCCGGTAGGGCATATCATTGATAATTCGGGAGGCCATTATATCCACTATCTCATCGGCCGTTCCCATAGGGATCCTCTCTGGTGAGCTTTCTCCATGCACGCCCATTCCTATTTCTATTTCATCCTCAGGTAGATCAAACATAACCTTACCTGTTGTAGGCATAATGCATGAAGATAGGGAGATAGCTAAACTTCTTGTATTGTCCCGAACTTTCTGTGCTATTGATTTTACTTCGCTAAAAGAGGCTCCTTCTTCAGCAAGCGCACCTGCTATTTTGAAAACGAAGAATATTCCAGAAATTCCCCTTCTCTCTTCTCTTCTTTCCGGACAAGCGCTGGAAATATCATCGTACAAGAGAACAGAGTCTACTCTTAGGTTCTGTTCCTTGGCCATTTCCAAAGCCATGTTTGCATTTAGAACATCACCACTATGATTGGCTATATAACAAAGCACTCCTCCTCCCCGGTCAGCCAATCTAATTCCTTCAAGAATTCGATCGGGGCCCGGAGCCGAAAATATCTCTCCGGGAATACTTACGTCAAGCATACCATATCCCACCCAACCCAGAATAGCCGGTTCATGCCCACTTCCATTACCTATAACAGTAGCTACCTTACCTTTTTTCTTGGGATTCTTTCTGGTTATGATATTATTTCCTACCAATTGAATCTTATCTGGATAGGCAGCCACATAGCCCTGAACCAATTCCTCAACCAGACGATTAGGATCATTTATGAGTTTTTTCATTTGTTTAATCTCCTAAGTTCATTTTCTCTGCAAAATCTCTCAAGGACAAATTGATCTTTTCTCGTTTTGTCCTCCTTAAGAAAGCTCTCTTTTGTCTTGACTAACAGCCTATTTAATATTCCACCTTCCTTCCAGCCTTATTTTTAGCTCTTTTTACAAAAAATCTAATTTTACTACTATATTATATATTAGCAAATTTTTCTTCTTTGCCACCCAATTGCCGTAACAGTTTAGTTTTCAAAAAGGGCTTTGGGCATCCCACGGATAGCCAACCTCGTCTTTATCCCTCAAATGTAGCTCAGGCCTTTAGGCCTGATAAATTTAGGCAGACCTGAAGGTTTACACTACATTGTTAGCTTTAGAGAAAATCCCCTTTTTCTCTTCGCCAAAAAAGGTTTCCCGTAGGGATACCCAAAGCTCCATCTCCCTTACTTTTTAGGAAAACTTACCTGTTACCAATTGCCAAGGAAAAAGTGTATCATAGAAAGTTAAGAGAAACTTCCCAGAAATTATCCAGTTTCTTGGAAAAACCTCGGCTTGCCCTGCCGAGCTAATTCTCTACTTATTTTTCTATCTCCTGATACATGTAGTATCGCTCCCCCTTTCCATATGCAAAGTAGGGTCTGAATTTTTTGCTGTTTACCGGTTTCTTTGTTTGAAAAACAAGGTCCTTATCAGATACAGGTAAGATCCACGATGAGGGATCCTTTATATCCCCTTTTAAAACTCCAGGTTTATCTGCAACTAACACTACCGGTCCATACGCAAGTGCGGCAAGATCAGGATGATACGTATCCACTGGAGTAAAATACAGATCCAGGGGAAGTTCTATATCAACGATATCCCCCTCGTTCCATACTCTGTTAATCCTGCCCCAGTCACCGGATTGCCACTCACCTAAGAAGGGTTTATGGTTAATCCTCACCGATATACTGCCTTTAACCCAAAGGGGAATCCTGAATTTTAAAGAAAACTCAACTGGCTCTGATGTGCCAATCTTAAAAGAAACTTTCCCTGTTTTGGGAAAATCAGTATCCTGAATAAGGGTAATGGTAGTCCCTGACCTGTTCCATTTCACTTGAGAGGGGATGAAGATGTTAACATAAAGGCTATCCTTATCTTTAAAGTAGATGATGTTGTGATAGTCGGTTACTGCCAGAGGATAGGTGCCAGAACAACAAGGCCAATTGGCAGCTCCTTTAGGGGGGTAATTAAGGTATCCTTTTTCTGCACCACTTACCTTATAATCAGAGTAGTAGTAGGTTTTTCCTCCCTCTCCCATGGGCAAGGCAGCTCCAATGCCATTGTATAAAAGCTTTTCTATCCAATCACCGTATATTGACTTGCCGGTGAGGATCATAAGATAACGAGCTAATTTAAAAGCAGCCCAGGTGCCACAGGGAGTCTCAAATGTTTTTCTCAGCCCTGCTTGTAAATACAAAGAATCTCCCAATGATCCGTATTGGTTAACTAATTTCTCCCCAGGGCCATAGCCTCCAGTTGCAAATACTTGTGTTTTTTGTAGTATCTCGTACGCATTCACAATAGTATTAAGATAAAGAGTATCACCAGTTACTGCATAGGCCATAGCTGCACTGCTTAAAGTATTGACATGGCTGTAGGCATGTAGCCTCGTCATACAGTCTTTTTTCTTTGCCAGATCATCCCAGTAGTTATCATAATGCCAGACCTTAGCAAAGTCTCGATATACAGTATCACCTGTTAGAAGGTAGGCCCGATAGAGATTCTCCGATAAGGTATACCACTCTATATCGTTTTGTCCGTCTATTGGACCTCCTCCATTACAGAGATCCGGAGTTGCCGGAATCCTTCTTCGATTTAAATTTTTGATTGCCCAATCAGTAATTTTCCTAAGATACACAAGAGATTCTTCATCGCCTGTGTATTCATAAATATCCACTAATCCTCCTGCTATCTTATCGAATCCGTAATGGCTGTGGGAGAGAAGGTACTCACCTGCCTCAATTGTTTTTCCCCATTCGCTCAAAAGATACTTAAGTTTTCTCCAAATTGCATCATCACCTGTTACTTTATCCATTCTGGCAAATGCACCAAGCCATTGACCGAATGTTGCAGGGTAGGAGTACCATCCCCCAAGATTTTTTCCAGGAGCGCTCAGCCCAGCTCTTTCACGAAAACCTTTTAGCATATCATCATTGGGAATATCTAAGTAGTATTGTCTCATCTGGTTGAACTGTTCTTGAAACATACCTTTTCTTAATTGAACCCCACGAAAATTAAAAGGTGCAATAACCTCTGTTACTTTAAATTTTATTTTTTCTTTAGCCTTAATGTTTATGTGATTCCCCCTGGTCTCTGCTGATAGAAGAGTTGTTCCTAAAAGACATACTGCTCCACTTACCAATAAAACTACTAATTTTCGTATCACTTTTTTCTCCTTATTCTTTTTTTAATCTAATCTTGTCTAATTATTTTTTCAGCCTCACCTCCTTTGAGATTTTTTATTTCCTTTTGCCAGGAGCTTTCAACTTCCTTAAAAAAACAGCTTTACTTATAATCCAGGGCTAACATTAAAAAGGTCTCCAATTTAGGAGAGGTGAATTCCAGATAGCCTTCTTTCACTTCATAGGCTAATTCTTTTTCCTCAGGAAGTTTTGTTAACCCTTTAGGTTCTTTTCCACCTAATTTTACCCTCAGCTTTATTCCCTCTATAGGAATATTAGGTAGCTGGGCTTGAAAATTAAGAAGGTTAATAAGATATCGCTTCTTATCCTTTTGATGAAAAGAGGTTACCTCTACTGGTTTAGGAGCATCTGTTTCCAGGAAAAATCCTTTTGGGCAGAGCATCTTAATTAAATTGGCAAAGATTAGGCGGTGAGTATCGTGTCCTACTGATTCTAAATCCGCAGCAACATACAGAGCTTTCCCTTTCCCATATTGATTCAAGATGATAGAGGGATACTCAGTGGGAATACCTGGGGGATTACTGTGAATAGAGGCAAAATGACTTGGGTCTTTGGGATCGGTGTAAGGTAGAGTAAGGGTAGCTATAGCTTTTGCCTTCTCTTTTGGCTTTACCTTTAACTGGGAGGAAAGAATAGCTAAGGGATGCCTATCAGAGTAATAAAAGGGGAAAAGCTCCTTTTTTTCTTTAGGAGAAACGTAAGTAACTGTTTCCTCTGTTTCTCCTAAGCAGGAGATGCCAAAGACATCGGATAGGAGAAAATCCTTTCCTCTTTCCCCTTGTTTAGTGATAAGAGAGGTGTGCTTACTTGCATAAAGGCTGCCACCTGAGGCGACAAAGTTCTTTAGTGCCTCAACTTCTTCCTCATCAATCATTATTAGATTGGGCAGAATAATAACCTGATAGGAGGAAAGGTCCTTAAGGTTTTTCTTGGTGATAACACCAAAAGGGACATGGTGATTTAAAAGGGATTTAGCAGCGCCAAGAGTGGCTTGAGAATGAGGAGGAACTTTAGTGACATTGAAAGAAGCCTCACTAACTTTTTTACCGTTATCGGCAGGAGTAATCCTTGACTCAAGACCAAGGTAAATCCCAACATCCTGGCAGAGCTTTCCCCCCAATTCCAAGGCATATCTTTTTTTGCAGTGAGAGCAGTAGCACACATCAGTCCAGAAGGTCATATCAAACCACATACCCTCAAATTCATAGTTTTTACAGAGCTCTTCAATTTGTGCCACAGCAAAATCCCGATAAGGAGAATTAGGACAACAAATGAGAAAGCGAGAGCGCCACCAACGGCTGCCTTCTTTTCCCTCTGAAGTAATAATTCGCCAATCAGGATGATTGTCATAGGCCCAATTATTAAAGATTAAACTATAGTAAACTATTACATTCATTCCCCTTTGATGACAAAGATCTATAATCTCCCCTAATATATCTTTTCCTTTTAATCCCTTGTGCATATAGCCTGTTTTTGCGGGCCAGTAACAGTGGCCAACATGAGAGTTAGCATACACTATAGCCGTGGTAACCTTAGCTAAACTCAGCATTTCTACATATATTTTGGGATCAAACTGAGAGAGGAATTCCTTG
>JAUWZM010000065.1 GCA_030615365.1 Candidatus Aerophobota bacterium | reverse complement strand
AGAAGTAATATGTAATGAGTGATATGTAATATGTGAAGGACAATAAGTGACGGGTGATGTGTGAATAGTAAGTAAAACTTCATCACTCATTACTTATCACATATTACAGTTTTTTGCGTTCTCTGTGGTTAAGTTTTGACAGCACTTAAAATTTGAAGAGGGGAAAATATGTGGAATCTTACCCGGGATGAGCAACTTATCCTCTTTTTTATCTTAGCTGTTTTTCTCATTGGTGCAGGAATAAAATTTTTAGGAGGGATTCCTCATTCACCAGGTGATTTTTCTCCAAATTTAATCAGAGTAAAAATTACCGGAGCAGTTAAAAAATCAGGATGGTATAGTATACCTCAGGGAGCTTGCGTGAGGGAAGTCCTTGAGAAAGCAGGGGGTCCTCTTCCCTGGGCTGATTTAACTGAAATAAATTTAAATTTTCCCGTAGAGGGAGGAGGAGAAATTAATATCCCGGAAGGAAAAATTAATTTGAATGAAGCCTCTGGCACTGATTTGGCTTTTCTTCCTGGAATAGGCCCTACCCTTGCTCAGAGAATTGTAGAGCATAGAGAGGAAATAGGAGGGTTCGAAATCCTTTCTCAGCTCAAGGAGGTTCCCGGGATAGGGGAGATGCGTTTTGAAAAAATTAAGAATAAAATAAATTTGGGAAGGTAAATTATGAAAAAAGAAAAAAACGATGAGAATTTTGCTGTTGAGGATAGCTGGCGAATTTTTCGAATAATGGCTGAATTCGTCGAGGGATTTGAGACCCTCTCTGAAATAGGACCTACTGTAAGTATCTTTGGTTCTGCCAGAATTAAACAATCCGATCCTCTTTGTGAAAAGGCTGAAAAAGTAGCCAAACTTTTGGTTAAATCCGGATACGGGGTAATTACCGGAGCAGGCCCTGGAATAATGGAAGCCGTAAATAGAGGAGCAAAGAAGGCAGGAGGGGAATCTATAGGATTAAACATTGAATTACCTGAAGAGCAAAAATATAATCCTTATGTGAAAACACTGATCAACTTCCGTTATTTTTTTGTGCGAAAAGTAATGTTTGTAAAATATACTCAAGGTTTTATTATCTTCCCAGGGGGATATGGAACCTTAGATGAATTTTTTGAATCCGTTAACTTGATCGTTACTGGTAAAATTCATAAATTCCCTGTAGTTTTAATTCACCGCCCCTACTGGGAGAGTCTTTTTGACTGGCTTAAGAAAAATCCTATAAGCAAGGATTATATTGACCTCTCCAGCATAGATCTCTTTTCCATTACCGATGAACCCGAGAGGGCAGTGGAAATTATAAAGAATTTTTATCGGGGTTCTTAGTTGAATGGTAGAGAATGCCTTATAGTTAACTTAAAAAGAATTGAATACGAAAATGCCTGGAGGTTGCAAAAGAAAATTTTCCAGGCGAAATGGAGAAAAAAATTAGATGAGGATGTGTTACTTTTACTTGAACATCCTCACACTATTACTGTAGGGAAAAAAGGGAAGGGGGGTGAGATTCTCATTGACCATGAAAGATTGAAAAAAGAAGGGGTATCTATTTTTTACATTGAGAGAGGAGGAAGGGTGACTTACCACGGGCCAGGTCAATTGGTCGGATATCCCATTTTAGACTTGAACTGTTATCGAAAAGACCTTCATCTGTATCTTCGGTATTTAGAAGAGGTGTTAATTAAAACCTTAAGAGAGTTTAAAATTGAGGCAGGAAGGATAAATGATTTCACAGGAGTTTGGGTAGGGAGGAAGAAAATTGCCTCCATTGGCATTAAAGTGAGAAGATGGATTACTCTACATGGATTTGCCCTTAATGTAAATACAGAGCTTGGCTATTTTAATTTAATTCAACCCTGCGGAATGGAGGCACAAATTATGACCTCCATGAAAAGTCTTTTAAATAGAGATATTAAACTAAAAGAAGTTGTAGAGAAATTAATTCCCCAATTTTCTGATGTATTTGGAGTAGAGATGAGAGAAATTTCTCTGTTGGATTTACAGAAAAATCTTTATTAACCTGGATACCAATACCCTGGAGAAATTAAAATTGCTCTGGTTGAATAAAGAAAAGCGAAAGAACAGGATTAAAGGAATTATCTTTGATCTTGATGGCGTGTTAGTGACATCTTGCCTTGATTTTAATGTAATTAGTAGAGAAATCTTTGGCTCGCAGGACAAAAAGCCTGTTCTTGAGAGAATAAATGATATTAAAGATCCGAAGAAGAAAACTCAAGCCTGGAAGATTTTAGAAAAACATGAGAAAAAGGCGGTTTTTTCTTGTAAGCTTACCAAGGGTACAACCGAACTTCTTAAATTTATTGAGCAAAGAGACATTAAAAAATCTGTCGTAACCAGAAATAGCAAAAACTCAATTTCCACAGTTTTAAACAAATTCAAATTAAGTTTTAATAAAATAATTAGCCGTGAAGATGCTCCTCCTAAGCCGTCCAAAGAACCGGTGCTCCTGGCCTGCAGACAAATGGAATTGTCACCAAAAGAGGTGATATTCTTAGGAGATTATGAGTTTGATATGATTTCTGGAAGAAAAGCTGGGGTAATAACCGCTCTGTTGAGAAGTAATAATCAATCTTTTTCAGAAAATGCTGATGTCATAGTGGATTCTATTTCGGAATTTGCCAGATTAGTGTCTGAAATTTCTTAAAATTTTGACACCTCTTTTTAAATCTGATATGATACCTTCGAACAAATTCAATATAGGTAATTAGGCTATTTTAAACTATCGTAAAAAAGAATGTATATGTGTAAACCAAAAATTGGCATTACCATGGGGGATGCAGCAGGGATAGGACCGGAAATTACTGCGAAAGTATTAAATGAGGAAAAAGTGTATGAGGAGTGTTCCCCCATAGTTTTTGGAGATAGTGCAGTAATAAAGGCAGCCTTGAGAAGTGCAGGTTTAAATCTAAAAGTTCATCCAGTCAAGGAAATTTCCCACTCTCGCTATGAATACGGCACTGTTGATGTGCTTGATTTTAATAACATTGATATCGATAGGTTAAAAATAGGCAGGGTGAGTGCAATGTGCGGGAAGGCAGCAGTTGTGTATACTCAAGAGGCAGTGAAGATGGCTGTTGCTAAACAGATTGAGGCTATAGTTTCTGCTCCTTTAAATAAGGAATCTGTGAGAAAAGCCGGCTATCACTATACCTCCCACACCAATATAGTTGGCGAGCTAACCTCCTCAAAAAATTACTCACTTATGTCAATCTTTGATGGTCTTCGAGTAGTAACGGTAACCAATCATATTCCCCTTAAAAAAGTTTGCGAGTTAATAACCAGGAAAAGAGTTCTTGATACTATTATTTTAGCCAATAATTCAGTGAAAACTCTATTTGAGATAGCTCAACCTAAAATAGGTGTCTCAGCGCTTAATCCCCACGCGGGTGAGGGAGGTATCTTTGGAGAAGAGGAAATAAAAGAAATTATGCCAGCTATTAAAAAAGCTAATAATTTGGGGATAAAAGCTATAGGTCCTATTCCAGCAGACACAGTTTTTGCGAAAGCAAAGAAAGGAGAATTTGACATTGTAGTTGCTCTGTACCATGACCAGGCATTTATACCAATAAAGACTTTGGGATTTGGCAAAGTTGTAACTGTGGTAGCTGGGGTTCCTGTTATCAGGACATCGGTTGCTCACGGAACAGCCTTTGATATTGCTGGTAAAAACTTGGCTGACCATCGTAATTTCTTGCAGGCAGTGAAATTAGCTATAGATTTAGGAAGAAAATCTATGAAGGGGAGGTGAGTAAAGAAAGAAACAAAGGAACATAACTAAAAAGAGAATTAGAATAGAGGAGGTAATAAGAAAAGAATGAAGAGAAAAGTTAAGTTATTAACGATTTTAACAATAGCTGGAGTGATTATTTTAAGCGTTAACTGTCTTTCCCTGTTTGCTGCTGAAAAAATGATAAAAATTGGGATTACGCAGATAGTAGATCATCCTGCTTTAAATGCGGTGAGAGATGGGTTCATTGATGCTATGGCTGAGTATGGTTATATAGAGGGTGAAAATATCAGCTACGATAGACAAAATGCCCAGGGAGATATCACTGTAGCCAAAACTATTGCTGAGAAGTTTATTAGTGAAAAAGTAGATTTAATCTTATCTATTGCTACACCAACTTCTCAGGCAGTAGTAAATTCTACCACAGAAATTCCAATTGTTTTCTCAGCAGTGACCGATCCAGTAGGAGCAGGTTTAGTCAGGAATTTGGATAACTCTGGCAACAATGTGACGGGAATATCTGATTTAACTCCTGTAGCAAAACAATTCCAGCTAATCAAAAAGATATTTCCCGATGCAAAAAATGTGGGAACTCTTTACAACGCTGGTGAGGCTAACTCTGTATTAACTAATGAGCTGGCTAAAAAGGCTTGTGAGGAACTGGGTCTAAAATTAATTGAGGCAACTGTTTCCACTACTGCCGATGTTTTCTTAGCAGCTCAATCTCTGGTAGGGAGGGTAGATGCGATTTATGTCTCTACGGATAACGCTGTAGTTTCAGCTCTGGATGCGGTGATACAGATAACCAATGTGAATGATATCCCTCTAATTTTAGCCGATCCCACTACTTTAGAAAAAGGAGCTCTAATAGCACTTGGTTTTAACTACTATCAGCATGGACAACAAACAGCACCAATCGTGGTGAAAATTCTTGAGGGAGCAAAACCAAGTGATATTCCGGTAGAGTTTGCCAAGAATGTGGAGCTTTGGGTAAATATAGACACAGCTATAGAGATACATATACCTATGGCTTCCTTTCTTAATGCTACTTTCGCTTTTATGAAAGATATGGAAGAGGAAGGTGGAAAAGTAGAGATTAAGTTTGTTGGTGAGTAGAAATTTGTCCAGTTTTTTAATAAAAGATTCATCGTCAGGCAAAAAGGGGGACTTTCGTCTCCCTTTTTGCCAATTAAGGAGATTTTAAAAAGTTGCTCAGTTTTATTATACATGTTTTAGAAGAGGGGATGTTGTTTGGTGTTATGGCCCTTGGTGTGTATATAACTTTCAAGGTGCTTAATTTTCCTGACCTTACAGTAGATGGAAGCTATCCCCTGGGGGCGGCTGTATCAGCTATTATGATTATCAAAGGAGTAAATCCTTTTCTTTCCCTTTTAGTTGCTGTTTTAGCTGGAATTTTAGCAGGTCTCTTTACCGGTTTTTTGCATACCAAGTTGAAAATTGCTCCTCTCTTAGCTGGAATCTTGAGTATGATTTGTTTATATTCAATAAATTTAAGGATTATGGGGCGTCCCAATATATCTTTATCCAGATATTTAGGACACGAAACTATTATAACTATTTTAAACAGGGTTAATTTCCCCCTGAATAAGGTGTATTTTATTCTCCTGGTTTTCTTTGTAATTTTAATTTCCTTAAAATTTTTATTGGATATCTTTTTGCATACTGAGATAGGTTTATCTCTTCGAGCTACAGGGGATAATGAACGGATGATCAGGTCTCAAGGGGTAAATACCGATACTACTAAGCTAATTGGGTTGAGTTTATCTAATGGTTTAGTTGCTTTATCCGGAGCTTTATATGCCCAGTATCAAGGTTTTGCTGATGTGGGGATGGGAATTGGTATGATTGTAGCAGGACTTGCTTCTATAATTACTGGTGGAGCGTTAGTTCGTGGTAGAACTATTGGTATAATGACTTTTTCTGCTATTATTGGAGCTATGGTGTATAGAGCTGCCTTAGCGGCTGCCTTGAAATGGGGATACAATTTTGGGTTTAAACCCACTGATCTAAAGCTTCTTACAGGTTTATTGGTTATTATAATTCTATCTCTTCCTGTCATTCGGAGCAAACTTAAAATTAGGGAGCTTAAAGTTGTTAAGAATCACTGATTTAACAAAGACATTTTTTAAAGGGAGCGCCAGTGAAAATATTGCTGTGAGGAATATTGATTTAACTGTTCCCTACTCAGATTTTGTTACTATTGTAGGGAGCAATGGAGCTGGAAAAACTACTCTTTTAAATTTAGTGAGTGGAGTGATTTTACCCGATCAAGGTAAAATTGAAATAGGTGAAAGGAATGTCACTCATCTTCCCGATTATAAAAGAGCTAAATTTATTGGACGAGTTTTTCAGAATCCTTTACAAGGAACAGCAGCTTCTCTTACTATTGAAGAAAATTTAGCTATATCTGATTCAAGGGGTAAAAAAAAGGGATTACATCTGGCAGTGAACCACAGAAAAAGAGAAAAATTTAGAGAAAAACTTAGGACGATAGGACTGGGGTTAGAAGAACGATTACAGGAAAGAGTAGAATCCTTATCAGGGGGGCAAAGGCAGGCCTTAACCATTTTTATGGCTACTCTTTCCCAACCCGAATTATTACTACTCGATGAACATACAGCTAATCTGGATCCAAAAACAGCTCAAAAAATTCTTTTTTTAACACAAAAACTTGTTACCGAGAAAAAACTCACTACCCTTATGGTTACTCATAATATGGAACAGGCTCTGCAATTTGGTAATCGAACTATTATGATGCATGAGGGAGGAATAATACTGGATATCTCAGGCAAGGAAAGAGAAAAAATGGGAGTTAAAGACCTCTTAGATAAATTCAGTGAGGTAAAAAAGGAAAGATTGGTTGAGGATAGAATGCTACTAATATAATTAAAAAGGAGAATTCAATGGGCTGGCCAAACAGAGAAGAAACTATTACTCTTTTAAAAGAGTATACAAAGAATAAAAATCTTGTAAAACATGCCTTAGCTGTTGAGGCAGCTATGAGGGATTATGCAAAAAGATTTGAAGAAGATCCTGAAAAATGGGGAGTAACGGGTTTGCTCCATGATTTTGATTATGAGAGGTATCCTTCCCTGGAGGATCATCCTTTCAAGGGGGTAAAAATCCTTCAGGAAAAAGAATATCCTGAAGATATGACCCGAGCAATTTTAGCTCATGGCGATCATACCAGAGTGCCACGACAAACCCTCTTAGAAAAGACTCTCTACGCTGTGGATGAGCTCACTGGACTAATAGTAGCAGTAGCCCTTGTTCGTCCTTCTAAACGTATTGTTGATGTCAAGGTGAGCTCAGTTATGAAAAAATGGAAAGATAAATCCTTTGCTAGGGGTGTAAATCGTCAAGATATTGAGAAGGGTGCAGGAGAGTTGGAAATTGATTTAAGAGAGCATGTTAAAAATGTTCTTGAATCTATGAAAAAGATATCCTCTGAATTGGGATTGTAACTAATAATTGCAGTGACCAAGCTTGCTTGACAGCTCTTCATGCAAACTCTGCCGATCAGCAAGTGTCAAGATTTGGCCACTTCTATTCCATAACTTTTTGCTAACTTTGAATCATAAGGTGCTTTTCTTCCAGGACATACTTTTCTGGGACAAAGCTGGCAATTATAAAATTTAATTTCAGTGGGAAAATAAATTCCTGAGACAGATTTTCTGGGAATCATCAAGAAACTATCAGTTAAGTTTACCCCTATGATTTTTTGAGTATTATTGAATACAGAGAATAACTTTTTTTGCTGGGTAATGGGCCAGTCCTTTAAAGAACCTGGGCTCATTCTGGAGATCTGTCCAAGTTTGTATTTTCTCCTTAGATACCTTTTCAGATACCTGAGGGTGTAACCCAGGGCTAAGTTTGCTATTCCCTCCAGATAGTATTGTTCGAGAAGATCTTTCATTGAGGCTGCTCTGTTTTCTAATTTTTCCCCAATAGTAACAATATGGGGGAAGACTCTCTCTATTTTACCCAGGTTTTTTCTAAGAACTCTGCTTTTGAATTGGACTTTCCCAATATCTACAGTGGTTTCGGTTTTCTTTTCTACAAAAGCTATTTCATAAACAGCTTTTGGATCTATTAAGTTAATAGATAAGTCAATACATTCTTCTATAAGTTTTTTTTGTTTTGTTTGTGTCCCGCCCTCTATCTTAAAAAGTTTCAGTATTTTTTCCAAATCAAATTCAATAGGAATGTTACTCAGTACTTCCATTTTTTTCTCCTCCTTCGGTCCATAGTTATGTCAAATTTTAACCACAGAGTGCGCAGAGTAGTTAATAGTTTCCCTAATTCTCCGCGAACCTAACGTGCTCTGTGGTAAAAATGGTAAACCTGAATGGTAACTATCTATCTATCGTAATAGTTTATCTTTTCTAAAACTTTTCCCTTTTCTCTGGCAATTGTCGCTGCCCAATTCAATAGTGATTTGTAGTTGCCCAATTTATTGGACGGGCTTAATGCGCCGATAAATCGGCAAGCTACATGGGATTGCAAAGTATACGTGCTTTAGATTATTATTTACAAATAATCCGATAGTCAATGTCCTTATATTTATAGCATATAATCCAAATTATGACAATGAAAGGTTGAATTTGACATTATCATCAGAAATCTTATTATATGTTGTGGAGTTTAATTTTTATACTTTAACCAAAAAGGAAAATCCTATGAGAAAAACAAAATTTAACGTGCAAAGATTTATCGTTTTAGCTGTGATTTTTGTTTTTGTATTTACCTTCCAATGTATGGCTAAAACCCATCTTGAACTAGCTAATGAGTATGCAGCTCAAAGCGAGAAGTTCTTTCAAGAGGCTGTCTCTGAGTATAATTTGGCTTTAAAGGAACCAGGGGCTGATACGCTTGAAATTAATTTTTTTCTCGGCAAGCTTTATTATGAACACGGAAGGCTTGAAGAAGCTATCCAGATATTAGCCTCTGTTTATGCGGAAAGAAGCCAGGATTTTGCTGTCGCTAAACTTTTGGCTCTCTCCTACTTTAGAAATGGCGATTATACAGATGCCCTGGGTATTTTCGATAAAAACAAGGATTCAGAAGATGAGGGATTTTTGTATTTATATGGGAAGACTTGTGAAAAACAAAATCTTTTTGATCAGGCAGTTAAAATTTACGAAAGAATCAAAGGAATAAAGTATAAAAAATTCGCTCAGGAAAGAGTTGCCTATATCACTGCTAAAACCAGGGCAATGACAGTTAAGGATATCGCCGATCCTTACATTAAAAACTTAATTGAGACCTCCCCCGGACAGTCTGAGTATCCAAATGCTGGAGCAATCATCCTCTTGAGCAACAGGAACTTCAAAATATTGAATGATTACACTGCCGTGCAGGAGTACCATTCTCTGATAAAGATTTTAAATGATCGAGGAAAAGAAAAGTATGGCGAGGTAAAATTAAGTTACGATTCCACTTATGAGAAAATAGAAATAGTATATGCTCGAACCGTTAAACTCGATGGAACAATCATTTCTGTAGGAGCCAAGCACATTCGAGATATCTCCGAGTATCCAGAATACCCTTTATATAGCAATGCTCGTTTAAAGATAATCTCTATGCCTGGTTTAACCGAGGGAGCTATAATTGAGTATAAGGCAAAAAAATATATTAAAAAGTTAATTCATGGAAGGGAATTTTGTGAAAGCTATTCAATTCAGAGCTTTGAGCCCTGTCTTAATAAAAGGATTAGTTTGACCGTTCCTACTGAGTATGAAATTAATTTCAAATCCTACAACCCCGGATACCTTAATTATGAGCTGAGCTTTTCCCCTTCTGTGGAAAAGCTCAAGAATGAGAGCAAGTATACCTGGGAGTTTAAGGATATCCCTGAGATTATTGCTGAGCCTTCTATGCCTCCATATGCAGATATCACTCCTTATCTTTGTCTTTCCTCTTTTAATAACTGGAGTCAGATTTATGAGTGGTGGGGGAAGCTCTATAAAGAGAAGATAGGAACCAATGAGGCAATAAGAGAAAAAACTCAGGAATTAATCAAGGGAAAGAAAACAGAAAAAGACAAAGCCAGAGCAATTTACAACTGGTGTGCGGCAAAAATTAGATATGTAGGAGTAGAATATGGGGAAGCTGGCTTTGAGCCCCACTATGCCACTGAGATATTTAAGAATAAATATGGGGATTGTAAGGATCAGGTAATGCTCTTGATTTCTATGCTCAGATATGCTGGAATTTCTGCTTATCCTGTCCTCATTGGAACAAGGGGAGTTTATCCCTTGGATGAGGGATTCCCTACATTGCTTTTCAATCATGCCATTTGTCTGGCTAAGATTGGGGAAGAATTAATTTTTCTTGATCCCACAGGGGAAACTACTTCTTTCGGGGACCTCCCTGGCGGGGATCAGAATAGACAGGTCTTAGTGTTTTACGAAAAAGAGGAAAAAATTGAAAAGATTCCTCTATTTGGAGCTGAACATAACAAGGTTTTTCAAAAACTTACAATTTCAGTAAATCCAGATGAGAGTATTTCGGGAACTATGGAAATTAATACTTTTGGAATATATAATCAGGGACAGAGGTGGTGGCTGAAGTATACTAAACCTGTCTTAATTAAGGAGGAGCTTAAATCATGGGTGAGCACGATTTCTCCTGGTGGAGAGCTTCAGAACCATCAGATAAGTGATGTGGAAGACCTTGATCAGCCGGTAGAAATTAAAATGGAGTTCAAAGGGCCAAAATTTTTAACCGAAGCTGGCAAGAATAGGCTTGTTCCTTCATTGGGTAGAGTTTCTGCTACTTTGGTTTCTCGGGAAAAAAGAAACTATCCCTTAGATTTTGATATTTTAAGCTCCTCGTATATGTCAGTTGAAATTAAACTTCCAGATAATCTCACTGTTGATTATTTGCCTCAACCCGTTATTAAAGATACTCCCTGGTTTAGATATTTCAGTGAATACACTTTTTCCAAAGGTACCATCTTTTTTGAAGAAGGTTTGGTTCGCAAAAAAACTTTAGTGAGCACAAAGTCTTACAGTGAATACAAAGAGATCTACGAGGAGCTTGCTCGTCAAACAGATAAACAGATTGTTTTAGAGAAAGTTTCCGAGGAATAAAAATGAAAGCAATGATACTGGAACAAATCTTACCAGTGGAAAAAGAACCCTTGAAACTGATTGATTTACCTGTCCCAAAGCCAGATTCAAAAGAAATTTTAGTGAAGGTTTCAGCTTGTGGAGTGTGCCATACTGAGCTTGATGAAATTGAAGGAAGGCTTCATCCAAAACTTCCAATAATTCTCGGTCATGAGATTGTTGGAAGAGTGGAAGAATTAGGCTCAAAGGTAACTAAATTTAAAAGGCAAGATCGAGTGGGAATTGCCTGGATTTACTCCAGTTGTGGGGAATGCAGTTTCTGTCAAGAAGGAAGGGAAAATCTGTGTGCTAAATTTCAGGCTACTGGCTGCGATGCTAATGGTGGTTATGCTGAATTTATAACTGTCTTGGAAGACTTTGCCTATCCTATCCCTGAAAGGTTTTCCGATTCTCAGGCAGCCCCTTTGTTGTGTGCTGGAGCAATTGGATACAGAGCCTTAAGACTAAGCAATTTTCAAGATGGACAGACCCTTGGTCTTTTTGGTTTTGGAGCCTCAGCTCATATTGTTATTCAAATAGTTAAGCACAGATATCAAAATTCCAGGGTCTTCGTTTTCACCAGACCTCATCAGAAAGAGCGCCAGGATTTAGCCAGGAGATTGGGTGCTGACTGGATTGGAGCAACTGGGGATACTCCACCAGGCAAACTTAACTGTGCAATTGACTTTACCCCTGCCTGGAAACCAATAGTTGAAGCACTGAGGGTTTTAGAAAGAGGAGGAAGAGTTGTTGTAAATGCAATTCGGAAAGAGGAAAAAGACAAAGACTCTCTCTTAAAATTGAGTTACCCAGAGCATCTCTGGCTGGAAAAAGAGGTAAAAAGCGTGGCTAATATTACCAGAAAAGATGCTCAAGATTTTTTACCCCTGGCAGCGAAAATTCCAATTTTACCCCAGGTCCAGGAATTTAAATTAAAGGAAGCGAATAGGGCTTTAATTTTGCTTAAGCAAGGAAGAATCCAGGGAGCCGGTGTTTTGCGAATGCCTGATTAAAAAGTATCTCTTTTATATTTTAATATTACTGTCAGCAAATACCGAGAGAATTTCACCAAAAAATATTCTATGGTAGTCCCTCTGGGGATAATACTCAGAGGTTACATTCTGGGGAACTCTTGCCGGTATGATATCATTTTTGTGGAGAACTCTGCACTCATAATGCAGAACACATTCCTCGATTATCGGGGATTTTACATTTTTTCCTACTATGGGGGTGAGCCCCCTTTCCTTGAATTTATCATGTTCCCTTCCTGAGACGCTTCCACAAAAGGACACTATTTCGCTGAGTTTACCTGGAGGAACATTCACTGTAAACTCTCCTGTCTCTTCGATAAAACCATAGGTAAATCTGGAGGGACGAACCAACACCAAAAACATAGGCATTCCCCATATTATGCCAGTTGTTCCCCAACCAATAGTCATCACGTTGATTTTTCCTTGCTTATTAGCTGAGGTGAGAAGAAGTCCAGTGTCCCTCATAACCTGAAAAGTTTCCTTTAAATAATCTGTACAATTTATCTCTACCTTTTGCATTGTGCTCTCCTTGTAGGATATATACGTTTCAATTTTATGACTCTCTTCCCTCGATATAGACCTATTGCTCATTATTCACGTTATCAAATCTAGGTTTACACTTCCTCATCTACATCAGGCTCTCTTCGAAGTTTTTTCTTGCGGGATTGCACTCTTTTTTGCTCAAGGATCCTCTTCTTAGCTCTTCTTGATCGCCTGCGTTTTGTCCTTCGAATTTTCTGACGCTGTTTTTCTGCCTCACTCTCTTTCCCTAATACATCGTTCTTAATTTTTCGTAGTAGTTCTCGTCTGGCCAAAAATCGATTTAAGGCCTGAGATCGGGCCTCTTGCATTTTGACCTCAAACTTGGTGGGCAGATGTTTTAAATATACACAGGTGGCAGTCTTGTTGACCTTTTGTCCTCCAGGTCCCTTTGAGAGGATGAATTTTTCCACGAGATCCTTCTCGTGCACATTAAACTTTTGCATTTCCTCTCTGAGAGCCCTCTGTTTTCCCTCACGGACGCCAAAGTTAAGCATTTTTATCCTCATGTAGGAGATTGAATAGTTTACAACTTTCTTTTTAACTCGGAAAGTTTTCTTAAGTGTTCCTGTTCCTGTTCTATCAGTTTATCTATTGTTTCGTGTCTATCTTTTATAACTAATTTTTTCATCTCGTTGTAGAACAAAATAGAATCTTTTTCAGTATTAATTCCTATCTCAATTGCTTCCATATCATCTTTAACTTTTTGAGCAATCTCTTCGCCCTTTTTTTCTTTTGTAAACACATACTCCTCTGATAGAGCTCTTAAATAAGAAAAGTATTCTTCGGGATATAATCCCGAGGACTCATATTTTTCAATATTAGAAAGAATATTTTCAAATAACTCTATGTGTTTTTTCTCTTCATCTGCAAGATATTGAAAAATTTGTCTTGCCCTATCTTTCTTTGATGATATTGCCACAGCACTATAAAAATCCCTTCCATTTTTCTCTATCTGGATACCTAACTGAACCACTTCACTAACCGAAAAAATGTTTACCATAATCTCACTCCTCTTTAATTTTTTAGTATTGTCAAAAGTTCTTTAGTAATTTTCTTTTAAATTCTTTATTATCAAGTGTTTTAGTGAAATTGACTTGCCTCCCCCCTACCTTTAAGGTAGGATTTGGTAAATCCACCAAAAAGGAGGCAAGCCTAATGAAAAA
>JAUWZM010000076.1 GCA_030615365.1 Candidatus Aerophobota bacterium | reverse complement strand
CATCAATCATTAACATATTGGGAAGAATTATGATTTGGTAAGAAGAGAGGTCCTTAAGATTCTTTTTGGTGATAACGCTAAAGGGGATATGACTATTTAAGAGGGATTTAGAGGCAGATAGTGCTGCCTTAGAGTGAGGAGAAATCTGATCAATTCTCACATCACTAACCTTTTTACCATTATCTGCCAGGTTAATCATTGACTCGAAACTCCAGTAAATGCCAACATCCTGGCAGGGCTTTCCCCCAAGATACTTTTCATATTTTTCTACCTTTTTAAAGATCTTCCCCATTAACTCATACACTTTTTTATCTACAGTTCCTGCAGGATCAATGGCATCAATAAAAAGAAAAGCACCACCATTAGCTAAAGCTGCGTATGTTTGAGCCTCTAATAATTCCTTAGATTTCGTGGTGGTATGATCCTTCAAGTTGGGACAGCGAGAAGTCATAAACTCAAAGGGCACATTTTCACTAAGGTTATAAAAAAGCTTAGTGGAAAAAGACTGTTGCAGGGAATCTCCATAAAAATCTGCCGCCATAAAATCACTTGCCCTGGCTAAATCTGCACTCGCTCCCATTCTCCAATCCCATAAAAACGTATTGGCCTGATGGGTCACGGTACAAGATGGTTTTAATCTCTTAACTGTAGAGGTGACTAAGAAGGCAAAATCTGCCAGCCACTCTTCTCTTTTTCTCTGGAATGTAACCCATCTTGGATCTTCCCAGTTGATTGTTGTAGGAAGCTCCCCTCCTACCTCAGAGGCATATCTTTTTCTGCAGGAAGGACAATAACATACCAAGGGCCAAAAGGTCATATCAGGCCATACACTCTCAAATTCGTAGTTTTTGCAAAGCTCCTCAAGTTGAGCCACCACAAAATCTCGGTAAGAAGAATTGTTAGGACAACAAACACCATAACGATCACCCCAAACTCTGGTTTCCTTTCCCTCTGAATTGACCATTCGCCAATCAGGATGATTATCATAGGCCCAATTATTAAAGATTACACTATAGTAAACTATTACATCCATTCCTCTTTGATGGCAAAGCTCAATAACCTCACCTAATATGTCTCTTCCCTTTAGTCCCTTGTGCATATAGCCTGTTTTAGTGGGCCAGTTACAGTAGCCAACGTGAGAGTTAGCATAGAACATAGCACTTTGAACATTTGCCGAAACTACCATATCCACATATTTTTGGGGATCAAACTCAGAGAGGAACTTCTCATTCCAATCAGGGATATGCATATCCAATAAGTTACGGCGATAACTTTTTTTAAACCATTCCTCTTTCATTTTCTACTCCATTTATTTTTTCGAAATTTCTCTTAAAAGTTTCAAATGAAGGGAAGGAGTAATTGAAGATGCCAAGGAAATATTATCAAAACCTATCACTGAAATATCATAAGAACTTTTAAACAATTTCCTTGAAACTCTTCAATAGCTCCTATAGCCATAAAGTCATTATGAGCAAAAATAGCTGTTGGAAACTCTTTCTCAGATAAGAATTCCTTCCATTTTTGCGATGCTTCTCTTGAACCTGGATAATTCAGTTTTGTAAAACCAGTTTTTTGTACTGTTTTCATAATTATATAGACATAAAAAAATCTGGCAAATTTTTTCTTTGGGGGGGAAATTGAAAATCTCAAAATAGCTACAGAGGGGACTGGATGTTTTGCAATATCTGGTAAAGGCTTTAGTTCTCGTATGCAGTATAAATATTACTACTCTTCTCTTAAATCTCTTAAAAATACAGAAATTGGATTTGCTGTTAGAGTTGGCTTTGGCTAACCATCAAATTGCGGATATACACCTTTATCCATAAAAAGCCCACTATTGCTCCAATAATGTTCCCTGTCACCATGCCAAACCAAACCCCTGGAAGACCCATACCAAAAGTGCGGACAAATATCAAGGCAAACAGAGGTGTTAATATGATGGTACGAATAATTGTTACTATTAGGGCATTTACCCCCTTTCCTATTCCTTGGAACATTGCAGAAGAGATCATCCCAAAGGCTGTGGTAAAATAGAATAAAGAGATTATTCTTAAAAAAATTATCAGATCATCTGTGATTCGAGCTGCCCCTTCGGCCTGTGTAAAAATTGCGGTGATCTGGGGAGCAAAAACAAAGGTTGCGATTGCTATACAAATCTCAATGATAATACCTATCTTCAAAGCATAAATAAAAATGGTATTGAGTTTTTTTAAAATATGCTGTCCAAAGGCAGCACCCGAGGTTGAGACAACAGCGCCAGCGATCCCGAGAAGAGGAAGCATAGCAATATTGGTTACCCTCCATCCTGTTGTGTAAACTGCTACCCCATCAGTACCAGCGATACGGACAATGATAAGATTTATAATTAGCATAGTTAACGACATGGAAAGTCGCTGTGCTGAAGCTGGTAAACCAACTCTGAAAATATCTTTCAGAACTTCTCTCTTAAATTGGAAACCCCGAAATCTAAATGAAATATAGGTGTTCTTCTTGAAAAAAAGCCAGTTGAATAGTATTAAGGATGCAATGCTCATAGATAATATTGAAGCCCAAGCAGCTCCAGCCACACCAAGCCCGAGTGTATAAATAAAGATAGGGTCCAGTATAATGTTTATCCCGGCGCCCAACATCATGGCAAACATAGCTCTTTTTGCATCTCCTTCGCTACGAAGTATAGCATTGGCTACACTGGTAAAGAATATGAACACGGTACCCAAAAACATAATCTTAGCATAGGGAACTGCCATATCTATTGTGCGCCCGACACCCAATCGAAGAAAAATGCTCTCGGTAAAAATAAAAAGGGGTATGGTGAAAATCACTGCCATTAAGAGCATTATGATAATCGTATGAACCGCAATATTATCTGCACCTGCTTTATCTCTGGCTCCTATCCTGCGAGATATAGCAGATCCACCACCCACACCCAACCCTATCGCCATAGCCATGACGGCAAAGAAAAAAGGAAAAAAGAAACCCACTGCAGATAAAGCATCAGTACCCAGGCCGGAGACCCAAATTGCATCAACAAGATTGTATATTGTGTATATCAACATTGCTGCAATCATTGGTAAGGCAAGCTTAATAATGGCCTTTTTAGGATTACCCAACAGAACTTTGACGCCTTTCGTTTGTAACTCAGATGAGGGTATTTGTGGTGTAGATTGGGGGGAAGATGAATCGCTCATAAAGAACTCTCCTGTTTCAAATTATTAGCCAGTGTAGCTACATTTTTCAAATAATTTTACCAAAGTAAAACGTAATAGTTTAGATTTTCTCACGCTATTTCACCAGAAGCTGATGTTTTTCCTTAAGCATCTGTCTTATTGGAAGGTGATAGGGACATTTTTCCTCACACTCTCCACAATCAATACAATCATCAACATTTTTCTTCAAGTGAGCATACATCTCCTGGCTCATAGCTTTAATAGCTTCCACTTTTACCTTATCCCCTAACTCCTGGATGAAATAAATAGGTATACCCTGCGGACAGGGCTCACAGTACATACAACGACGACAGAAATTTTCTTGTAGTGGTTCAACTGCAGTCCTAAGGCGTGATAATTCTTGAGGGGAGAGGGGAGAAGGGTTATCTCCTACCTTCACATTTGCCTTTACCTCGCTGAGCAAAATCATCCCCGGAATTACTGCATCTACTCCTTGTTGTAGAATCCAGCGCAGAGAGAGCTCGGGTTCTGAAATTACTCCTCCGGCTAAGGGTTTCATTATTATGATTCCCACTTCCAATTCTTTCGCTGTGCGAAGAAGTGCTCGTTCATTTCTACCATCCTCTATTATATTAAAGGGGAATTGCACCGTTTCCAGGTGATCGGATTGTTCAATAGCTTTTTGAAGAAGATTCGGATCGTGGCCGGTTATGCCGATATGTCTTATTTTTTTCTCCTTTTTGAGTTGAATTAAACCTTGCAGGGCACCTTCCAGAGCCAGAACTTTTTCCAGATCATGTGGTTTGGTTACATGGTGAATCTGATAAAGGTCAATATAATCGGTTTTCATTCTAAGAAGGGCTTTTGCTACGTGGGACCTGGCCTGCTCAGCAGTTCGGCAGGGAGACTTGGTAGCTAAAATGCATTCTTCCCTTTTTCCTTTTATCCCTTCCCCAATTTTTATCTCACTATCCCCGTATCCCTGAGCGGTATCGAAAAAGTTTATACCTGCATTTAGAGCCTCTGCCACTAATCTTTTCCCCTCTTTTATGGAAAGCCTTAAGACAGGTATACCTCCAAAGCCTACTACTGAGACCTGCAATCCTGTCTTTCCCAATCTTCTTCTTTTCATAGCTCTTCCTTATCTTATTTATTTTAGGTAACAGTTTGGATTTGATAAAAAACTTCGGTCCTTTCTATGAGGAGGCAGCTTCGCAATGATAGAAAACACTACCCTTCCCCTTAATCACTTCCCACAAGAGAAAGAGAGAAAAAAGCTGATACTTAGAAAAGGGCCAGATAACTTCATAGAAGACTGAGCCATATTCGAGTAGATCCTCCGAGATGATATCAAGCAATGAGGAAATCTATGACTGCCTGATTCACTTTGTGGGGTATTTCTACGAGGAAACCATGGGCACCACCTTCAAGAATCTGCAATTTCGCACCTGAAATAGCTTCTGCAATTTCACGGCTCATCCATGGGGGAGTGAGAATATCTCGATCTCCTACCAATACCAGTGTGGGTACTTTTATTGCGCCAAGTCGGTCAAATGCATCGAACGCACTTGTAGCATCCAATTGCCGTAAATATGCTTCAGGTGGTACAGGAAATTGGGGATTGCGTCCAAGCTCTATCATTTGTTTTACAACCCCAGAATCCTTGAGAAAATCGGGTGCCCTACCAGCCATTGCGAGTTCAATGGGAAAGAATTCATTGTCAGGGTCATGTTGTTTTAACCATCTCCAGAATTTTAGAGTATAGGGCAGGAGACCACCAGCTCTTGCCGTGGTCTCGCAAAGCACCAACTTGCATACCTTATCCGGGTGGCTAAGCACCAACTCCTGAGCAATTAGACCGCCCATAGAGGCTCCCAACACATGGGCCTGCTCGATACCTAAGGCATCCATAAGACCAGCAGCATCCTCTGCCATATCCGCAATGCTGTACGGACCTCTCGCCAGGGAGCTACGACCGACATCCCTGTTATCGAAGACGATGACTTTAAAGTGTTCCGAGAGTATTGGTAAATTGGCTGGCAAATCAAGGTCATATAGTCTTTTTAACTCAGCCATTTGTGCCTTCTCACCAATTTGAAACACCCATAATGTGGCATCCGCCCCTAATCCCATAATCAATATCAGAGGCTCTCCTTCACCGTGAACCTCATAATACAGCTTTTGACCGTTCGCTTCAACATACCCGTTATCCATAATAATATCTCCTTGTCGTTATATTTTTCATTGCCCATCTTGTATGTAAAGCTTCTGAAAAGAAGCTAATCTTGCAACGACTCAATAGCTTATCTGGATTTATTTGCGAGTGGATATTGGGATTAATGATGCTTTTGATTTATTCAGAAGTTCCCTGATAGCATCTTTGGAGGATAAATTTTACAGAGGCTTACTCTGCATCACTGCATCATCCCTGAATAGCCTGGATTGTGGTTTGCACTAAAGAGTTTATACCCAGCCCCTGCATCTTAAACAAATCATCAGGTTTTCCAGAGCCGCCATAACCACTCGATCCTAACTTACGAAAACGGGGGGAAAGAGAATTCTCAGCTAAAACATTAGCTACAATACTACCCAGGCCAGTTTTAACATTGTGATCCTCATAGGTAATAATGACACCTGTTCGAGCAGCCTCTCTTATCATTTTAACATCCATATCACTCAAGCAGGCAACATTTATTACTTTTACATAGTAATCCTTTTTCTTTAAGGTCTCCCAGGCCTGTATAGCTCGATATAGCATGCCTCCCATAGAAATAATGGCTGCTTGATCCCCATCCCTTACTATATCTGCTTTACCATGAACGAATTCATAAGTCCCGGCAAAGAAAGGCTCTCCTTTTTCATTGAGGATCACGGGGAATTTGCTTCGACCCATTCCCACAAAAAAGTTTCCTGGTTGGGCGGCAATGTAACGGATTGCCCGATCGGTCTGATTGGCATCAGCAGGGACAATCATCCTATATCCATAAAGATTGTTTATTACTCCAGCATAATCAATACATTGATGAGTTTTTCCATCCTGACCGACATCAATTCCATTATGGGTGCACACAAGCTTTAAATTAGCCCGGTTGATATCGTTTAACCGATGTTGATTGTAAGTTTCATCTACTCCAAAGACACCAAAATCGGCAAAAAAGGTAAGAACTCCTTGGGTAGAAAGAGCGCCAGCTAAGCTCGCCGTATTATGTTCCTGAATTCCTCCCTGAAAAAACCTTTGAGGGCAAAGAGAGGCAAATTTATCTGTTTTCACCGAACCTAAAAGATCACAGTCAAAAACAGCAATAGGGGTTCGATCTTTTTTACCTTTGTTAATTTTAGCTATATCGGCAAGAGCTTCTCCAAAGGCACTGCGATTATCAATAAGATCCCCTTTTTTGTAAGTATGAGGACTACCAACCTCTATGTGTACCTTCTCTATAGGACGCGATTTTTCCAAAACAGAGGGTGAGGAGACTTTCCTGAGATTACTATACGTATCAAGGTCATCCTCCAAGCCAAGCTCGGATAAGGCTAATCTGCAATTTTTTAAAGAAAGAGGTTTCCCATGATACTCAAATTTATCCTCCATAAAAGAAACTCCCTTGCTCATAACAGTGCGAGCTAAAATAGCCACGGGAGATTCTCTATCTATCACTGCTTCTCGCAGGGCCTGATAAATTTCTTGATAACTGTGGCCATTAATTTCCAGAACTTGCCATCCATCAGAGAGGTAATTTTCTTTTATTCTCTGGGGCATAATCTCATTTAAAGATCCGCTAAGCTGCAAACGGTTGCAATCAACAATCACTGTGAGACTATTAAGAGAATATTTCCTGGCAAAGCGTCTGGCCTCTCCAATCTGCCCTTTTGATTGCTCCCCATCACCCATCACCACAAAAACTTGAAAGTTTCTATTTTGAAGCTTGGAGGCCAGAGCAAAACCACACCCTACAGATAAACCCTGACCTAAGTTGCCTGTACCCCATTCCACTCCTGGAACATCTCTTTCCACATGTCCTTCAAAAAGACTACCTGCCCTTCGAAAATTAGCAATAACACTGTCAATATCAAAAAACCCTAAACGTGCCAGAGTAGCATAAACTCCTGGAGAAGTATGGCCATGGCTAATCACGATTCTATCTCTATCAGGAGAGTAGGGGTTATCTGAATAAATTCGAGCACAGGAGTATAAAGTTAAATAAATGTCTATTGAAGACATAGAACCTCCTGGATGGCCTGAGGCAGCTACAGTAGTCATCTTTAAAATATCTCCCCGGCTGAGTCGGGCAAGTTTTTTTAGCTTAGCTATCTTATCTTCATTTAACTTCTCTTCATCAAACCCCCATCGCATTATATTAACCTCCTTAATCCTAATTTACTTTACGTTTACCCCACTAAGTAACAAGCATCTAACAGGATTTACCCTTCCTCATAACTAATAGCCTCACTGGGACACTCCTCAACTGCTTCCTTTATTTCCTCCTCATGCTCATTAAAATCAGCGTCTTCTTTTACCATAGCTATATCATCAAGTTCAAAAACTTCCGGACAACTGTCCTCACAGATTCCACAACCTGTGCACGCATCCTCATCAATCAACACTTTTATTATTCCCATTCTTTCCTCCTTGTCAACTGTTAATTTTTTAATGTATAAATTATCAAATCTATTTCCAATGTCAAGTGAAAAAAACTCCAACTTAACCTGCTGTCCGCCGAGTGTATTTTTTAAAAGGCGGTGGCGATTGAGGCGGTTCTATAAGTTCTAACGTATAGATCCTCCTCAGGACTTCATGTATCATGAAGTCTCCAAGCGGACAACTTTACCAAGCCACGGTATGCTTTATAAGAGTAGAGCTCGGCCACGATATTGGAAAACACCGAAGAAAGGGCAGCTCTGAAAGTTTTACTGAAACTGAAGAAAAAACTCAAGTATTAACTATATAACTCTTTTGCCTTTGTATGACACTCACGATAATAGGTAGGATATCTTTCAAAGACTGGGGAGGAAGATCTTCACTTATTTCTAACATAAAGTTTTCTTTGGAAGAAAGTTGGGAGAGAAGTTTCTGTAGGTATTCTTTTATTGCTTTCTCTTTTTTAAAACAAAGAGAGGCAGGAAAATTAGCTATGATTGATTTGTCTTCCCAGGCACTCCTTGCTTCTTCAAAGGCAAGGTTACCTCCCCCTTCCGGAAAAGTAAATGATTCTACCACGTCTACATCTGCCCTTTTAATCAAATCCTTTAGAGATTTAAGCCTGCCATCCATATGCACTGCATAGGCTTTGTTATGCTTGTGAAACAATCGACCTTGTTTATTGTAAAAGGGAAGGCAATATTTTTTAAAAAACTTCGGCTCAGTCATATCTCCTGTAATGTTATCTGGCTGCCAAATAACTTCTGCTGGTGAATGAGCAACAATTTTATAAGCCTCATCCAATTTCTTCTCCATAGAAGATAAAAGATCTTCAACCAAATGACAATTATCATGAAGATCTATAAATAATCGTTCAGGACCTGCTAATTCAATGAGCATCTTCTGGAAAGGAGACCTATCTACCCGAGCCATTACTACGCCATCGCTTCCAAGATCCTCCTGAATTTCCAAAAAAGAATCATAATTTTCACGGAATATAGTGTTCTCTACTATATATTTCATAACTGGATAATCAGATGGGCTGTCAATATAGAATTTTTTAATCCAATCACTACCATAAACTGGATCCTTCCTTATTTTTGCAAAAATGCTACCAAGAGGAGTAATATAAGTACGGATCTCTACTCTTTTATTATCTTCCCACACCGTCTTAACAGTAAGCTCGGCGCCTCGAACCTCGGATTCAAAACCAGCATGAGTATGCCAGGGAGGGGATAATAAGGATACGATTGGGTAATATCCAATCAAACCAAGGCCATTGTTTCTTGACTTCCTTCCAATTTCCCCCCGAGGTACATATCTAATATAAGCCGCACAGGGGATTCGATCAGGATTCCTTCTGAAATACACAGCTAACATTTGCTCTCTTGGATTCATTTTCTCCCTCTTGAAATAATGAGAAGTAATACAAAGATCTTAAGAAAAGTGACTTAAATAACTTATACATCACTATTCTGTGATGATTTTTCAATTGCTAAATTTACTTCCTCCCTTGTCGGGAAAGAATTAACTACACCTAAGTTTGTCACTGACAAAGCGGCAACCCAACTGGCAAACCGAATTGCATCATACATTGTTTCACCACGTGCCAGAGCAGCCATTAAACCACCGTTAAATGCATCACCTGCACCTGTAGTGTCGACAGCATCTACTTTTGGTGCCGGAATATGGTCGCAAACACCTCTCGTGCCATATATCAGGCCATCTTCACCAAGTGTTAACAACACATGTTTCACACCACGCTTAAGGAAAAAATCAACAACTGGCTTGGCATCTCCAATTGACTCCACGGGAAGTCCTGTAAGAATCTTCGCTTCTATCTTATTAGGCTTTATAATATCGATTGTGGAATAGATATCTTCTGGAAGTGATTGTGCCGGTGCTGGGTCAAGTAATGTTGTTATACCTAATTGCTTACCTAATTTCATAGCATAAATAACTGTTTCCATGCGATTTTCCATCTGAGTTGCTATAATACCACTACAAGCAATGATATCGCAACAGGCATCAAGGTCTGCTTTGCTAAGATTGTAATTTGCTCCTGGCGCTACAGAGATAGCGTTTACTCCGTTTTCATCAATAAGAATGAAACTAATACCAGTGTGTGTTGAGGTGTCAACTGAGATACATTTAGTGTCAATCCCTTCCCTCTGGAATGTTTTCAAAGCATCAATGCCATATTTATCACAGCCAATTCGGCAAATCAAATGGACCTTTCCACCCATCTTTGCCGTACAGATTGCCTGATTTGACCCTTTTCCACCTGCCCCTTCATAGAATTCATTACCAATGACAGTCTCTCCTTCTTGCGGTAAATGCTCACTCTTGATAAACAGTCCAACATTATAACTACCAACAATAGTGATTGGTTTTTGGTGCATAGCAATCTCCAAAATGCTTAAATTCTCAAATACATATAAATTTAATATTGGGTAAAATAGAACTTTATACTACTACTGCCCCAGGCTCTTAAGGAGTTCTCTGAGGCAACTGGCTAATATTTTGCTATATTCAGCCTTGTTTAGTAGGTGAAACACATGCATATTTACTTTACCTTCACCAAGAATCACCTTTATCTTAAAATTATTATCTACTGAAACAAATGCGGGGATGAATTCAAATAGTTGTATTTTCTCCGCATCTTGAGGTGGTACACGTAAAGCAGCATAGCGACCGTCAGCGAGTTTATATACCTTGCGTTTAGCAGCATGAATAAAAGGTGCAGTACACCACATATTACGATACTCACTCCAGATACGATTTTTTTCATCAGGATTAAGTTGCATTGAAAGTGCATCAATTGGATCAATTCTCTTTGGTTTTGTCAATGCAAAGAAAAAGTAGTTTTGCAATGCCAGAGAAAGTGTCTCAAGAATCTTTCTCTGTAAGAATTTCCAAAAAGTACCGTATTCTTCTCCAAAACAAGGACACCAATAGATAGGTAGACCTGAACGCATAATAGTTAAGAATGCGTATTTATCAATCGCAACATTATACTCAGTAAAATTCTTCCCTAACCCCATTTTATCAGCATCTCCAAAATATCCAGCATTAACATAGATCCTTTTTACTTTCTCTCTGAACAAAGATGGGTTCCTATTAAAAGCAACAGCTGTATCACGAAGACTCCCTACAGTAAAGATGGTCACCTTTTTTGAAGTGTTTTTGAGAGCTTCAAGAATCATCTCAATTGCTTTCTGAGAAGCCTCATTTTGACCAAAACCTTTATCCTTAGCGAATTTTAGAGGGTTATTTAAACCCACAGCATGGGGAACTTTTTGTCCGGTAATGTGGATCATTTGCTCAACTGGGATAATCCCAGGTTTGTTCTCTTTTTGGCGTCCGCCCTGATCAAGGATAATACCAAGAATCTCCAATTCTGGAAGAGAAAAGAGAGTTGCAAGATCAAAATGATCATCAGGATCACGGGGTGGATAAAATAAATCGGTTGAATAAATCAATGGATATTTTTCAGTAGACATTTTAACCTCCTGATATATAAATTAGTATTGTCAAAAGTTCTTTAGTAATTTTCTTTTAAATTCTTTATTATCAAGTGTTTTAGTGAAATTGACTTGCCTCCCCCCTACCTTTAAGGTAGGATTTGGTAAATCCACCAAAAAGGAGGCAAGCCTAATGAAAAA
>JAUWZM010000023.1 GCA_030615365.1 Candidatus Aerophobota bacterium | reverse complement strand
CAAGCTCTTGTCTGTGTAGGTAAAAAGATTATCTGCATAATGTACAGTATGCTCAAATACGAAGCAGACTATGACCCTCAAAGGATTTTCTTTCAATTTGAGAAAGAACAAGTTCTAACTTGACAGTTTATAGTATGTCTTTTGCGTTTGCATTTATTTCTGTAAGTCCATATGGTTTAATAAATGAGAATTCTTATCTTTATTAAGGTAGAGCTTTTTTATCCTTTTAACCTTAGGAGTCTATCTATCTTTGGTTTATCAAACCCCACAATTTTTGCTCTGCCAATTAAAAGAACCGGCACACTCATCTGTCCAGTCATTCTTACTACATCCTTCGCGGCATCCGAGTCTTTATCCACTCGTACCTCTTTTACCTTCACGCCATTTTGACGAAGATAATTCTTGGCTCGAGAACACCAGGGACAGGACCCTGATGAGAACAGTATCACTTTAGGATAACTTCTCATTCCCATGGTAGCCTCCTGCGGTTAAATTTAAAACTTAGAACAATGACCTGGGATTATCGTCTAACAGTGAATGCAGCGCAAGCCTTTAGGCTTGCCAATATTAGGCAGACCTGAAGATCTAAGCTGCGTCCACTCAAAGAAGAAAAAATTTTAACTGAACTTAGGACTAATCACTGTGGAATTTATTCTCCATTCTTTCTACAATTCTTTCTACAATTTCATTTAAAATCTTTGATGTATTTGTATCTTTGTAAGTTTGAATAAAAGGTTTTCCCTCATCTGTAGAATTCACTATCACCGGGTCAATGGGGATTTTACCGAGAAAGGGGACTTTTAAATCTTTTGCTGCTTTCTCTCCCCCTCCGGTTTTGAAAAGATCAATTTTTTTTCCACAAAAAGGACAAATGAGCACACTCATATTTTATATTATTCCAATTACCGGAACTTTAAGAGATTTGGCAAAATTAACCGATTTTCGAGAATCAAGCAGAGCTATTTCCTGAGGAGTCGTAATAACTATTATCCCGTTTAGTTCTGGAATGAGCTGAGCGATACTTAAAGGTTCATCCCCTGTGCCAGGAGGAGAATCAATAATTAAATAATCAAGTTCTCCCCAGTTTACATCTCCTAAGAATTGAGAGATTAGTTTCATTTTCAGGGGACCACGCCAGATAACAGGGGTATCAGTACTCTCGAGCAAAGAGGCGATGGTAACTACTTTCACACGGGAGTCAATAGATATTGGCTCTATAATATTTTCTCCTGAGGTACTTAACTTGCGGTCCTCAATTCCCACCATTTTGGCTAAACTTGGCCCATGGATATCTACGTCAAGAATACCCACATTTTTCCCTCGAAGAGATAGACCATAAGCGAGATTTACTGATATCATACTCTTGCCCACCCCTCCTTTGCCACTAATGATAGCCAACTTATACTTAATTTTTTCCATTCGGTGTGTAATTTTTTCGCTTTGTTCATCTTGTGGGGAAACCCTTGATTGCATTTATTTTCTCCTTAGTTAAATTTTAGTGCTGTCAAAACTTAACCACAGAGAACGTAAATAACTGTAATATGTGATAAGTAATGAGTGATGAAGTTTTTACCATTCACACATTACACATCACATCTTCTCTCCTCTCTGTGCTCTCCTATGAGAATTATTATTCTTATTATTTTTTATCCTCATTTGCATTAATTGTAATTAGTAAAGAGGTTTTTTGCCCTTCACATATTACGTATTACTTCTCACATCCTATATTCCCTCTGTGCACTCTGTGGTTTCATGTTTTCCTTCATGTTATTTTTGACATTACCATCGCTTCTAAAATAGTTCTTTTTGAAATTTCTGTTCCTTCTTTTCCCCTTTTAAATTGAGGGAAAAATATCCGCGCCATATTGAAATCTCTTTTCAAATTATTTAGCAGTAATAAAACTTTTCAAGATTATATCTCCTACCTTGCATTTTAAGTCCCTTGCTATCATTAATATGTTCTTTTCCGAAAATAATGACTATCGCCCCCCTTGGACAAGATCGAGCGCATAATCCACAACCGATACAAGCCTGTTTTTTTACGTAAAGCATTTTTTACCCTTTCACCCCTAACATTCTATCCAGAGCTTTTTTTGCTTTTATAGATATTTTTTCTGGAACTTTAACTTGATACTGCATTTTTTTTAGTGCCAAGACTACATTTTTTAAAGTTGTTAGTTTCATATCTTTACAGATAGCTTTTTTGGAAGCTAAATAAAACCTCTTGTCTGGATTATGAATTTTAAGGTTATGAAGCATTCCTTTTTCTGTTCCCACAATAAACTCTTTAAAACTGCTTTTAGAGGCATATTTTGCCATTTGAGCTGTAGAGCCTACGTAATCTGCTAATCTTATTATCTCAGGTGGGCATTCCGGATGGACCATAACTTTTGCGTGAGGATAACGTGTCTTTGCTCTGTCAATATCCTCAGCTCTAATATTGTCGTGATGAACATAGCAAAAACCATCCCAGAGGATAATTTCTTTATCTGTCTTTGAGGCTACAAATCTGCCTAAATTTTTATCTGGAATAAATAAGATTTGCTTTTCTTTTAATGAATTAACAACATCTACAGCATTGGCTGAGGTGCAGCAAATATCACTTTCTGCCTTAATGAGAGCTGATGAGTTTACATAAGTTACCACTGCAGCATCAGGATACTTTCTTTTTTTAGCTCTTAGCTTCTCCAGGGTAGCCATATCTGCCAGGGCACATCCTGCATTTTCATCGGGCAAAAGAACGATTTTACCGGGATTAAGCATGATGGCCGTCTCGGCCATAAAACGCACTCCACAAAAGAGGATTACTTTAGCCTTAGCACCAACAGCAACTTTACTCAAAGCCAGAGAATCGCCTGTAAAGTCAGCTATATCCTGAATCTCATCTCTTTGATACACGTGAGCTAAGATAATAGCATCTCTTTTATTCTTTAAAGTTTTTATGTCTTTAATTAATTTTTCCATTGCTATAGATTTTTAAAGGCATTTGATGTCTAAAATGGGGCTTTCCTCAAGGGCATCCAGGCCTCTCACAAAAATTACATTTCCCTCTCTTTTCAAAAATTCTACCTTAGTTAAACCAATGAGGTTGGGTCTTACTGGAGACCTGGTAGTAAAAACTCCTCTTTTAGGAATACTAAGATTACCTCGAGGATGAACTTGAAGAATCTTTCTATCATCAGGTGGGATTTTATGCAGCCAGAAGAGAATCCAAAGATACTTAAAATTCTCAATTCCCTTAAGAGCTTTTAAGAAATCCTCATAAATCTCTATTTTTTGGAGATTCTTCTCACTTTTCCTTACCGTTCCTATAGGGTAAAGCTCTATTTTCATTTTTTTCATAGCTACGGGGTCCAAAAATCTTTGTCCCCAAGCGAGTAATATTCGCTCCTTCCTCAATAGCAACCTGGTAGGAGTTGCTCATTCCCATAGAAAGATACCTCATCTGGATATTGGGGATACTCATCTTTTTTATCTGCTCAAAAATTTGCCTGGTCTTTTTAAAATAAACTCTTGTATTCTCTGGATTTCCAGAACGTGGCCCCATAGTCATAACTCCCATTATCCTGATATTTTCAAGAGGTGAGATACGCCTTACCAAGTTTTCTGTATCCTCAGGCATAACACCAAATTTTTGAGGTTCTCGGCCACTATTTATCTCTATTAGAACAGGCATAATTTTATTAATTCCTCTACAATTTTTATCAATTTCTTCTGCTAATTCAAATGAATCAACAGTTTCGATCAAATCAAATATTACTGTTGCTTTTTTCACCTTATTTTTTTGAAGATGCCCGATGAAATGCCACTTAGCTTTTTCCCCTATAACGGTGAAGGCTTTTTTTGCCTCCTGGATATAATTTTCACCAATAACTTTAACTCCCGCATCTATAGCCTCAAGTATATCTTGAGGTGTCCTGCTCTTTACTGCAGCAACAAGGATAACATTATCAGGGATTTCTTTTAATAGGTGCTTCACATTATCCTTTATTTTCACACTTTACCACCATTTTCCTCGCTCTTTAAAGGTTTTAATAAATCTTTCAATCGAACGGTCATAGATTTTTTCTACATCATCAGGAAAAAAGCAAGCTGGCAGCTCCCCCATTTCCCAGTGATAGCTAATGCAATCACAGCAAATTCCCTTTCTGCTGCAAGGCTCATAAGTGCAGTTGCATCTTTTCTTGTTTTTTTCTATATTGCACTCTCGCATAATCTCTCCTCCTTATCCTTCATATTTCATTATCTATCTCAGTTTTAGGGATACCATACCCTTTCCCTTTGCCTGGTTGGCATAGACTCTCTCCCCCTTTAAGTCGACCTTTAAGTAGCTTATCAATGACCTCGTTCACTTTTCCCTGTACTCCCACTACTGCGTTAATTTGTTTTTCAGAAAACATACCTTGAGCCCTCTGTCCCATCCCCCCGCAGATAATACATTCAACCCCTTTTTCTGCCAGGAAGCCGGGTAAAAATCCAGGATGATGACCAGGGTTAGCAATTATTTCTTTATTCACTAATTTGTTTTCCTCAATTTCTGCTAAAGTGAACGCTGGACATCTCCCAAAATGTGCTGAGACAAATTCTCCATCAGTGGAAATGGCTATCTTCATTTTTTATCCTCCTAAATTTTTCAGTAAGTTACAAGGTACCTTTTTTAAGCCTTAAGAACCTTTCTCCAAAGATTTTTTATCTGTTTTGATACTTCACCATCTGAATATTCTACTATTGGTTTTCCCACAACTAACGCTTTCACCACAGCGACATCAAAAGGGATTTCACCAGCTACCTCAATATTCCAATTTTGACAGTAACTTTTTATTTTTTGGGTATTTTCAAGATTTACATTGCATTTATTTATACAAACCAGGCTCTTAATACCAAAATGATGAGCAACTCCTACAATGCGTTCTAAATCATGTATGCCGGAAAGGGTAGGTTCAGTCACCACTAAGGCAATATCTACTCCTGATAAAGAAGCAATAACCGGGCACCCAATTCCAGGTGGACCGTCTATAATGATGAGGTCTTTTTTTTCATCTTCAGCGATAGCTTTCGCTCTTTGTTTAACTAAGATTACCAGTTTTCCTGAATTTTCCTCCGCAATTCCTAATTTTGCATGAACTAATATCCCATATTTAGTTTCAGAGACAAACCATTTTCCTGAAAGTTTTTCTACTAATTTGACTGCTTTTTGAGAACAAACATAAACACAGACTCCGCAGCTCTCGCAAGCAACAGGATCAACCATAAGATGGTTATTTATTTCATCTATTGCTTCAAATCGGCAAGATTCTTGACATTTTCCACACCTGTTACATTTATTCTGATCTATTTTTGCAACTTTTCCTGTAAACTCATACGTTTCCTTAACGGTAGGATGGAGAAGAAGGTACAAGTTTGCTGCATCTACATCACAATCTACCATCACTTTATTTTTCGCTAAACTGGCAAAGCTGCCCGTAATAACTGTTTTACCTGTCCCGCCTTTACCACTGATAACTACAATTTGCTTCACCTTAGTAACCTTAAATTAGTTGCTTAACTTTCTTATATAAAGCTATAAACTTATCCTTGTATTCTGGTTTAACCTCGATTATAGGAATTCCTCTGGAATAAGCTTTCGCAATTTCCTCATCCATGGGGATACGCATTAAAACAGGAATTTTTTCCCTTCTGCAGTACTCATCAACTTTTCTATCTCCCACATCAGCTCTATTAACCACTACTCCAAAAGGTATCTTTAATTTTCTTATTACCTGTACAGTTAAGATTAAATCATTTAAACCAAAAGGAGTTGGCTCTGTAACTAAAATACAGAAGTCGCTGTCTTTTGTTGCTTCAACTGCAGGACAAGAAGTTCCTGGAGAGACATCAATAATAGTAGTTTGATTAGTATTGGCAGCTTTTTTTACTGCTCTAATTAAAGGAGGAGAAACTGCCTCCCCCACTTTAAGTTCTCCATAAATAAAATGAATTGAACCAGCCATCCCTTCTTTAATTACACCTTTTTGCCGAGGAACATCCTTAATAGCTTCTTCCGGGCAAACAAGAGTGCATCCACCGCAGTTATGACAGAGCTCCGGGAAAAATAAAATGTTTTCTTTAATTACAGCAATAGCGTTATAGTTGCAAAACTTGGCACATTTGCCACAATAGGTGCATTTTTTCTCATCAACCTTAGGTATTAAAACACTTGCAGATTGAGCATGCGTAATTTTGGGTTTTAAAAAAATATAAGCATTAGGCTCCTCTACATCTAAGTCCAAAAACTGAACATTTCCCAATGATAAGGCTAAATTTACCGCTATAGTAGTCTTACCTGTCCCTCCTTTCCCGCTGGCAACAGAGATAACCATTTAAATTTTTATCCCCTTACCATTTTAGTGCCACATTTGGGACAGCTTGCCTGATAACAGGGAACCCCTCTTTGATGAACAACAGTTGCTCCGCAATTTGGACAAACGCATTTTCCAGTTGGACCTGCACCAGGACGGGTACCCCCCATCCTACCACCACCTCCACCACCAGGAGGTCCTGTTCCATCTCCTCCAGGCATTTTTTTCTCCTTTTATTATATAATTATTTTTTCTCTCGAAGCTCTTTAATTCGTCTATCGATCTGCTCTAATTGATCTTTTAAAGTTTGAGTTTGATTTTTTAAAAATTGGAGTTCTTGCTCTTTGGATATTTGTGGTGAAGCACCTGGAGGAGTTCCCATAGTTGTTTGAAAACCTCCACCCATCATACCTTGACCCATACCACGGCCTTGACCCATACCACGTCCGCCACCCATTCCTGCTCCAGAAGATTGGCTACCACCAGTTCCAAAATGTGATGATACACTTGCCTGGTTGGTAGACTGGAACTCTCCTTTTTTATACCTTTCAATTGCTTCTCTGATCTTTCCACTAACCCCTACTATCACTTGAATTCCTGCTGCTGATAGAGTCTGAAAAGCATTGGGACCACAGTTACCGGTGAGAACCACTATTGCCCCTTTATTAACTATTGTCTGAGCAGTTTGAATTCCAGCTCCGTGCATTGCCCCTACACTGGTATTTTGAATTCCCTCAAATTCCATTGTTTCAGGATCGACAATGATAAAATACTGACAACGTCCTAATCTTGGATCTACCTGAGCATCTAAATCAGGCCCAGTAGCTGATATTGCTATTTTCATTTTAATTCTCCCTGTTATTTAATTTTATTAGACTTAATGATATTAGAAGACATTTATCTCGTCAATTGTAAAAAGGGATAGACCTGATCAGGTCTATCCCTTTCATAGTATTTACTCTTGCTTTTCTAATTTTCCCAGCTCTTTAATTCGTGAGTTAATCTGATCAATCTGATTTTTTAAGGCACTGGCCTGGTCTTTTAGAAAACTTAGCTCTTGCTCAGGTGATACCTGAGGTGCAAAAGGAGCCATTCCAGGTGTTGCTCCCATTGGTTGTGAAGGACCATAAGGCATTGCTCCCAATCCACCGAAGGCTGGATAGGGTGCCTGTCCTGCTTGCATAGATTGCCAATAAGCCTGTGCCTGTGGAGTTGGCCATTGCCCTGTCATAAGGTAATTAGCTGCTGGTCCTAAGCCAGTAGGGCTTCTCCCTACCCAACCAGGAGAGTAACCAAATCTCATCCAGCCAGGCAGTCCTGTGAGATAATACATATTTCTGTTACCATATCCTCCCATTGCAATCACCCCCTTGTTTGTATAATTATAACACATAATTTACAACAAGCAACTGTATCCTGTCCTTTTTGACAAGAAGGACAGGATACTTTCATTGATTAGCCTTTTATCATTTACCAAATTCCAGCACCAGACCCAGGATACCCATATCCAGTAGCATATCCAGCACCAGACCCAGGATACCCATATCCAACACCAGACCCAGGATACCCATACCCAGTAGCATATCCAACACCAGACCCAGGATACCCATACCCAGCACCATACATAGGATACCCAGACCCAGCACCATATCCAGGATAGGGTAGAGCAGGAGATCTTCCCCTACCATAGAAGGAATATGGCCGGAAACCTCTACCTCTACCTAACCCAAGTCCCAATCTTCCTCCCATGGGATTCATAAATCCAGGAGCAGAAAATCCTGCACAGTATCCCGCAGCTCTTCCTGTCATTGGACCTAATCCCATTGGACCAGTTCCGTCTCCTCTTGGCATAATCATTCACCTCCTTATTAATTTGCTTTTAATTAAAAGCAAATTTCATTGGCATTTCTCGCACCGCCCATAAAAATGAAGCTGGTGAGAATTTATTTTAAATTTATAGTTTTTAGATAGTTCAGTTTCTAACTCTTTGATAAAATTTACTTCTTTTTGCGCAAGATCGCTATAATCAATTATCCGACCACAACGGGTGCAGATTAAATGATGATGGTGAGCCTTTATAGTCCCATCAGCTAACTCATAATGACTTTTCCCATCCCCAAAATCAAACTTGCATGTAAGTCCCATTTGAGTCAACAAATCTAAAGTGCGATATACTGTAGCTAATCCAATTCCTGGATAGCTCTTATGGACTGACAAAAATATTTCCTCAGCGCTTAAATGCCTGGGATTTTGAGTAAATACGTCTAAGATTGCCTGTCGGGGTAAGGTTAACCTAAAACCTGCCTTTCTAAATCTTCCATGACACCAGGGAGGGCCGGACATAATTTTTACTCCTTAATGATAATGATTTTCATTATCATTATAGTACAATAATTTAATTTGTCAACCCTATTTTCTCCAGTGTCAATGCAAAGTAACAACAGAGATCTTCCATTCCATGGATTTATCATGTAATTTAGTTAATAAAGAGTGAACAGGTTTTTAGTTGACGAAAGAAAAAATAGTTATATTATAATAACACAGTATGGAATTTTTTTTGCACACAATGAAAAAAATAATTACATTGGAGGAAATTTGGTGATAGATAAGCCTTACCAGAAAGTAGGATTTCTCTAAAAAATGAATAAAAATTTATCCTTAGCTAAAAGGGCAAAATCAATTGCTCCCTCCTTGACTTTAGCTATCACTGCTAAAGTTAAGGAAATGAGACAAAGGGGTGTGGATGTAATTGGGTTTGGCGCGGGAGAGCCAGATTTTGATACTCCTCAGCACATCAGGGAAGAGGCTAAACGCGCAATAGATGAGGGATTTACCAAGTATACACCTTCTTCGGGAATTAAAGAATTAAAAGAGGCAATTTCTAAAAAATTCAGGGAAGACAATGGATTGGATTATAATTTGTCCCAGATAATTGTTTCCTGTGGCGCAAAACAATGCCTGCATAATGCAATTCAAGTTATATGCGAGAAAGGTGACGAGATTATCCTGCCCTCGCCTTACTGGGTTAGTTATCTGGAGCAGATAAAGTTATCCGGGGCAATGCCAAAAACAGTTGAAACCAGAGAAGAAAATGGATTCAGAATTAATCCTCAAACCCTTTTAAAACACATTACTTCTAAAACTAAACTGTTAATTTTAAACAGTCCCAATAATCCCACAGGAGCTGTTTACTCTAAGGGTGATTTAGAAGCTATAGCTGAGATTGCCATGAAAGAAAAAATTTACATTATATCCGATGAAATTTACGAGAAGATAATCTACGAGGCTACACATACAAGTATTGCTTCCTTGAACCCCAAAATTAAAGATTTAACCATTGTAATAAATGGGGTATCAAAGACTTACTCCATGACGGGATGGAGAATAGGTTATGCTGCTGGGAAAGAAGAAATCATAAGGGCTATGTCTAACTTACAGAGTCACTCTACCTCTAATCCTACTTCTTTTGCTCAGAGGGGAGCACTAATAGCTATTTCTGGACCTCAGGATGCGGTAATTACTATGAGGTCTGAGTTTAAAAGAAGAAGAGATTACATGCTTAAAAAATTAAACCAAATTCCTGGAGTATCCTGCATGAAACCCCGGGGAGCATTTTATTTGTTTCCTGATATATCGAAACTTTTGGGTAGGTCTTGTAATGAGGAGAGGATAAAGAGTTCTTTGGACCTCACAGATTTTTTATTGAGAGAGGCAAGGGTAGCTGTAGTGCCTGGATCTGCCTTTGGAGCAGAAAACTATATTCGGCTGTCTTATGCTACATCTATGGATAATATTCTTAAGGGTCTTGACCGATTAAAAAAAGCAATAAGCAAACTCTTTGAATAAAGAGGATTTCGAACACAGTTCAGCCACTAAGTCACCAAGGCACAAAGTAGTGATATGAATTTATAATCTCGTTAATCTGTTAATGCGTAGATGCGTTTTATTTATCAACCCATTCACATATGAACGCATTCACTCTTCTGCCCATGCACGCATTTATCTTGGTGTCTTCGTGTCTTGGTGGCTAAATAAAAAGGATTTTAAATGGAAGAGAACGTTTTATTAACCACAGAGTTTCCCGATATTAAATTATTCAAAAGGGGTAAGGTTCGTGACCTTTACGATCTTGAAGACAAGCTTTTAATAGTGGCTACTGATAGAATTTCTGCCTTTGATGTTGTTCTTCCCAATGGCATCCCTTACAAAGGGAGAGTTTTAACTGCTCTTTCGGAGTTCTGGTTTCACTTTACCTTGGGCACTATTGCTAATCACCTAATTAGCACTAAAATTGAGACTTTTCCAGCACGCTTGAGAAGATATGGAAGCATCTTAAAAGAAAGAGCGATGCTGGTGAAAAAGACAAGACCCATAGAAGTGGAGTGTGTGGTCAGGGGATATTTGGCCGGGTCAGGCTGGAGGGAGTATAAAGAAGAAGGCTCTGTATGCGGGATTAAGCTGCCTTATGGATTGAGAGAATCAGAAAAACTCTCTCAACCAATTTTCTCCCCGGCTACTAAAGCTACCTCAGGTCATGATGTAAATATTACTCAAAACCAACTGCAAGAAATGGTCGGTGAACAAGTAGCCGAAGAATTAAAAACAAAGAGTCTTGTGTTATATAAAATTGCCAGAGAATATGCAGAATCAAGGGGAATAATAATTGCTGATACCAAGTTTGAATTTGGACTGGACGAAGGTAAGATTATTCTTATTGATGAGGCTCTTACTCCTGATTCCTCCCGATTTTGGCCCAAAGAGAGCTACCAGATAGGAAAAACACAAAAAAGCTTTGACAAGCAATACTTGAGAGATTACTTAGAGAAATTAACCTGGGACAAAGCTCCTCCGGCCCCCTTCCTACCCGAAGAAGTGATAAGAAAAGTTAGCGAGAAGTATCTGGAAGCTCATAAGAAGATTATAGGTAAAGATTTAATATCACCTTACACACATTAAAGCAGTATCATTAAAATCTGAATTTGGTAATTTGAATAATGATCGCCAATTCAAATAAGCCCTTAGTTCCAGATTTGGTGAATCTTTGACTCTTTCTTATTTTTTGCTATACTAATCTTAGAAAATGACGTGTAGTTCAAGGTATTAGATACAGGAGATACTTATGGAGAGAGTTTATATTTTCGATACCACTCTTCGAGATGGAGAACAGACACCGGGAGCATCTCTTAGTGTTGATGAAAAGTTAAAGATTGCTTTTCAGTTGGAGAAGCTTAAAGTTGATGTAATTGAAGCTGGTTTTCCAGCTTCCTCTTTGGGAAATTTTGAGGCTGTAAAAGCTATTTCTGCACAGATAAGAGAACCTGTTATTGCTGCTTTAGCCAGAGCTGTACCCCATGATATTAAAAAAGCTGGGGAAGCTATTGAAGAAGCTCAAAGAGGAAGAATCCATACCTTTATCGCTACCTCTCCGATTCATATGAGGTATCAACTCAGAAAACCCCCCCAGGACGTTTTGAAGTTAGCTGTAAACGCTGTTAATCTTGCTCTGCAGCACACTGAAGATGTGGAGTTTTCCCCCATGGATGCCTCCAGAAGTGAATCTATGTTCCTTTACGAAGTAATTGAGGCTGTTATTGAAGCAGGAGCAAAGGTAGTGAATATCCCCGATACTGTGGGGTATTCTATCCCTCAGGAATTCAGAGCTCTCATAGAGGGAATTATACAAAATGTTCCTTCTATCAAGAAGGCCCTTTTAAGCGTTCATTGTCATAATGATTTAGGAATGGCTACAGCAAACTCTCTTTCTGCAGTGGTAGGGGGAGCAAGGCAGATAGAGTGTGCAGTAAATGGAATTGGAGAAAGAGCTGGTAATTCATCGTTAGAGGAAGTAGTAATGGCTCTTAAAACAAGGGAGGATTTTTTCCATTTCTATACTAACATTAATACTCAGGAGATTTATCAGGTTTCTCGATTGGTCTCCCGTCTTGCAGGTGTTCCTGTTCAGCCCAATAAGGCAGTAGTGGGAAAAAATGCTTTTCGCCATGAGTCGGGTATTCATCAGGATGGAGTGCTAAAGGAGAAGACCACTTATGAGATAATGACTCCTTCTTCTATAGGTCTCAAAGAGAGCGAACTGGTTTTAGGTAAACTTTCCGGAAGACATGCTTTTCAGGAAAGGGTTAAAAAATTAGGATTTCATCTTACTAATGCTCAATTGGAAAAGGCTTTTGGTTCTTTTAAAGAATTAGCTGATAAAAAAAGAGAGATATTTGATGAGGATTTGCTTTTCATAGTACAGGAGCAAACGTTTCAAATAGCCCAAGTTTACTCTCTTGAATATATTCATACGGTTACGGGCAACAAAATTTTGCCCACAGCTACGGTAAAGATTAAAAAAAATGACCGTATCTTTCAGGAGGCTGCCTGTGGAGATGGGCCAATCGATGCTGCTTACCGGGCTATAGATAAAGTGTGTGGGTTAGACTTAACGTTAGTAGATTACTCTATTCAATCCTTAACTAAAGGTAAGGATGCTCTGGGAGAGGTTAGAGTGAGGATTAAAGGAAAGGATATCTTAGTCTCAGGGCAAGGAACAAGTACAGATATTATTGAGGCCAGTGCCAAAGCTTACCTTAATGCTATAAATCGCTGGCTCTCTTGGGAGGAAAGAAGGAATGAGGGAAGAGATAGAAAGATTAAGCAAAGCTGCTCAGGAGAGGATAAATCAGGCAAGCAGTAAAGAGGAACTGGAAGAGCTAAAAATAGAGTTTTTAGGGAGAAAGCAGGGGCAAATCACCACGTTTATAAAGGATATTCCCAATCTTCCCTTAAAGGAAAGGCCCTTAATTGGAAAACTAATCAATGAGGTAAAGATAAAATTTAAGAAAAGTTTAGATAGACGAGCAAAAGAGATATCCGGTGAAAAAAGAGATAAACGAGTTGATATTACTCTGCCCGGGAAAAAGTATTCTTTAGGCACTCTTCACCCCATTACTCAAACTTTAAAAGAGATTGAAAGTATTTTTATTGGTTTGGGATTTCAGGTGATCACAGGGCCAGAAATAGAAACAGAATATTATAATTTCGAAGCTCTTAACATACCCAAATATCATCCAGCCAGGGATGAGCAGGATTCCTTTTATTTAAATGATACTCATCTTTTAAGAACTCAAACCTCTCCAGTTCAAATTCGAGTAATGGAAAAAACTCATCCTCCAATTCGTATGATTTCTCCAGGAAGGTGCTATCGAAGAGATGCGATTGATGCCTCACATTTTCCTGTATTTTATATGGTGGAAGGCTTAGCTGTAGATAGAAAAATTACTTTCTCCGACCTTAAGGGTTCTCTTACCTATTTTGTTCATAGAATGCTTGGCAGGAAGACTCGTCTTCGTTTTAGACCCAGTTATTTCCCTTTTACCGAGCCCAGCGCTGAGGTAGATATCAGTTGCATTATCTGTAAAGGTTCTGGGTGCAAAGTTTGTGCTAATAAAGGGTGGCTGGAGATTTTAGGTTCAGGAATGGTGGATCCAGAAGTTTTCAAAGAGGTAGGTTATGATCCGAAAAAATACCAGGGATTTGCCTTTGGAATGGGTGTGGAGAGAATTTGTATGCTAAAGTATGGTATTGATGATATTCGTTTATTTTTCCAAAATGATATTAGGTTTTTGCGTCAGTTTTAGATAACGGAATACCTATTTAGCCACAGATTCACACAGATAGGTTTAAATGTCGGATCGCAGATATTATTCTTAAAAGTTTTTATGAAGTTTGTAATGAACTTGATGACCTTTAGCTTACGCCTTTTGCCCTTTACCTTTAGCCTTCTGTATGATAATAAAAGAAATATCAGCGTCCATCTGCGGCTGAATAATTAAAAAACGGGTGAGAAATGATAGAATTTGAATCTTCTCCTCAAATTTTGGATAAAATAGCCACTAAACCATTCCTGCCTCAAATAAAGGTAATGGGCATTGGAGGGAGTGGCTGCAAAATTATCTCTCGTTTGAAATTTAAGAAAAGAGAATTTATACGGTTTGTTGCTGTAGATACAAGTAGAAAGGAGCTGGAGAATTGTGAGATTGAAGAGAAATTATTATTGGGAAACTCTATTACTCAGGGGTGGGGAACGGGAGGAGATTTAAAAATAGGGAAAAAGGTTGCTATGGAAGGAGAGGGTGGAATCAGAGAGCTTCTAAGAGATGTGGATTTGCTTTTCTTGGTTTGCGGCTTAGGGAAAGGAATGGGAGCAGGTGCGTCTTCTGTAGTAGCTCGAATTGCTAAAGAGATGAATTGCATAACCGTTGGTTTTTTTATTCTTCCCTTTCGCTTTGAAGGAGAAAAAAGGACAAATCAAGCCAAAATAGTTCTGGGAAAATTAGAGGAACTTGTAGATAGTTTAATGATAGTTAATAATGATTTTCTTTTACATAACTCACAAGGACCACTTTCTTTTCAAGAGGGATTTGGAAAAATAGATGAAATTTTGGAAGTTTCTCTTAAAGCTATGGAATATCTGCTTTTTACTCCTGGTTTAATTAGTATAGATTTTGCCGATATAAAAAATGTCTTATCGAAAAAAGGCGAAGTGAAAATAACTATGGGAAAAGGCAAGGGAGAGAAAGCTGGAGAAGAGGCGATTAAACAGGCTCTATTTTCACCTTTATGGGGAGAGATATCTTTAAGAGAGGCCAGCTCTTTTCTTGTCGGTATAAGAGGGGGAGGAAAGTTTAGTGTAAATCAATTGAAAAAAATCGCTTTGGCTATACAGGAAGAGGCAAAGAATACCACTGAAGTGAGTATAGGAGTAAGCATAGACGATGAGTTATCCGACGAGGTTACCCTTATTTTAATAGCTTCCGGAATCAAGATAGAGCAAAAGGGGGAAGTTGATGAAGAGAAGCTCTATCAAGAAAAACTGGATCTGGGAACTTATGGTGAGGATAATTTGGACATCCCTACTTTTTTAAGAAAGGGGAACAACTAAAAATGTGGAAAGCTTTCAACAAGAATAAAGGGAAAATTACAGGAGGAGTAACTGGTTTCGCAATCGCTCTTCTATTGGTATTTGCCTGGCCCATACTCTTAATTGCCTTTATGGTAATCATAGGAATTTTTTTAGGAGAAATCTTTGATATTTTTAAAAGGGTTCAAACGCGCGTAGAGGAAATTTTTCCCAAGACATCAGAGAAAAAAAATAAAGATGAACCCAATTAAAATTACTGCTCCCCTTAGTGAAGAAATTGCCCTGTCCCTTAAGGTAGGAGATGAGGTACTGATTAGTGGCAGCTTTTATACAGCTCGAGATGCTGCCCACCTGCGCTTAGTTAGTTTAATTGAAAGGGGTAAATCTCTTCCTATTAATTTGTTTAATCAAATTATTTATCATACGGCCTCTACCCCCCCTCAACCGAAAAAACCTTTTGGTAGCTGTGGCCCTACCAGTAGCTACCGAATGGATGAATTTACCCCTCCTCTTTTAGCTAAAGGGCTGCGAGGAATGATAGGGAAGGGGCAGAGGTCTTTTCAAATGAGAGAACTTTTAAAGAAATACCGAGCTGTGTACTTTCTTGCCTTAGCAGGAGGAGGAGCTTATTTATCCAGTAAAATAAAAAAAGCCAAGTTAATAGCCTTCGCTGATTTAGCCACAGAGGCTATATACAAATTATGGGTACAGGATTTTCCTGCCATAGTAGGAATAGATGCAAGAGGAAAAGATATTTACCTCGTAAGAGAGCAATCATCTCACGAGGTTTATTAACAATCAAATCAGGGAGAAAGAAATGAGAAGACAAAATGGAAGAGAAGCAGATGAACTTCGAAAAATTGTCATAAAAAGAAACTTTGTGAAATATGCCCAGGGGTCTACCTTGATAAGTTTTGGTAATACCAAAGTGCTTTGTGTTGCTATGGTTGAGGAAGGGGTTCCTTCTTTTTTAAGAGAAAGTGGCAAAGGATGGCTTACGGCTGAATATTCTATGCTACCCTATGCCACACCTAATAGATCTTTCCGCGAAATGGAGCGAAAAGGGGGGAGGTCTTATGAGATTCAAAGATTAATCGGGAGATCTTTGAGAGCAGTAGTTGATCTTGATATGTTAAGAAATCAAACTATTTGGCTGGATTGCGATGTTTTACAGGCTGATGGAGGCACCCGTTGTGCTGCTATAACTGGTTCTTTCCTTGCTCTTTTAGAAGTAGATCAGTGGCTTAGAGCGAAAGGAATAGTGGAGGGCTCAATTATTAAAGAATGGCTGGCTGCCATAAGCGTGGGGCTTGTGGAAGATGAACTGCTTTTAGATCTTTGCTTTTATGAGGACTCAAGGGCTATGGTAGATATGAATTTAGTAATGACTGATGAAGGAAGGATAGTGGAAGTTCAGGTAAGTGGAGAAGAATTTTCCTTTTCTCGAAAAACACTTGATGGACTTCTTGATTTGGGTGAAAAGGGAATAAGAGATTTAATTAAACTCGGAAAGGAAGTTTTGGAGAGAGTAGATGGAAGTAGTTTTAGCTACCAGAAATGTGGACAAAATAGATGAGATAAAAGATATACTTAAGGATGTAAGGTTAAAAATATTAACCTTTAAAGATTTTCCTAACTTTCCTTATGTAAAAGAGGTAGGTAGTACTCTAAAGGAAAATGCGTTACTTAAAGCAAGATCCATATCTCGTTTTACTAAAAAGATAACTTTAGCTGATGATTCTGGGCTAGAAGTGAAAGCTTTAAAAGGAGCTCCAGGGGTATTTTCTTCTCGTTTTGCAGGTCCTGGAGCAAAGTATGAGGATAACAATCGAAAACTTTTCTTTTCTTTAAGGGGAGTTCCTGATGAAAAGAGGGGAGCGCTATTTAGGTGCGTGGTAGTTCTGATCGATCCTCAGGGGAAAGAGGAGGTAGTAGAGGGAATTTGCAAGGGGAAAATTATATCGGAAATGAGAGGTGAAGCTGGTTTTGGATACGATCCCTTATTTCAACCGGAAGGATTTGATAAAACTTTTGCAGAACTTTCACCAAAAGAGAAAAATCAAATTAGTCATCGGGCTAAAGCCTTATTTAAAGCGAAGATGATACTTGAAGAATATGCATCCCCCAAGTCTTCCTTAGTAATTGGACTTACAGGTAATATTGGTTGTGGGAAAAGCACTGTAGCTGGTATATTTAAGGAAATGGGAGCCTATGTGATTGAAACTGATAGGATAGGGCATTTAATCCTGGAAAGAGAGGAAATCAAAGGAAAACTGGTGAAGTTATTTGGTGAATCTATTCTTGATAGAGAGGGAGGGGTATCTCGAAAAAAATTACGAGGAGTGGTTTTTAAAAATGAGGAAAAACTAAAAAAACTGAATTCAATTCTTCATCCTTTAATAGGGCAGGTAGTTAAGGAAAAAATTAAGTTTAGTCCCAGAAAAGTAGTAGTAGTGGAAGCAGCTTTAATTTTTGAAGCAGGATGGGAATCGTTCATGCACGAAATTGTAGTTGTTCACTGCTCCAAAGATACGCAGATAGAGAGGATAATGGAAGGCACTTCCTTAACTAAAGATGTAGCTGAAGCTGTAATGAGAGCTCAGCTTCCCTCCTCGGAGAAGGTCTTTAGAGCTGATTTTGTCCTGGAAAACGAGGGCGATTTAACGAATCTAAGGAAAAATGCAGAGAAGCTATGGGTAAAGCTTACTAAAAATGAAGGTTAGTAAAGATAAAATAGTTCAAACTTTCAGAGAAATGGCCGATTTCCTCTCCATAAAAAGAGAAAATCCCTTTCGAATAAGAGCTTATGAAAAGGCTGCTGATGCCTTAGGGCATCTCTCTGATGATTTGGGAGAGCTCTATCAAAAAGGAAAATTAAAAGATATTCCCGGCATAGGCAAGGGAATACGGGAAAAAATTGAAGTTTTGCTATCTACGGGAACTCTTCCAGCTTATGAGCAGCTAAGAGCGGAGTTTCCCCCTGGTTTGATTGAAATACTCTCTATCCCGGAAGTGGGACCAAGGACAGTTAAACTTCTCTACGAGGAAGTTGGGGTGAGGAACGTGGAGGACCTTGAAAGAGCCATTCAATCTCATAGATTAAAAGACCTCCCGGGAATGGGAGCGAAAACAGAGGAAAATATTCTTAAAGGCATAAAGTTTTATAAAACGAGAAGCTCTCGTATTCTCTTGGGCACAGCCATTCCTCTTGTAGACGAGGTAATTTTTGAACTAAAGAAAAAGGCATCTTCCTGGATAAAAAAGATATCCCCTGCCGGGAGTTTGAGAAGAGGAAAAGAAACCATAGGAGATATTGACATTCTTGTTACCTCCTCTGATTCTTCTTCTCTTATGGAGGCTTTTACTGATCTTTCCTTTGTGTGTGATATTTTAGTCAGGGGAGAGACAAAATCAAGCATATTAACTTCTCAGGGACTTCAAATAGATTTGAGAGTTGTCGCACCCGAATCTTTTGGAGCTGCCATTCAATACTTTACTGGCTCTAAATCTCATAATATAAGTTTAAGAGGAAGAGCTATAAAGAGAGGATGGAAGATAAACGAGTATGGAGTGTTTACCCAGGAGGGGAGAAAAATTGCCGGAGAGAAAGAAGATGATGTGTACAACTGTCTTGATCTTTCCTTTATTTCACCAGAATTACGAGAGGACAGAGGAGAAATAGAGGCAGCGCAGGAGGGAGAGCTTCCCTGCCTGCTGGTAGAGGAGGATATCAGGGGAGATTTTCATATGCATACTACAGAAAGTGACGGAAAGGACAGTATTGAAGATATGGCTCAAAGAGCAAGAAAAAAAGGATACCAGTATATAGCTATCACTGATCACTCCTCCTCTCTCAAAATAGCCGGGGGTTTAAGTGAACAGGATGTCTTATCTCAAGCTGAAAAGATTGAAAAGATAAATGCATCTTCCAATAACTTTAAGATTTTCTCGGGAGCGGAAGTAAATATTAGAGCAGATGGGACTCTTGATTTTTCTAATGATGTATTAAAGAAACTTGATATAGTAATTGCCGCTGTTCACACAGGTTTTAAACAGGATGAGCGTAAGATGACTTCCCGGGTGATCAAAGCTTTGCAAAATCCCTATGTGAAGATCCTTGCTCATCCTTCAGGTAGATTGTTAGGAGAAAGGCAAGCTTACGCTATTGATTTGAATAAGGTAATGCAAGTGGCTAAAGATAGAGGAGTATGGCTGGAGATAAACTCTCAGCCGCAAAGATTGGATTTAAATGATCTATGGGCAAGAGAAGCTAAGAAGAGGAAAATACCAATAGTTATTACTACTGATGCTCACAGCAAGGAAGGTTTGAATTTAATTAAATTAGGAATAATTACTGCTCGAAGGGGCTGGCTGGAAAAAGAAGATGTAATAAATACTCTTCCTTTGGAAAAGCTCTTAGCCCTTTTTAAGAAAAATCGTAACAGTTCAGGCCACTAAGTCACCAAGGCACAAAGTAGCGATGTAAACTCTTTGGTTTCGTTGTTGAGTCGTTGGTCTTTGGGGCACCTGCCTTTAGCCCTTCGCCATTTACCCTTGGCCTTTTATCTCTTTAACTCATCAAATGCATTAACGCTTTTACGCATTAATCTTGGTGTCTTCGTGTCTTTGTGGCTGAGTAGTAGCAAATAAATTAATAGACTATCAAAGAAGCTTATCAATGCATCCAATTCTTTTAAGGATAGGTCCATTTGTTATTTACAGCTATGGAGTGTTTGTTTGTTTAGGATTTGTAGCAGGAATAAGTCTTTTTCTATGCCAGGCAAAAAGAGAGAATTTAAAGAAAGATGAGGTCTTTTCTTTTTTATTCTGGATTATAGTATTTAGCATTATAGGAGCAAGGGTATTTTACATTTTAACTCATTTAAATTGGTATTTTAAAAATCCCCAGAATATATTTAAAATTTGGCAGGCGGGATTGGTCTTTTATGGGGGACTTATCTTTGCTTTTATAGCTGGTGTTATCTTTATAAGACTTCATCTTCTTCCATTCCGGAAAATTGCTAATATATCAGCTCCCTGTATTGCCTTAGGAATAAGCATAGGAAGGATAGGTTGTTTTTTTAATGGGTGCTGTTATGGGAAACCCTGGGATAGAGGTTTTTTCTTCTCTCCGGATTCTCCTGCTGGAAAAGCATTTCCCAACCAGCCTTTAATTCCCACTCAGCTTATCTCATCAGTGGATATGCTGGTTATTTTTTTAATTTTAATAATTTTTAAGAGATTTCAGTGGTTTAAAAATAGAAGTTTTTTGTTGTTTCTACTTTTTTATTCAATTCATCGTTTTTTAGTGGAGTTTTTAAGAACTGATTCTCCTGAAATTTTTCTTCACGTAACTTTATCCCAGGTTATAAGTGTACTCGTAGGAGTCTTTGCAGGAGTATCGATCTTAGCGAAGCATAACTTTTGATTATCCAGACTTTTTCTTGAAACTGAAGAAGTTATTACTTGCAATTTATTCAATTTCGAGTTATCTTTAAAAAGAAGGGGAGAATCAAAAATAAATTCCTGTCATTACCATATTTAGCAAACTAAAAAAAGGAGTTAAAATGAAGATTACTCTTGTTTATGACAATAAAATTTCCAAAAAAGGTCTTACGAGTGACCATGGTTTTTCTTGTCTTATAGAGATGGAGAATATTCCAAGGATTCTTTTCGATGCCGGAGCAAGTGGTTCCATTCTTCTTTCAAATATGGAAAGACTCAATATTGATCCTGAATCTATCGAAGAGGTTTTTATCTCTCACGCTCACCGGGATCACACCGGTGGACTTTCAGACCTTTTTGAGATAAACGGCACAGCTAAATTATATATCCCAGCATCATTTTCTGAGGACTTTGACGAAAGAGAAGTCATTGTAGTTAAAGAGTTTTTTCAGATTCATGAGAATATTTTTTCCACAGGTGAACTTAAGGGAATAGAACAATCTATGGCAATCAAAACAGAAAAGGGGATAGTTTTAGTTGTAGGATGCTCTCACTCAGGAGTGGGAAATATCATCAATGCAGCTTCAAAGCTTGGGAAGGTTTATGCCATCATCGGTGGTTTGCATGGATTCAGAGAGTTTAACTTACTTGAGAATCTGGATCTTGTTTGCGCTGCTCATTGCACTCAATTTATTTCAAAGATAAGATCTTTGTATCCAAAAAAGTTTATTGATGGTGGGGTGGGTAGAATACTCGCACTTTAAAAGAAATGAAAGTAACACCTTTAGCTTTTGAAAGTTTTGGAACTCGTTCTATGAGCACCTTTATACAGACAAAAGATGTGAATATCTTAATAGATCCGGGTGTTGCGTTAGCTCCATTACGATACGGACTGCCACCCCATCCTCTTGAATTAAAAAGACTAAATGAGCATTGGCATAAAATTGTAGAGTATGCAAAAAGCTCAGATATTCTTATAATTACTCATTATCATTACGATCACTATAATCCAAATAGCAACCTTGAGATTTATGAAAATAAGATAGTGTTGACCAAACATCCTACGGAAAAGATAAATCTCAGTCAAAAGAAAAGAGCAAACTACTTTTTAGAAAAAATAAAAAATCTACCAGAGAAGCTAAAATATTCAGATGAAAAAGAGTTTCAATTTGGTGATACAAAAATTAAATTCTCCCCACCAGTGTTTCACGGAACTAACTCAAAGTTAGGTTACGTCACAGAGGTTTTAGTAGACGATGGCTATAAGTTTATTCATACCTCAGATGTTGAAGGCCCCAGCCTTGAAGATCAGGTTGATTTTATTTTAAAAAACGAGCCAAATTTAATAATAGTAGATGGTCCTCTTTCCTATATGTTAGGTTATAGATACAGTTATTTAAATTTATCCTCCTCAGTAGAGAATCTGGTAAAGATTGTTTCTACTTGCCCGTTAGATTCACTAATAGTAGAGCATCATCTCTTAAGAGAGTTAAAGTGGAAAGGAAAAATAGCAGGGGTTTTTGGGGTAGCAGAAAAGAAAAATATTAAAATTCAAACTGCTGCAGAATTTGCTAATATACCTGTTGAGATGCTTGAGGCACAAAGAAAACAGCTTTATCAAAAATATCCAGAGTGAGACACGCTATACACTTTTTTCTTCCTTATTTGAAAGGAGAAATGAGATAATTCAAAAATCTTAAAGAGGCAAAAATATTATGAAGAGGAGGAGAAGAAGTTGAAGGTAATTTTTAAAAAGAAAGAGACTTTAGGGTTCGACATTGAAGATATTCTTATACCTGAACCTAAAGAGAAGGAAATTTTGGTTAAGGTAAAGGCTGCTGCTATATGTGGCTCAGATGTAAAATTTTATAAATGGATTCCCTGGTGTAAAAATGTTGTAGGATCGCTACCTTTCATTCCGGGTCATGAATGTTCGGGCGAGGTGATAGAAATAGGGAAGAAAGTTAAAACGATAAGAGTAGGGGACAGGGTGGCGGCAGAGACCCATATTCCCTGCGGAAAATGCTGGCAATGTAGGCATAATCGCCCCCATGCCTGTCAGAAAATGGAGCTTTTTGGACATACGGTGAATGGTTGTTTTGCTGAATACTGCATAATACCTGAGGTAGCTACCAGGAAGTTACCGGAAGACCTTCCTTTTAAGAAGGGATGTCTTCTTGAGCCAATGGGGATTCCCTTGAGAGCCGTATATAAAGGAAAGGTAGGAAAAGATTCAGTAGTAGTTATAGGATGCGGGCCTATTGGGCAATTTGCTATTGGAATCTCCGTGATAAAGGGAGCTAAAAAGACTATCGCCGTAGATGTCAACGAAAAAAGGCTAAATATAGCGAGGAGAATGGGAGCAACTCATACAGTTAATCCTCAAAAAGGATCCGTGGTAGATGAAGTATTATCTTTAACAGAGGGGAACGGAGCAGGAGTGATAATTGAGGCTTCAGGTAATGTCAGGGCATTAGAGCAGGCCTTTAATTACTTAAGAGTTGGAGGAGAGTTATTTATAATAGGTCACCCTGAAGAGCTTTTAAAAATAGATGTATCACTCCAAATTGTCTTTAAGGAAGCAAAAATCACCGGATTATTTGGAAGAGAAATATGGAGGACATGGGAAATAGCTGAGGGTCTTCTTTCTACAGGAAAAATCAATGTTAATCCCATAGTCACTCACGAATTTCCATTGGAAGATTTTGAGAGCGCCTTTAAGATAGCAATTTCGGATGAGGGATGTAAGATACTTCTCATCCCTTAAAAATGGTAATGTCAAAAGTAACATGAAGGAAAACATGAAACCACAGAGAGCACAGAGGGAAAGTAAGACGTGAGAAGTAATATGTAATGAGTGATATGTAATATGTGAAGGACAATAAGTGACGGGTGATGTGTAAATGGTAAAAACTTCATCACTCATTACTTATCACATATTACAGTTATTTACGTTCTCTGTGGTTAAGTTTTGACAGCACTTTAAAAATTATAAGGAGGTTAAGATGAAGATTTTTATTATGCTTGATATAGAAGGGATAAGTGGAGTAGTTGACTTTAATAGACAGGCAGATCCGGGAGGATCTGATTATCAAAAGGCGAGGGAATACTTAATGTCTGATGTGAACGCAGCCATAGAGGGAGCTATTGAGGCAGGGGCAAAAGAGGTAGTGGTATTTGATATGCACAAACATGGTTTAAATATTTTCTTAGATAAGATTAATCCTCAGGCTAAGGTCATTATGGGAAAGCCAGCAAAGATATATCCCTTATTGAAACTCGATGAATCCTATAAAGGGATGATGATGGTTGGCTATCATGCTATGGCTGGAACTAAAGGAGGGTTGGTTACCCATAGCTATGATTTTTCAATGAAAAATCTATACTTAAATGATGTCTTAATGGGAGAAATTGGAATGGAGGCAGCTATTGCCGGGACATATGGAGTTCCCCTGATTATGGTAAGTGGGGATTCTAAGGTTATGGAGGAAGGCAAGGAACTTCCTACAGACTTTGAGAAAGCAGTGGTTAAATATGCCATAAATGACCATAGTGCTATCTGCCCTTCTCTTTCAGTAACCAGAAAGATTATCAAAGAAAAGGCTAAATCTGCGGTTAGTAGAATAGAGGAATTTAAGCCCTATATAGTTTCTTCTCCGTACACCATAAGGGTGGAATTCTTCGAAACTTTGGGAGCAGAAAAAGCGATGAGAATTCCCGGGGTAAAGAGATTGGAAGATAAAATGGTGGAACTTAAGAGTGATGATCTCGCCTTTTTGTGGGAAAACTTTGTCAGCAAGTATCAGGGGTACGCAGTAGAAGAAAGAGAATGATTATAATTAGGAAGTCAATTTCAAGGTAATGTCAAAAATAACATGAAGGAAAACATGAAACCACAGAGTGCACAGAGGGGAGAGAAGATGTGATGTGTAATGTGTGAATGGTAAAAACTTCATCACTCATTACTTATCACATATTACAGTTATTTACGTTCTCTGTGGTTAAGTTTTGACATTACCTCGTATCAATAAAGGATTTACCTGATTGAAATTAACTGTTCGGGATAATCTTTCAGTTGATCTCACCTGTTTCGAACAAGGTCCAGGGTTGAGTGGGTCTATCCTTCAGGTAGCCATCTAGATAGTTCCATTGGATATGTTTGGCCAGGTATGCTCCTGCATCAAAGGGCATGCCGCTGGAGCTACCCCATCTGGCCCAGAAACTAAGATTCTTGGCCAGGTCGCTGTCCATTACTTTACCATCTACGGCACCTGCGGGTTGGTAAGGCAATCTGGCTCCCCAGTACTCGAAGCGGTCCAGTTCATAGTGGCCCTCCACGGTACGTGAACAGGGATTGTTCTCCTTTTGCAGATAAACATCGTAGTGATCAGAGAGGATTTCCTGTGCTACTTCGATGTCGATCTTTCCGTGATACTCCTCCATGAGTTGGGTCAGACGTACCCGACGTGCCCCCATAGGCGTCCTGATATCGCAGTAACCTACGTCGGAGCACTCCAGGTTGCGGATCCTCGGGTCCACAGGCGCATTGAAACCAATGAAGTACCCATCTGTCTTTCGTTCAACGCTTTGGTATTTTAGTCCCAGTTCCAAACGCATGATCTCGCCTGTATTGGCATCGGCCAGAAGCCAACTGTTGGCATAGCCACCATTGTTTCTTTTCTCCATCATTTTCACAAACTCATCCAGGTTATCTGCATACTGCATTGCCTTGCGCACCCGGGAGAATTCCGGCACCTCATTAGGGTCATAGTCACTGAAACCACCAATAGTGGTCTCGGTGCCCATGATGCCCGCATCGGTCACAAAAAAATCGGACATGCTATCGATGTAACCTGGCAGGCTTTGCATGAAGATATGATGACCCTGGGCTGGCTCGATATCCAGGATCATATTAAAGAACTGGCCCTGCTCAAATGCATCCCAGCTGTTATGGGCCATAACTATTTTTCCATCTTTGGTAGCCGATCCGGTGGCAATGAAAGCGCTGCAATGGTCCTTGTCAGGGGGATCGCCGCTGGCGAATTTTCCCGCCTTCTCATTGGGCCACCAGTAGCAGGTTAGTTCGAAGTAGCCGTTCCAGGCCAAAACCTCCTGCCAGGTAATATCTACCCCGGCGGTCTGTGCCCCTTCAGCGATGCCCTTCATCTCTTCCAGAAACTCCGCGTCTATTTTGGATACAAACAGCTTCTCACCAGCGTCTACAAAAAATTCCCACTTCTTGCCAGTGTTCCAGTAGGTAAGGTATTTGAGATTCCTGAGTATCTCATTGAGCTCCGGGGCAACCAGGTACCCATGCTGAAAGCCTCTCTCGTAAGGTTCACCCTCAATGTGGATATAAATCCAGCCATTTTTATCAAAGCGGTAGCCCTCTCCATACTCAATGACTTCGGTAGGCCCTTTTTCTATGGTTACTTGCGTTTCTGCTAAAGATATCCCTGAGGCTAAACTCAGTACAAAAACACTAATTACTATGATCTTTAAAAGACTTTTCCTGTTCACTTTCACACCCCCCTGTATAAAAATGCAAAATCTAACCAACTCAATTTATATCTTTTTAGTATAAATTGCACGGGAACTTACATATACGGAGTAGTCATCGCGATGGCTTGTATGATTGACTCTATGACTTTAGAAACAGCTTGACCTATAAGGTCCATTTTAGCAATTTGCTCTATTCGTTCACGAACAACATTTATTTCCTTATCGCTAAAAATCTCATTGGTGAGATAGCACGCCTTAATTAAGCTGGTCAATACAATGTCGCGAGGATCAGGAATCATGTCACTAAAAATCACCTCGCGAAGACGTGTCTTCACTTCTTTTTCTTCTTTTTTGTCCTGCACAGGATAGCGCCTGAGGGAAAAAACCCATAGGATTTTTTGTTCTTTTTTCTTTAGGATTCCTTTCTGGATTAGTCTGTTTAATAATTTCTCTTCAATGGCTTTGCTATCATAACTAAGATTCACAATCCAGTATCTAATCGTTTTGTCCGTGCTGGATTGGGCAATTTTTGTTAAAACTTCATCGAGGATAGCATCTCCTGTTGGAGTGGTATCGACAATCATAAGGTTTTCCGGATCCGTATCGATTCTATTTCTGAGAGCTAAATCCATAAGAACAGCCCCTATCAAGCCATACTTAACAGAAGTTTTGTCAATGATAACCCCTTTTTCATCATTCAGGGCCAATAATAACAATTCCTCAGCAAAACTAAGCATTGTTTACCTCCTGTATACTATTTAAGTAGTGCCAAAACTTAACCGCAAAGGACACAAATAACTGTAATATGTGATAAGTAATGAGTGATGAAGTTTTTACCCATTTACACATCACATCTTCTCTTACCCCTGGGATCTCTCATGAGAATTATCCTCATTATGTTTAGAGTATAGCTCAATTCATCGTGTTGTCAACTTGCATGAGAAATGAGGAGACCAGATGCTTCCCTATCCAGGTGACTCAGATTACTACATCCAGGTGAAATAATTCTTTGGCATTTCGGGAGGTAATTTGTCTTAGGTTATTCTCCGAAATTCCTTTTAAAAAAGATATCTTCTGAATAACATATTTTACAAAGGCAGGTTGATTTCTTTTTCCTCTCATCGGCTGCGGCGCTAAGTAAGGAGAATCGGTTTCTACAACTAATCTTTCCAGAGGAACCGAACGTGCTATTTGATCCAATTTTGAAGATTTGGGAAAGGTAAGTGTTCCTGCGAAAGAGATATGCAAACCCATATCCAGGCAAATTATCATATCTTCTTCTATTCCTGAAAAACAATGCATCACTCCCTGATGAATCTCTTGTTGTTTAAGGATTTTTAAGGTATCTTCCATTGCGTTTCGACTGTGAATGATTACCGGCAAATTTTTTTGCCTGGCTAAGGTAAGTTGGTATTGAAATACCTCTTTTTGAATTTCTCGAGGTGAGTTTTCGTAGTAATAATCCAGTCCTATCTCCCCCAGAGCAACTACTTTATTATGTGTTAACGTTCTGTAAAGTTTTGCTTGCAATTTTTCGTACATAGCTGCATCGTGAGGATGTATTCCCACAGCTCCATAAATAAAATTGTATTTCTCAAGCAATCGATAAAATACATCAAGCTCCTCGAAATCAGAGCACACACAGACAATCCCTGATACCCCTTCCTGCACTGCATTTTCGATAACCAAATCTCTATCTACATTGAAGCGGGAATCTGCTAAATGAGCGTGAGTATCAAACATCATTAAACCTCTTCTATATTAATTCTCTTAAACCACCTGTAAAGCCACTCATTGGCCATCTTTCTGCCTCGATGGAAGACAAATTGGATTTCAGGAAAACACACCATTCAGATGAAGGAACTTACCCGGGGCCTCTTCCAAGAAAAGTTGATAGGGAAATCTTAAATCCTGATGAGGGAAAAGGAGCCACCATAGCTTCACTTGAACAATCTTTTATTTTTTTAATTTGTATAAAGAAATTCCTACTTTAAATTGCTTTCACGGTTGAGCTAAATTGAAGATTATAAAAATTAGCATATCTGCCACTTTTTTTTAGAAGCTGCTCATGATTTCCTTCCTCGACAATCTGGCCATTTTCTATAAATAGTATTTTATTAGCTTTCAAAATCGTGCTCAGCCTGTGGGCAATTATAATGCAAGTTCTGTCTTTCATTAATTTCTCTAAAGCTTGCTGAATAAGAACTTCAGTTTCCGAATCCACAGATGAAGTTGCCTCATCAAGAATAAGGATGGGAGAGTCCTTCAGTATAGCCCTGGCTATGGATATACGTTGAGCTTGGCCTTCAGAAACTTTGATTCCCCGTTGCCCTATCTGTGTTTCATATTCTTCCGGAAGTCCTTTTGCGAACTGGTGAACATTTGCCTTTTTCGATATTTCTATAATTTCTTCTCTTGAGCTTTCCAGGCGGCCATACGCAATATTGTTTATCAAGCTGTCAGAGAAAAGATAATCATCCTGCATTACCATTCCGATTTTAGCTCTTAAAGAATGAAGCTTTATCTCTTTAATGTCTTTTCTATCGACTAAAATTTTACCCTTATATGGCTCATAGAATCGGGGAATAAGACTTGTTAGAGTAGTTTTTCCTGCTCCACTGGGACCTACTAAGGCAATAGTTTCTCTCGGGAATATGTGTAGGTTTATACCCTTTAAAATAACCTTTTTCTCGTATTTGAACCATACATTCTCAAATTGAATCTCCCCCCTAACTTCTTTCAAGTTCATAGCTTCGGGAGAATCTTTGATATCAGGGTTTATTTCCATATACTTGGAATACCTTTCGATGCCAGCAAAAAAGCGAGTTATAGATTCACCCATTACCGACAGAGAAACAAGAGGCCGCATAAATCGCTGCAAATACATAATGAAAGCAGTAAATGCACCTATTGTCATTGCCCCTGATATTATCTGATATCCGCCGTAACCCGCAGCAATGGCCAAAGAAACCCCCAAAAGCGAAACTGCAAAAGGAAAAAGCCAGGACATAGGGTTGATTACATTAATTCGACTTCTGTAATGTCCTTTATTTTCCCGGTCAAATTTTTCCATTTCATAGTCTTCACGGACAAAAGATTGAATGATTCTCATGCCGGAAAGGCTATCTTCTATTCTATCAGCAAGAAAAGCTTTTGTTCTCCTTACTTCTCGAGAGCCTTTAAACATTTTTAATGAAATAATGTAGCCAAGAATAGCCATTACAGGCATTACTGTTAAACTGACCAATGCTAATTTCCAGTTTAGATAAAAAACCACAACCCCGGTGAACAAGATTGTGCATCCACTCGTAATTATGTTTTCTGGCCCATGGTATATTATCTCCTGGACGACGTTTAAGTCATCTATTATTCTGGATAAAAGCTCACCGGTTTTGATATTATCATAAAAACTAAAGGATAACTTTTGGAGATGGGAATATAAGTTATTCCTTAAATCGTAGGTGATCCTCTGAGCGATAATATGCCCCCAGAGAGTTTGAAGTTTACCGATTACTGCTGAAACAACAAATACACCCATAATGCTAATTGCTAAAATCCAGATTAATTGGAGATTCTTATTTGCTATTCCTTGATCAATGAGTTGCTTGATAAGAAAAGGGGGTATAATAAGAAGTCCAGCGAGTAAAATATGAAAAGACCAGATAATAAAGAATCTTCTTCTATAGGGGCGAATATGTTCTCTATAGAATCTAAGAACTAAACGCAATCCTTTCCTTATCTTAGGTATAATTATTGTTTTAGTCACAACTTAGTTTCCTATAATTTATTTTCATTTATATTATACGTATCAGGAAGGATAAATGTCAAGCAGGCGAGATTTTCTTCCTAAAGATACAGACATTCCGAGATGATTATCTCAGTTTTATTGCTCGTGGAAGGTGTTCTTCAAAAGGCAGCGGTGGTCTAAGCTGGGTCTATAAATTCTAAAATTGTAGGCTTTCCGAAGGATCATCGTGGAGCTTATTGTTCAATACCTATCTTTTAAGAGCTCAGTATCTCACTATCATCTTTGACTTAATCAAGCTATTATAGACTCTCTGAAAATGCCTGAGGATGGAATTGAATCATGACAAATTTTTTAAATCAAGGATATATTTTTACTTTTTCATCTCTTTCTTAGATCAAAAAAGAAGTGGATAAGCTTTACTTATATGGATCAGCCGCATCACGCAGGCCATCTCCTAAAAAGTTAAAAGCTAACACAGTAATAATAATGAAAAGTCCAGGAATCAAAAGCCATGGGTAAAGAGCAACTGTACGGATATTCTGAGCTTGTTTTAAAAGAACACCCCAGCTTACTACCGGAGGACGAAGTCCTAAGCCAAGAAAGCTTAAAGCTGTTTCTCCTAATATCATAGTGGGTATAGCCAAGGTTAAATTCACTATAAGATAACTTAAGAATGAAGGGAGCAGATGCCTTGTTATTATCCTTCCATCAGTTGCTCCGGCAATCTTAGCTGCCATTATAAAATCCTCCTCCCTTAGTTCGAAGAATTTTCCTCTTACCACTCGAGCTAAACCACACCAACCCACAATAGAGAGGATAATGGTGATACCAAAGTAGACCTTAATTGACGACCAATCTGGCGGCAGGGCCGCGCTTAAACTCATCCAGAGAGGAATAGTAGGTATGGAGATCAAAACCTCTATACCCCTCTGGATAATCGCATCCATAGATCCTCCAAAGTATCCAGAGATTCCTCCCAGTACGCTTCCCAGGATAAAGCTAAAAATTACTCCTACTAAGCCTATGGATAGAGAAATACGAGCAGCATAAAGATTACGGGAAAATAAATCCCTTCCTAATCTCTCTGTTCCAAATAGAAATATTACTCCAGGTTCTTTCACTCCAAAGAGATGAATATCTGTCTCAAATAAATTCCAGAGTTTATATTTATAACCACGGACAAAAAAATGAATAGGGTATTTCCTGGTTTTATCTTCTTCATATATTCTCTTCCTTGTTTCTGGGTCCCTCGTGCGTTTAATTCCATAGACAAAGGGGCGAAAATGAAAACCTTCCTCATCAAAAAACCGAACCCTTTGCGGAGGAAGATTAATGTAGTTTGTATAACGCTTGTATATATCCTGGGGAGAGAAGAACTCGCAAAATATAGCTACAATGTAAAAAATAACTAATATAGTTCCCCCCACGATAGCTAACTTATGTTTTATAAACTTTCGCCACATAAGTTGCCATTGTGAGGCTAGATAAAATCTTTCTTCTGCGCTAACCTCTTTTTTTTTATCTTTCATTGCCTCAGAAGCCTTTTATGCTGATTTCTCATATTGAATACGGGGATCTATCCATACTAACAGAATATCAGAAACAAAGGTTCCTATTACGGTTAAAAAGCTCAGGAACATAATGGTACTTCCAGCTAAATACATATCTTGACTCATTAATGCCTGAAAAAGCAAAGGTCCTGTAGTTGGTAGACTAAGCACTATAGCTGTAATAGTTTCTCCTGAGACAATAACAGGAAGCGTCCAACCTATAGTACTAATTATGGGGTTAATAGCTACTCTTACTGGATATTTAAATAAAAGAGTTCTTTCTGCAACTCCTTTAGCTCGAGCAGTGATGACATATTGCTTTTGAATTTCATCCAGCAGGCATCCTCGCATAACCCGAATGAGCCCAGCAGTGCCAGCAGTGCCAATGACTATTATGGGAATGGGAAGATGCTTTAGCATATCCACAAACTTGCCTATACTCCAAGCTGCTGTTATATATTCAGACGAAAAAAGACCGGTCACGCTAGTATTAAGATAAATGTAAAAAAGGAACATTAATATTAAGGCTAAAAGAAAATTAGGAATTGCCAGACCAGCAAAACCAATGACAGTAAAGGCATAATCACCAACAGAATACTGGTGAGTGGCCGAGTAAATCCCTATGGGGATAGCTACGACATAGGTAAAAACAAGAGCGAAAAGAGAAATGATAATTGTCAAGGGCAATCGTTCTGCCAGCAACTCACTCACGGGTCTGTTCCATTGCAAAGATCTTCCAAAATCTCCATGAAACATCCCCCACATCCATTTAAAATACTGAAGATATACTGGTAGATCCAAACCATATTGTTGCTTTAAGAAGGCAATTTGTGCCTCATCAACCTCCTGACCACGTGCTCTTAATGCCATTATATAAGAAGTTAAATAATCACCCGGGGGAAGTTGGATAATAGTAAATGAAATAACCGATACTATTAGTAAGACCATAATTGCATAGAGAAATCGACGAAAAATATAAAATAGCATTCTTCTACTCCTCGAGGTAGTTTAAGTAATGTCAAAAGTTCTTTCTGGAGAGTTCCACAAAAAATCACCCCACTTCTCTATAGTTAAAACTTTCCTGCCCGGTAGAAAACCGGACAGGAAAGATTGTTATTTAACAACTACTTCTCAAAGAACCATTGAGGTGGGTTCACACTGCGGACAAACCATACATCACCGCCCGCCCGAGCGACTTCCGGAACATTTCTCAAATTATTTCTTACCAGACGTATTTGAGGACACTCAGCTACAGTACCTATTGCAAGAACGTTTTCACTTACAAAGTCGTATATCTCTTGGGCTAATCGGATATATTCTTCATCAGTCATAGCGTTATGCCAATCGTCAATTGTTTTATAAAACTGTTTCCATTCCTCTGGTGGCTCCTCACCCTGTTCTCCGTCAGTTTGGTTCCACGTAGCCCATTTATTGGCATAAGAAAGATCGCCGGCCGGCGCAGCTTGTGCTAGTCTGTTACTTGGTTGAAAGTAACCTATCAGCTCGCTAACAAAATCTATATGCCATACAGCAACATCCTGTTCAGATGCCACCGCACGTGTAACGTAGAAGGTTCGCTCCCGCATTTTAAGGGTTGTCTTGACTCCAACCTCTTCCCAATACTCTTTCACTAACTCAGAAACATCCATAACTGGTGAATCAATTTCTGTCATATCTATTGTTATACTTAGAGTTTCCCCATCGGGTCTTAGACGATATTCATGATCTTCATCCCATTCAAGACCCATCTCATCCAAAAGTCTGTTAGCTTCTCCGGGATCATATTCAACATAAGCCGTGCCCCATTCCTCCTTGTAATAGCTGCAGTTAGCATTGGGTGCCGCTTGTCTTACTACCCCAAACCCAAGAAAGACTACATCTCGGATTTCTTCACGATTAATGGCTAAAGACATAGCCTGGCGAAATCTGACATCCTGAAAAACCTCTCGCAAGATAGGATCCTTATGGTTTAAGTTAAATTCGTAGGCCTCCTCATTTGCCCAGGTATTTTCCCATAGTAGGGTTCTATAGTTGCCTTTTTTCTCATTTTCCTTATAAAGAGGATAACCCTTTCGGTCGAGAAAAAGACCGGTGAAATCGAACTCACCAGTTACTGATGCCATAACATATGCTTCTTTGTCTGTCATTATCCTGGCGACCACCTTGTCGATATAGGGAAGTTGATTACCCTCAGTATCTACTGCCCAGTAATAGGGATTCCTTTCAAAAGCTCTATAATCGGCCGATTTTTCCGTCATCACCCAAGGTCCAAGAATAGGTAAGTCGAGATCTGATTGGGTCCAGCCACGTTGATCCCGATGTGCCGTAATAGCTTGCCACCAAGTATCGTAGCCTTCTTCTTTTGCAAGCTCATTTGCTTTGGGGTTATACTTTATATGCCATTTCTTTAAGTAATGTTTAGGCCATGGTGCAAGGGCTACATATCCTGAATACCAAGCACTAAGCGCACTCACTATTATTGGTTTTGGTTTAGCAAATTGCAACTGAACTGTATAGTCATCAATTTTTTCCATTTTCATTACTTCGCCACCCGCTTTCCATATCCCCGCTATAACTGAGGTATACTCTTTGTTTAGAAGAATATCTTCGTACCAGAAGAGTAGATCATCAGCAGTGCAAGGCATACCATCTGACCATTTTAAGCCTTTCCTTAAGTATAGAGTTACAGTTTGTTTGTCTTCGGAGAAGTCATAGCCTTTAACTATATTGACCCGCATCTTTCCATCATTGGTGATTTCAAGTAGACCAGCCCAATTTTGAGCGGCAAAGAGCTCAAGGTAGCCCCCTATGCCACCTGTATATATTGTACCACCATATTCGCCAATTCTCTCATATGGAATTAGAACCAAAGGCTCCTCAGGAAGTCTCTCTTCTACTGGGGGAAGCTCTCCCGCAGCAACTTTCGTTCTTAGCATAGGAGCTTCATTGAACTCTGTTATTCTTATTCCCGTGGCTTCTTCATACTTTTCTACAGTGTCATACTGCATTGAAGATGGGATTTCCTGTGCTAACACTAAACTTGATCCCATTAGGCATATTGCTCCTCCCAATAAGATCATTGCTAATTTTTTTAACATTTTTATTCTCCTTAAAAAAATAATAGTATTGTCAAAAGTTCTTTAGTAATTTTCTTTTAAATTCTTTATTATCAAGTGTTTTAGTGAAATTGACTTGCCTCCCCCCTACCTTTAAGGTAGGATTTGGTAAATCCACCAAAAAGGAGGCAAGCCTAATGAAAAAAACTGCTCGTTTTGTTATCTGGATCTGTTCTAAGTTTACCCGT
>JAUWZM010000107.1 GCA_030615365.1 Candidatus Aerophobota bacterium | reverse complement strand
CGCGCAGAATCTATTGAATTCCGTCCGATTCGCCCGACCGCGGCCACCAAATTCAGTAGAAGTAGCTACTGAACTATTCTAGCATTTTCCCATTATCTGTACCAGAATTTGCCCATTAAAAAGGTGGGTGTTCAATTAATTCGTTCATTCATTTCGATAAAAAGGAAAACTTTGGGTTTTGCAAGGGGTAATGCCCTCTGCCTGTAAATTTTAGGCAGAGGCCCCAAGGAAGGATTACAAAACAAAAATGAAAGGTGGTGAAAAAAATGAAAAAGCTGATAGTTATAGCATTAGCAGTGGGCTTAATTTTAGGTTTGGGAGCGACAGGATATGCTTTGGTTCCTAGCGGGGATACGGATACTGTTAGCGGTCTGCTCTCATTTAACCTGGGAAGCGGGGTTGTTTATATTAAGCTGTATAAGAACACTCAGGGAGCAGGAGTCAAACCCGGGATGATCCAGAATGGTTTTCTAATTCTTGACACCCTTCATAGGATTAGGGTTCTCTCTACTTGTGATTACGGCGTAGCGGCTAACCCTGATTTCACCTCATTCCTGTATGACTCTCAGGGAGGTCCTGGCACAGATCCTCCTGATGGTGACATTATGAAGTGTAGAATAGAGATGAGGGGAACGAAGGCAGTAAATGACGCAAGTGGAATGGGCGCCTTTCCTACATCCTGGGTGCATGTGGATGGCGGTGGAGATATAAACTATCCTGCTGCTGGACCTAGCTTCTTTACCCTATGGACCGGGTCGACTACTGCTGGAGATGCGCTTGGGGATAGAGTATGTGTAGATTTTAAAATTGATTTAAGGAACCAGAAATTCCCATCCGGACTATACACGATAAACGTAAATTATCTCGTTTATGAGAAGTAGAGCAGGATAGGGAAAACACAGGAAGGGGGATACATCCCCCTTCCTGTTGCTTCAAAAGATGTAAGTGAGGTGGCCTAATGAACTTAAAAAGAAAAATAATTGTCAGATGTACTGTAAGTACGCTTCTTTTATTTTTTCCGCTTCTTGCCTTTGCCCATATTGGAGTAACTCCTCTTTCCTGCGATATTGAGGTCCTACCAGGTCAAAAAAGCAGCGTTTATTCCTTCGAGGTTATTTATGAGGAAGAAAGCCCTGAAGATAATCCAGTAAAGATGAGTGTCTTTCTTGCTGATTGGGACCAGGATATTGACGGTAATCTCAAAATAGCCCCGGCAGGAACCCTTCCCAGATCTTTCGCCTCCCGAATAGATTTTTCTCCTTCCGATTTTTTACTTAATCCCGGACAAGGACAGAAGGTTAACTTTACAGTCAATCTTCCTCCAGAGGAAAAAGGTCCTCATTGGGCAATGTTTTTGGTAAGAAGTGACAAATATGTTACAAGCGAGGTTGACATTGAGGAAAAGAAAAAACTTGTAGTTAAAGCATCTGTTTTTTACGGTGTTAAGCTTAGACAGATAGATCCATCTACTGCCAGGAGGGAGGGAAAAGTTGTCCGGGCAGAGGTCATATCCTCTGAAGAGTCGGACCCTTTCCTGAAAGTCGTAGCAGTTTTTGAAAATACAGGAACAACTTTTCTTAAGGTAGGAGGTAGGATTGAATTTAGGGATGAAAAAGGGGAAACTGTGGATACTATTCAAGTGCAAAATTTTTCCGTGCTGCCCGGTGCTAAGAGGAAAATAGAATCTAATTGTAAAAAAGAGCTTCCACTAGGTGAGTATATCGCTCTCGTCATTTTAGATTTTGGCGGAGATTACTTGGTGGCTGGTCAAGTGAATTTTAAGAGGTCTCTTTAACATAATTTAAACTAAGTGGGTAAAGATGCCTAAAAAAACTGTTTGCTTAAGAGTTCTTCCTGTTTTTACGCTGTTTTTCTTATTTTTAAGTTTTGCCTCTCAGGCAAAGGAGCTAATTTTTTACCCTGAAAGAGTAAAAAATATTGATACTGAGGAAGAAGCTACATCTTATACCCTGGTTAAATTTGGCCTATCTCCAATTCCTCAGAGAGCAATAATCCACTCAGCATTTTTATATTTACGCACTAATGAAATAGCAAAAGAGTATCGACTTCATCGAGTAGATGAAAGCCGGATAAGTAAAGTTGGATCCTGTGTACGTGGTGGTTACATTAGCTGGTCGGTTAGGGAAGATGTTGTTCTCTGGGTCTTAAAAAAAGTCCTTAATTATGGATGGTATATAAGTGTTTTAGATAGTCATGGAAATTTTTTTCCAGGAACATCTGATATAAAACTTGTTGTTAAGTATTCCATAATTGATCTTACAGTTATCTCGGGAGAAAATATAGTTGTAGATGCAAACTTTTCCCCTAAAGATATTCAGAGTGGTTTTCACTATATTTCAGCTAAAACTTGCCTGAAAGTCATCTGTAATACTAAATGGGAGCTAACAGCTGAGATAACCCCGATAAGCTGGCCTGAGGAAGGAGCAAATGCTCCAATTCCTAATGCTCTGGAAGCAAGGTGTGATGACTCAGGTGAGTGGCTCGCTGGCGGAGGAGTTGTTAAGACAGGTTCTGCAGCAGGAGCGGAAGGGGAAATCTTGACGGTAGTTTACCGATTTAATTTAACTTCCTTTAAAGAGATTCACTCCGGAAGCACGTTTGTTTTTCAGATTACTTTTACTGTTAAAGGTCTTTAAGGGAGGTATCAATGTGTTAAAATTTTTTTTGACAGATAAAGGCAAAGATAAATTCAAAAAAGCGATTATATTAGCAGTTGTTATTTTTATTATTCTTTCTACGTTATCTTTTACTTATGCTCAGGTAAAACTTGAGGTAATATCGTCATCCAAGGCCACCTTGCCCGGGCGGTTGGTAACTCATGTATTCCGTATAACAAATGAAGGAATGAAGGATGGGATATACGAGATGCAAGTTACCTTGCCGCCCGGGGGATGGCGAATTTTAGCGCCTCTGTCCCTGGTAGATCTGGTAGCTCAAGAGAGAGAGAAAATATTTCTTACCATTTTGGTCCCTCCCTTCATACCAGCACGAGAGTACGAGGTGAATCTGAGGGCGGTTGCAAAATCTCATCCTCAACTCAAGGCATCAACTATAGCCTTAGCCCAAAAATATGAGATAAAACCGACTGCAACCCCTCAAACCCATAATGTAACTGCATCAGCCTCAGCTACAGCTATAATTGTAGTGAAAGAATTTGCGGGGGTAAAGGTAGAATTTCTATCGGAGGGGGGAAAAGTTAAAGGAGGTGAGGAGGTTAGCTATTCTTTTTTGGTGATAAATCGGGGCAATGCTGTGAATAAATTTAAAATCTCGGCATATTCTACCCATACATGGAAGATAAATTTATCTGAAGAGCTGGTTGAACTTGCTCCCGCGGAGCGAAAAGAGATATCGGTCACTCTTCTGGTTCCCAAAGATGCTCCAGAAGCAAAGGAATACCTTACACTAAAAGCTACCTCGCTCAAAGATGAATCTGCATCCGATCAGGTGAGTATGTCTACCACTATCCTTCCTCCTCCTCCCGAAAGAGTAGGGGGGACTCTCTCCAAACAAGTTTCGGCAAATATGAGCCTATCTGGTTCTGGATCAATTACCAAGGAAGAGTACCACGGTGGTTCAATAAATTTTGACGCCGGGGGAGACTTAAGTAAAGGACACTGGTTTAATGTTTATAGCGGCGTTCCATATTCGGAGGAAGAAATAGGGGAGCTGTATGTTAGGCTGGACTACGGGGTCAAAGAGCGGTGGGATTTAAGCTTAGGAGATGTGTGGGCTGACTTCAGTGAGCTTACAGAGTTAAGCGGTAGGGGAGCAAGATTTCACACTCGGTTAGGTCAATCCTCAGATTTTAGCCTTATCTGGGCAAAAGAAGAGGAAAAAGACCACTATGGAGCCAACCTGAGCAGGAGCATTGGGGAAAGAACTAGCCTTGGGTTGAATTATTTTACTTCCTCTGAGGGAGATATTACCAGTCTTCAGTTGAGCCATAATTTTACAAAGAAATGGGATATTTCAGGAGAATATGCTATGAGTGAGGGAAAGGAAAATAGTGATACAGCAAGCTGGATCGGCTCCAAATTTGAAGGCAAGAATCTTATCTTAGATGCTGAATGCATCGAGGCAGGAACTAACTATCTCGGATCGAGGAGGGATGAGGAAGGAGCTAAAGTATCTTCTCAATATCGTCTCTTTAAACCTCTTTTATTAGGATTATCTTTGCGACGCTCTAGCAATAATGTAAATGGGGATCCCACACTACCCACAGTAATTACCGATGTAGTCGGTGTAAGTTCCAGCCTTTATTTTAAAAGACTTCCCTTCTTAAGGTTAGGTTATGATATAACTAAAGATAAGAGTAAAGGTCCCCCACCTTTTACGGATGAAGAGGAGACAAAGTTTTTCGCAGGAATCAGTGGCTATTTAAGGCCGTTTGCCTATTTTATCTCTAAGGACTGGGGAAAGAAAAATGACTACATAGAGGGAACTGAATTTGACCTGACTGGATATAGGGGAACGCTGAGCATCTCGTTAGAAAGGTTATTCGGCTGGCTTGGGTATACCGAAGATATGGAGCAAGAAGTAACAAAGGGGACTAAGGAAAAATCTGTAACTCAAGAGGTTGGGTTGGGGTATGATCTCATCCCGGAAAAATTTTCCACTTTTATAGGCTGGACTAAAGAGTGGGAAGAGGAAATCACTGAAACTATATCCCTGGGGACGAATTTCAGACTCGGCCCTAACACTTATCTTTCTTTAGAAGTAGAAAGAGAAGAATCTGAGCTCGGTGAGGTAGATTGGGGAGCAAGTTTTAGCCTTGGTAGATCGTTTGGTCTTCCCATACCCTGGGTTAAAACTAAGGGGAGAATAGAGGGTTTTGTTTTTATCGATAAGAATAAGAATAGCTCCCGGGACGAAGATGAAGAGGGTATTAGGGAGCTAATCTTGACGGTAAATGGGATGCAAGCCATTACCGGCGGGAAAGGAGAGTTTAAGTTTCCTCCTTTAGAGCCCGGAGATTATGAGCTTAATTTAGAAGATATCCCTACAGGCTTAGACTCTGGTATAGCTTTACCTCAGAGAGTCAGCCTCACTGCAGGAAAAATCGTAGAGGTAAATATCCCCCTTGTCGAAGTAAGCAGTGTTATGGGTGTAGTATTTGATGACGAAAATAAGAATGGGATAAGAGATAAAGATGAGGTGGGAATTCCCAGAGTAAGAATACTCCTTAGCAGGAAGGGAGCTCTTCAAGAAACCTTCACCAACCCTAACGGAAGATTTTCCCTTACTGTTTCACCGGGAGAGCACAGGATAATAATAGATAAATCATACCTTCCTAAAAGGTACGTGCTCACTACCGAGGGAGAATACTCCATAACTTTAGCAGCCGAGGAAAGAGGCTCGGTCACCTTTGGGGCACGGTACAAGCCAAGAGACATAATTATAACCTTCCAACCACCTTATGCTGACTTTTCCTTTGACCCACGAGATCCCAAATCTGGTGAGACAGTAACTTTCGATGCCTCCGTTTCCTCTGCTTTTACCGGCAAGATAGTAAAATACGAGTGGGACTTCGATGAGGATGGCAAGATAGATGCTACAGGAAAAATTGTAGATTATGTATTTTCTTCAGCAGGTGATCATCCCGTTACTCTTAAGGTTACCGATGAGAGTGGGGCTACTGATTCTACGACCAAAACCGTGAGGGTTTTGAGGAACTCCCTTGCTCGCAAGAAATATCCTTACGAAGTAGGGTCTTAATTATTGGTTCCGGTCAATTAGAATGAAATTAAAGAAAATTTTAATTCTTGTACCTTTGATTAGTGTAGTCTGGTTCAGGAACCTATTTTGAAACCATTACCTTCACGGTAAGCCCAGCCTTATAGAAACCCACCGTAGATTTGATACCAGAGTATTTGGTCTATAAAAAAGTAGAATTGACGGGCCTTGCCTCAGTGAACGCTCCCTTCTGGTAGCCAAAGAGCTCACTATTTTAGAAGTGTCTCGGGAAGGGCGGCGCAGTTTATCACCACAAATGGCTCCTCTTTAGCAAAGATCTTGTTTTCTTAAAAGAAGGGAAAAGAATTGAATGGGGGGTATAATTCAAGCTCTAATATTTATCTTATCACTGGGCTTGTCAATGTCTGCTCCGGCAAACACGCTATATTTTGTTAAGTTCAGCAACCCAGGATGCTCCGCTCTCCCTTGGATCCATCCACCCAATCGATCCCTGAAAAAAACTGAAGGACAATTCATTAAATTCGGAATGACAATACCCAATAGGACAGTTAATCGAAGATATTCTTCAAGCTTTACCATAGAACCTGCTAAGGCAGATTCACTTATCGGAAAAGGTAAGATGGTGGTAACTACCAAGACCAAGAGAGAGGTAAGAATAACACTGGAAAGGCAAATAGAATTTGTCTTCCCGGAGGGGATCAAGGGTCTTAAGGCAGCTTATGATAAGAGATTGCCGCCAGGTAAATACCTGGCTGAGGTTAGTTCTAAGCACGGGAACAGGATGTTGATCTCGCAATCTCACATATTTTCCGTGAAATAAGCTATTGATCCGATGGTTCCTACTCATCGCCAGAGAAAGAAATCTCTCGGGGAAGAATCCCGGGATATTTTGACATAGAGAGCCCTTTTGATATAGTTAAACTGAACTTTTTGTAGTGGTCAAGCTCGCTCGACTGTAGTGGTTGACTTGGTCGACAGCTAAGTTTTACTACTACAATTGCTGTAGAAGGAGTTGATATGAAAGAATACGATAAATTGATCGAAGAATATTGTTCGGCGATAAAAAATCATTTTCGTGATAGATTAATTTCAATCTGCCTTTTCGGATCAGTAGCACGGGGGAAGCGAAAGCAGAGAGTGATATAGATATTTTGGTTATTGCAGAGGCTCTTCCAGTGGATATGGGAATGAGAATAAAGGAAACAAACTATATTCACGAAGATCTAAAAAGAAGCGAGGGATACATCTCACTTCGCTCTCACAGGAGCGCTCTGATTACAGATATCTTCTTCATCCCGGGTGAGATAGAGAAACATCCCCCAATTCTATTGGATATTGTAGATGAGAGAGTTATTTTCTACGACAGAAATTCATTCCTCTCAAATACCTTGAAAAGATTAAAGGAAAGACTTGAATTGCAAAAAGCAAGGAAGATTAAAACAAAAAAGGGTCATTTTTGGATTTTGAATAATGTTAAGCCTGGTGAGGTCGTGAAGATATGAAGACGAATAAAATGGCAAGAGACTATACGAAGTCTTTTGACAGAATTAGCCAGAGTACGTGGACCAGCACTTTATGGATACGAGAGAGAAGGAATTACAGCGAGCGAGGCATTTAGTAAGGAATATGCAAGCAAGACATTTGGAGAAGTTAGCAGGTTGATAAATCTTTGTGCAAAATACCTGGAAAGAATAGTGTAATCAGAGATTCTCCTCACCCGTCCCCATTTTCCCTCAATGGCTCAACCCGATTTCCTCAAGTGTAACTTTTTTAAGAGTATCTTTGTTACCGAAGCGTTT
>JAUWZM010000005.1 GCA_030615365.1 Candidatus Aerophobota bacterium | reverse complement strand
AGAAATCATATTTTTCCAAACCGTAGCCGAGCAATTCAGGGAGCTGTACAGGAAAAACTGGAACGGATGGAGCGTAGCCGTTTGGCGAGAGAGTGTGCTAAACTCGATCCAGACTTTGAAAAGGCAATGGCAGAAGAAGGTTTGTCTGAGGAGTTAAGCGAATGGCCCAGATATTGAGGGGTGAGATTCGTTGGGCTGATTTGAACCCTGTGCGAGGCCGTGAGCAAGCGGGCTTGAGACCTGTTTTGATTCTAAGCCAGGATATTTTTAATGAGCGTTCGGGTACGGTTATAGCAATGGCTATTACAAGTCAGCCTCAACGCGCGGGCTTTCCACTAACTCTGGAGCTAGAACCAGGTATTTTACCAAAGCCCTCATGGGTCAAAATTAGCCAAATTCGAACACTTTCCGTGGAAAGGATTGGCAAAAGGATTGGCAGGACATCTCCAGAAAAATTGGCTCAAGTTGTTGAAGGTTTGAATGAAATAATTGGAATCTAATAATATGGCAGAGTTTTTTAGGCTTTGAGTCTTGCGGCTATAGAGTGTACTTGGGAGGCATGGTTTCCTTTTTATTGTCATTAAAAATCTGATAGGCCAGTTGTATTGCTTCTTCTTTTTGTTGAACTTTGCCGGTGATTTGAGCCTGGTGTATTTTTCCCAAAATCATAGACACCTTAGGGCCTGGCTGGATGCCTAAAAGTTTGATTAACTCATCGCCGGACACTAATTTAGGAGGACGCAAGATCAATGCTTGCTTATTGAAGAAAGTTGCGATAATTTCACTGCATACGTATAGAAAATTCGTATCCTCAGGTTTAGATGCAATTGCTGCAAGACAGGTTTCTACTGTTTCTTCCCCGCCTTTTGATAGAAATACACTTACTTCAGGAGAATCAAGGGGTTTGCCTATCGATTCTGTGAGCAAAGGAAAAAGATTTATTATTTTTTGTATTAATTTTCTTTCTTTCCCACTAAGTTTGAGATTTTCAGTGACTTTTTCTCCTATCTTCTTAGAAGGAGGGAAGGGAAAAATTAAGCTAATTATTTTCAATAGCTCCCCTCGAGTCCCCCCATTCACTCTTCTTCTTAAATATTCTATAAGCTTTGGTTTAAGAGAAGAAATCAGCTCTGTTTCAGGATTTAAGATCTTCTCTAAATAGCACAGATTTTCTATATAGATTGGTGTGCTCAGGATCCTTTCCAATAGTTTTTTAGCAGCAGGATGAGTTAGATGATCTGCAGATTTGGGGTTATTCAGAATGAGACAGATTTCCCCTTTAATTCTCTCTTTGGCTATTTTGTCGATAGATTGATGCTTTTTAAGGATCTTGCTTAAGAGATTGTCTTCTATTGTAAAGTCCAGTTGGGATTTAAGACGGAAGGCTTTTAGTAATCTAAGGGGATCAGCATTTAAAGCTCCATTACTAACCAATTCTATTTTACCGTTTAACAGGTTCTCTAGACCGTTTTTTATGTCGATTAAGCAAAGATGAGGGTTATTCAGAGCGCTTGAATCCAGATCGAGAGTCAGGGCATCTATGGTAAAATCTCTTTCATTTAAATTAGATTCAAGAGTGGTAGATTTTTTCAGGGTGAAATCCAGTTGATATTCTTTGGAAAGAATCACTCTTCTCAGATCGCTGTTTAGACAGATAGGATATTTTCCGTACTTTCGGGCAAATTTTTCTACCAGCTCAAAGTCTGAACTGTCAAGTATAATGTCAAGATCTTCGCTTTTCTTCCCCAACAAACTGTCTCTGATAAACCCCCCCACAAGCCAGGCTTTTCTTGTCTTTTTCAGTTTAATAAAGGATGCAAGAATAGGATTGTGAAGTCTATGATTAAGATAATCCCATCTCAAAGCACTATCTAAACCTCTTTCCCTGTGGATTTTATCTAAAATCCCGTTGACAAATTTTCCCGAATCTAAAGTTCCATAACGCTTGGCTATTTCCACAGCTTCATTTATAGTTACCGCAGGTGGGATCCTTCTTAAAAGGAGAAGCTCGTATATACTAAAACGGAGAATATTTCGATCTATTATAGCCATCCTTTCTATAGTCCAGTTCTTAGCGTATCTTTTGATTATATTGTCAATCCAGGGTAGGAAATGGCAAGTTCCTTGAATTAACTTACGAGAAAATTCTTCTACCTCGGGTTTGAAACGATAACGAGAAAGAACAACTTTTAAAACTTCCCCTGCCGAGACTTTCCTTACATCCATTTGATAAAGAATCTGCAAGGTAAGTTCCCTTGCTTTTCGTCTGTTTTTCATTCTTTGAATCCGAAAAAAGTCCGAATAAATTTCTGTTTTTATACATTAACACACTTCTCAGCTTTGTCAAGCCTTTTTTTGTTGACTTTCTATATGCAATTGATATACTTTTTTCGAGAAGAGAAATAAGTGTAAAGATCGAGGAGGAAAGAAAGTAGATATCACTACCAATGAGGAAATGCCCTTGGTCAAAAATTATCACAGGGATATTCGTTTAGATTTAAAGGCATCCAGGGCACTATATACGATAACACTACAACGCGCAACCCCTTGATCCGAAAAATAACTTAAGATAAGGAGAATTAAATGCCAGAGCTACATTCAGATACTTCGGAACCTGGAATGACTACTCATCGCATTGAGGCGTTAACCGATGGCATCTTTGCCATTGCTATGACGTTGTTAGTGTTAACCCTCGATCTTCCGGAAGTAGGAAAGGAGTTAACGCGGGTAGGATTAAATAATCTGTTAATTGCACAAATAGACAAATTTTTCAATTATGCACTCAGTTTTATCCTCCTATCTATCTTCTGGATTGTACATCATCAGCAATTTCATTTTATCAAACGAACCGATCGGGGGTATCTCTGGATAAATATTTTTTTTCTTATGTTTGTAGCTCTCATGCCTTTTTCTACTTCTTTAGTTGGTGATTATTCCAACGACTGGATGGCAGAATTGTTTTTTAGTTCAAATATGTTCGCATTAGGAATGTTCCTCAACTTGGGTTGGGCTTATGCTACAAAGGGTCATCGTTTGGTTGAGCACAGCTTAGGCCAGCAGCGTATAGCTTTGGGAAAAAAGAGGGGGATGATTACCCCACTCATCTCTCTTCTCGCAATGGTCTTATCTTTGATAAAACCGCAGCTGTGTTCCTACGTGTATATACTGATTCCAATTGTACTATCCCTTCCCCGGTTTCGGCATAAATTGAGATAAAAAAGAGAAATGAACTATACTGTTTACCTACAATACTGCCCCGGGTAATGCAGGCCATGCGCTCTATTCAGATATTCTTAATTCCATATTTCTTGTCGCACTGCTCATAGCCTACAAAGCGGGGATATAGGTTTTAATGAGAAACTAAGGAATATCAATGAGGAAAAATGCATAGTAAAAGAAATAGCTCTGGTATATTTTGGCGAATCATAGGTGTGGGCAGCCTTGCATTGGGAGCGATAGCATTTTATATCTTGAGCACTACTCCCCTTCCTCCCTCACCCGATATATCTGTCTCTAAAATTATGGAATTTACCATTTATCTTCTTTCAATAGGATGGTTAATCTCCTCTGCCCTGGTAAAGATAGGTTTGATTTTTAATAAACAATGGGTCAAGCTAAGTGTTTTTAGCTGTGTTTGTTTTGTATTTATGCTAATCAATATGGGGTTAATACAGGCCAGTTTAGCAAGAGAGATACCTCTCCCGCAAGAACCATCTTCTCCTTATCCGTATAGTTTTGTCTCTGGATGGTGGGTGGGTTGGTTCTGGATAGACATAATGGTAATAATAAGTGCCTGGCTGAAAAAGAAACTAACCTCATTATAAAAAATTTTATCTTTAAAATTCAATCTTATTCTATTATCTGAATAATTCTTGGTCTAAACTTTCCTTTTTTCGCCCAGCGTTTGTCCAATTGATGAATAATAAAAAAGCTTATCCCTATGAATCCTGCTCCCATAAGCAAAGAAAAAACCTGACCTTTCTTGATTAATTCTCCTATCCCCAATCCAATTAGAAGCATAAGTGCAGGCATAAAGAAGAGAAAGAAGGTTCCTTTTACTATCTTTACACCTTTTATTTCTACTCTCACCTTATCTCCTATTCGAATTCCCTCTATTTTAATAGCGTCTATATATCTTTCACCTTTAGTTCTCAGATCGCAGATTTTAGAAGCCGGACACCCCAAGCAAGCTGGTTTTGGTTTTAGATCTATCTCTATTCGGGTTACATCGCCTTTAATTTCCACCACTTTTCCTTCTTCATACATAGTTTTTCCGTTACTATTCAGCCACCAAGACACGAAGACACCAAGTAAACCTCGGTCTTAGAATTTTAGCGTCCTCTGTGTCTTCAGTGGTTAATTTTTTTGGCAATGAATTCTTCTCTTTCCGATGGAGGTCTAAAGTTCATATCACTTTTTTGTGCCTTGGTGACTTAGTGGCCTGAACTGTTACGTTTTGCCTTGTTTTTGATAGAATAGCACTTTTTTCAAAAAAATCAAACTTGACAAAAAATTCTTTTTGAGTATTTTACTGGTAATATACATGAGTCTGCACGCTTGTGTTGGATTTATCAGGGAGAATGAATAATGTTGTCTCAGGATTTTTCTTCTTACGTAGATGCTTTGTCTAAAATAAGCAATGCTATATCATCAGATCTTTATTTAGAGGATATTCTGCGACTTGTAGTGACTGTTACCGCGAAGGTAATGAAATCAAAGATAGTCTCTCTTATGTTACTGGATGAGAGAGAAGAGAAATTGATTATTCGAGCTACCCAGAGTGTAAGCGAGGAATACAACGAAAAACCACCTTTAATAATTGGCGAAGGAATCGCCGGTAAAGTAGTTGAGAAAAATAAGCCTATCAGTGTATATGATGTTACACAAGAGAACGAGTATAAATACAAAAATATAGCTCAAAAAGAAAATCTGTGCTCACTTCTCTGTATCCCTTTAAGCGTTAAGGGAAAAGTGATAGGTGTTATAAATTGCTATACTTCCGTTCCTCACAAGTTTACCCCTACAGAAATAGAGGTTCTCACCAGTGTAGCTAATCAGGCTGCAGTAGCTATTGAAAATACAGAGCTAATGGTGAAAACTAAAGTAATTCAAGAAGAGCTGGAGACTCGCAAACTTGTGGAACGAGCTAAGGATATATTGGTGGAGAAATTAAAAATATCTGGAGAGGAGGCTTATCGAAGAATACAAAAGAAAAGTATGAATATGCGAAAACCTATGCGGGAAATCTCTGGGGCTATAATATTATCCTCAGAGATAGAAAAATAAAGACAAAGTAGTCTGGTATTAGAGCACAGCGTGGTGCTTAAAGTAAAACAAGGGTGTTTATAATATATATCAATCTACACAAAAAAGTGCAGGATGATATAGATAAACACTTTTTTTATTTTTTTATAAATAAATTATGGAGGAAAACTCGTGACGCAAGAAAAAGCAAGTGAGAAGGTAGAGTGCAGTTTAAACCCCTTTGCCATTGCTCAGCTGCAGTTAGATGCAGCAGCAAAAAAATTACAATTAGAACCGGGAATCCTTGCTCTCATAAGAGAGCCAACGAGAGAGATCCACATAACAATTCCTGTGAAGATGGATAATGGAGAAATTAAGATTTTCAAGGGATTTAGGGTACAACACAACGATTCTCGTGGTCCTTGCAAAGGAGGTATTCGATTTCATCCTGATGAAACCATTGATACTATTAGAGCTTTAGCTACCTGGATGACCTTGAAATGTGCTGTGGTAGATATCCCCTTTGGAGGTGCCAAGGGAGGAGTCATCTGTGATACAAAAAAGCTTTCAGAACGAGAATTGGAAAAGTTAAGTCGAGGTTACATTGATAAAATATATCAAATGATAGGGCCTGAGAAAGATATCCCGGCTCCCGATGTTTACACGAATCCTCAGATTATGAGCTGGATGATGGATGAATATTCAAAATTAAAGGGTAACTATTGTCCAGAAATGATTACTGGAAAACCTATATCTCTGGGAGGTTCTCAAGGAAGAGGTGATGCCACTGCGCGAGGTGGAGCTTTTATGATAAGGGAAGCTGCAAAACATCTTAATATAAATCTTACCACTGCTACTATAGCCGTTCAAGGGTATGGAAATGCAGGCTCTTATGTAGCTATTTTGCTAAAAGAGCTATTTGACTCAAAAATTGTGGCAGTGAGTGATTCAAAAGGGGGAATTTATAATGATAATGGTCTTGACCCCCAAAAGGTAGTGACGCATAAAGTTAAAACAGGCTCAGTGATATGTTTTCCTGAGGCTGAGAATATCAGCAATGCTCAATTATTGGAGTTACGGGTCGATGTGCTTTGTCCTTCAGCACTGGAAAACTGTATAACTTTGCAAAATGCTGACCATATAAATGCTAAGATCATTGCAGAACTTGCCAATGGGCCAACTACACCTCAAGCTGACGATATACTGTTTGAAAAAAATGCCTTCATAATTCCCGACATTCTCTGTAATGCTGGCGGAGTTATGGTGTCTTATTTTGAATGGGTTCAAAATCTGTATAGGGACTACTGGGAAAAGGAAGAGGTCTATGATAGATTAAATAAAAGAATGACTAAGGCATTTCGGGAAGTGCTAAAAGTGTCCCTCGAGAACAGGATAAACATGAGGATAGCCGCTCATATGATCGCAATTAACCGAGTAGTTGAAGCTATGAAACTGAGAGGCTGGGTGTAAATTTTTATATATAAGGTTAACTCTGAGTTTGGTAGTTTAATAAAAGTTACTATTCAGCCACAAAGACACGAAGACACCAAGATTAATACGTAGAAGAGTTAATGCATTGATGAAATCAACGAAAAGAACGAGACCAACAAGATAGACGAAATAGACCAGACAGGCCAAATAGACGAGGCAGACGAGTTTATATCACTACTTTGTGCCTTGGTGACTTAGTGGCCTGAACTGTTACTAATAAAAAATAGTTGCTCAAGTTAAATCTCCTCCCAGAGAAAAAGCTGCTGATTCATCTCAGGATTATTAGCCCGAGATTGGTCTTCTGTTTTTTTAAGTTGGCTAAGGGCAGACTTTTTTGGAGAAGGGTAAAATTTTCCTTCTAAGGTGACAAAATCTCTGGCTCGAGAGACTACCGCTCCTGTAGATTTTAGCTGATCGATTTTAGTGAACTTATTATCTTTACGATTCTTTACTATTCTCCTGGCGGATATCTTGCCAATACCCGGAATTCTTAAAAGCTGCCAAAAACCAGCTTTGTTTATCTCCACTGGAAAATTATCTGGATGAGAGATAGCCCAGGCAAGCTTAGGATCAAATTTTTTAGGAAGGTTGCCATCCTTATCAAAGGAAAGCTCCTTAGGAGTGAAACCGTATCCTCTCAAGAGAAAACTAGCCTGATAGAGTCTGTATTCACGAAGGGGCAAACAAGGAGAAAGGTTTTCTAAGGGAGTGTCTATGATAGGCATAAAGGCGCTGTAATAAACTCTCCAGAGCCTGTAGAACTTGTAGAGCTGGTAGGATAAATTTAATATTTCCTTATCCTTTTCCCCGGCTGCTCCCACTACCAATTGAGTGGTAATTCCCGCTTTTAAAGGTTTCTCCTTGTTTATCTGGCAAATCTCTTTCATGCCCGATAGGAGTTGGTCAGAAAAATCCTTTGTGGGGGAAAGCAAAGATAGATACTTATTAGAAGTAGCCTCCAGGTTTATAGATAATCTATCAACTAAAGGAGCTACTCTTTTAATAAGTTCATTATCAGTTCCTGGCAGTATCTTGTAATGGATGTATCCTCTGTAGCCGTATTTTTCCCGCAAATACAGAACAGTTTTAAACATCTCTTCCTCGGAAAGATTAGCCGATTGATAGATAGCTGAGGAGAGAAATAATCCATCCACCCATCCTCTTTTGTAATACTCCATAAAAAGGCGAGATAGCTCTTGAGGTGAAAAGCTTATCCTTCTAAAGTTTCTATCCTTACGATTCGCACAGTAAAAACAGTTTCCCTTGCAGGAATTGGTCTGCAAAACTTTAAATAGCCTCACACATCTACCATTTTTCCCTACCGCAGGGTAGATAAATTTAAATCGCTGGAATTTTCTGTCTTTCCGAGCAAAGATAGAAGGAAAACCACAAACATCAAACTGGGCTGTTTTTCCTAAAATCTTAAGTTTATCAGTGGAGTGTAATTTTTTAGTAGTATAAACCATTTTTGTTAGTTAAACAAACTTAAAGATTCCTCCTCCAACTCTTTTAACCACCTTCTGTAATCTTTAAGATGCCAGCTTTTCTTAGAGTTCTCCTTTCCCATAGCTAAATCTTGAATGCCACATTTAGCATCAGTACAGTTTAAGCAGTTTCCGCTGCAATCAGCTGCTGGATAGATACTATTTTAATTATTAAAATGGTAAATTCGGGCTTATAATCTATCAAAGGCGTGTAAGTAATCATCCACGCCTTCCCATTTAAGTTCTATTAGTTTGTCAAGGGCTTTAAGAGCCCTTTCTTCTTGCTTAGGATAACACTCAAGGATAGTATTAACTATATTTAATGGAGCCTTGGAATGACTGGCTGGAATATAATCTACTATGTTGTAGAAATCTTCCCCTACCTTTAATAATATTTCTTCCAGCATCTCAAAAACCTTCAACGAATCGACCAAGAGACATTTTTCTAAATATTGAAATATATAGTACCAGGCCCTTCCTCTAATTTTTGGTTTAGCTAATGTCTTCTTTATTATAGGAATAAATTTGCCTAAATCTTCTATTCGTGCCTGAATAAACAGTATGCTTACTCTGCCCGCTAAGGTCTCCTCTTGGTCAAGAAGTCTATCTACGATTTTAAGACATAAAGCCACATTTTCCTTAAATCTTACTTGATTGGCAAGCAAATCAAAACTTTTTTCTTTGCCTCTCTGTGTAAGCTGAGGATCAGTTAATATAGATAACAAATTCTCTTCCTTGGGATATATTCCTCTTAAATAATAAACTACCATTAAGACTGCATATGTCTCACCTAACGGTCCTCCTCTTTTACTTTCCATCTCTGAAAGAATTTCTTTCAAATCACCAAATTTATCTTTAGGCACATACCGTAAAAAATCTGTTATATTTTTAGTATATTCTTCAGGACTTTTTTTAAAGGCATTAGCAAAAAGAATAAAACATTTATCCCACCCTAAACTTCTAAGTCCCACTGGCAAGAAATAAACTAAGACTGCCCGAACAGATATCGTTTTATCCTCCGAAAGAATTCTAAGACTGCTATATAAATCTTTATCAGCAAATCTTAGTCTAATCCTTAAGATTACCTCTATGAGGCTTCCTCTTGTAGTATTAATTCCTTCTGTTAGTGCATCGCTAGAATAACCCTGCTTTCTTGAATCAAAGAATCTGTCTTTTTCCGGATCTTTAGCATTAACCAGCCCAATAATTACTGGTTTAAGTAGCTTATATTGGTTTTCTGTAATATACTCTAAAATTTTTCTTAAGAATCTTACTATCTCAAGCTGCAATGTATCTCGCTCCCAGCAAGAAATAACTAAAGGAATCAGCCATTCTAATGATTTCTTAATTGTTTCTGTATCTTTATTAGAAAGTTCTGTAAAAATCCGGATAGTATAGACATCATTATCCGGCTTTTCAGCTAATTTTTGAATGACTTCTTTATATTTTTCTAGATTTTCAACAAGAGCTCTTGCTGCTTCTTGTGCTAATTCTTCGGCCCCACCCGTAGGCCTATTTTCTTCGTCCCAACTTTCTTTTAAGTTACGATTCTTCATAAGAAAATCATATAAAGCATTTGGTTCCATCTTCCTTAATTTTTTCTTAAGAACTGGGGAGATGGTAACCCGACGAGCTCCACTCATTTTAAAAGCTGGAGTATATTTATATTTACCAAACTTTTTATCTAATTCAATTAACCTATTTTTGACTGCGTCTGTCTTTAACGGTTCAGGTAAATGATGAAGCGGACCCCATACCCACCAACGTAAGTATTTTTCTTTCCCAAATTCTAACGAAACTATATCATCGACTACTTGCACTCGCACTTTTGGAGATAAAACAGATAATCCTTTTTCTAATAATTGAATAAACGTATCTGAACGATAATTTCTTGTATCACCAGTTCTTAGACCTGAAATGATTTCATTAATCTTCCCAATAATATCTGATGAGTATTTCTGAGGACATTGCAGCATACATAGCAAAGCAAGTTCCTTCTGTGTCTCCCATTTGCTTTTTTGTAATGTTTGGATTAATGTCTCGGCATCATTGGGCCGTTCATAGCTAAAAGAAAGCATTCGCTCTTTATACCAGCTATACATAGCTTCAAGCCCAAAGCACTTTTCATATTGTCCGTAAAGATGTATCAGAGGATTGTCTAATATTCTTCGTTGATCTTCGTATTGTTCACTAAAAAATTTTTCAAAGAATTCTGTCATAGCTTTGAGAGCATCATCAGGAATTACTTGATAGATATCCGGAAGCACATCTTTAAATGAAGAAATTAGGCTCTCTTGGCTACCTTTAATTTTAGAGTTAGAATTTAATAATTCTGTCTCTACTGAATCAAAATATAATTTAAGGGCCCTTTCTGGGTAAATTTTTGCTAAGCGATTGCAAGAAATCTGTATCTCGTATGACCATCCAACAAATCCTTTCCTAACCATTTGCTCAAGTAAGATGGCAAATTTGTCTCTGTTTTCTTTTCTAAGCTCAACTTTGTGTAACGCGTCAGATACCCTTTCTAAAAACCAAATAATTTCATTGTTGGGTTTATCTTCTAAAAATTTTAAAGCTATATCTATTACTTCAGATGGATAATTCGGCGCAATGTTTACAAGGTACCGTAATGATAAAAGTCTTTTTTGAGTGCCTTCGGATTCTTTAAGCAAGGGTAAGAATAATTCATCTTTTAATACATTAAACCATCTACTATGAGGAGCTCTGCTGAAAAACTGAGTCATTAAGTTCTGACCGTCTTTCGCTTCTTTAAATATTCTAAGTAAAAACATTCCCTCTTGCTTTGTTGGATCTGACCAGGAAGCTATATGTGAAAGAATGGCTAATTTAATATGAGTTTTAATGTTGACTTCCCCAGAATCAAAGCCAACTTTTTTTAATACTATAGTTTTAAAAAATATATCTTCGAGTTCATCAAATAGCCTTTGCTCCCCCTCACTTCTTAGAAATCCAAGCATATGGACAATAACGGGACGAATAAATAAATTTTGTCTATGTTCTAACAAAAAATCAACCAACGGTTTATTAGCATTTGTCACTTGCCAAGCAACTAAATAGTCAATAAGCGTCTGATGGGAAAAGGTCAAATTACTCTTCACATTATCAAACAAAACTAAACCAGTTTTCTCTAATCTGCGGATTTCAACTAAATACGGTACGCCAGCAGTGGCATATGATAATTTTGTTGTCCTTTTCTCTATCATTATATTCGCAAGCTTGGCTAAAACAGCAAACTCTTCTTGAGAGACTTTGAGTATCTCAAGAAGCCTTGTATATACTCCTTGGAGAGTAGATATGCTAGAAGGATCTCCTCCTTTCTCAATAATTTCAGCAACTATCCTTAAGTGAAGTGGAATCAAGATAAATTCTCTAAAATTCTCGGTTATTTTGTTAATGTCGTATTTCAATTTTTTAAAGACATCTTGAATGAAACGATCTGGCAGTCCTTTTATATGATGCTTCTCAGACCATTTTTGTTCACTCATCGGATACAAATGCTCTGCTTCAAAACTACGGGATGCACAGACAACGGTCATTCCTTTAATATTTTTCAATTTATCTACATAAATTAGCCACTCTTGAAGTTCTCTTCTTCGGGTATAGGCCAATACATCCAGTGAGTCCAATAGCAAAACCTTTGGATCATCTTTATCTGAAACTTCTTCAAATAATTCATATATTCTATATGGAGATTTCCCTTCTTCTAAAAATTCTGCCCTAATAGCAGTGAGATATTCAATCTTATCATTAAGATCATCATAAAGCTGATTCATAAAAACGCTTTTGCCACTGCCAGGTTGCCCTAAAATCAAAACAACTTTGTCTTCATTGCTTGGCTGAATACATTTTTGTATAATTTCTCTAACTAAAGGGTATTTGTATGTTAAACCAGCGATATCCTTTTTCATTTCTCCCAATCACCTCTGTTAAATGATCTGAATATGTCCTTTGATGAATAATCTTTTTTCCTTATAGGAAATGTGGATAACTTAGCAAATGTTTCATTTCTTTTATGGTAGTAATACCATTTTCCTAAATGTTCTCTAAAAAGTTCATCGAATAGTATGAGACGACTCTTTTTAAAAGTTTTTATTGATTGCAAACTCAATGAATATTCTTCAAAGTCACGTCTTTCATCGTAGGAGAAATGTCTAACTACTGGATCTAACGAATAGCGGAAATTCCTAATTTCTTGCTCTCCCCTAAACTTTTTACTTTCTTCTACCAAGGGAACATTACTAAAATACATTAAAATATGTGGATACCCTTTTTCTTTTAAATGTCTCAATGCATATTCATATTCTATCTTTGTATACTTTCCTATCCTTGTCCACAACACGCATATAAAGAGAAAACAAGTATCAATAAGATTATTTAAGCTATTCTGCCATTCTTCCTCGTTCGGAGGAGAATCCGTCTCCCAACTAATAGTCTCAATATGATATCCTTGTTCGTGAAAATGGATATCGTTCTCTTTAACAACAATTCTTTTTATAATCTCACGCTCATATGCAACATCTCCTGGGGAAGCAATAAATATATTTATGACTTTCCAATTTTCTATAGACAAAGATTTCTTTTTACTATCCGTTTTCTCGATTTTGCTAAACTCCTCAGAAACTGCTGATACGTGAGATCTTATTCGATCAAGTGGATTATTTATTTGAGGAGAAAGACGCGAAGCTTTCTCCAAATGAACTATAATTTTTTCTATCCCTCTTTTCTGACTCGGACAGCAATAAGGTAAAATTACCGCAAGTTCTTTACTATACTCTCTTAGCTCGTTTTGAAAAGTTATATACCTTTTAGAGAAATCACTTTGCTCGTTGGACATAAATCTAAAACTTACCCCGAGCGCTTCTTCAAGTCCTTCTAGTTTTTGTTTTAAATCAGAGAGCATTTTGTACCTTTAAATTTACACCATCTTATCAACAACTAAATTTTCTCCCAATCGATAATCTCGGCTTTGGCTCAGAGTTTCTTTGAGTCTGGATTAATCTTCTTGAATATATCTTCTAAACCTGGGCTGATTTTTACTTTTGAAGTTACTCCCTTTTTATACCTTGGTGCCTCGGGCTTCTTTGAAGTCACCTCAAATAGAAGTTTTTCCCTTTTTTCTTTTCTACGTTTTTTTTCTAACATCTTCTTTAAACTCTCAATCTTTACTTCGCTGGGTTCAGTCAAACATTGACGAGTTTGCCACGCTCTCCATTGCTCTAATACAAGATTGAGCTTTGGTTCAAGCCAAGTGTTAATTTCACCTCTTGTGCTTTCTGATGGAGTAATATTTGCAAGAAAAACTGGATAGTTTAAATTGATTCCGGATAGATCAGTACCTTCACCGTCTTTTACCTCTTTAATTTTTTCAGCGTAAAGAATCGACATCTTCATACTTGCAGTTCGACTACCACGTTGTGCTTGGCTCACTTCAGTCCCTATTTTAAATACTCCTCGTGGCAAGCTCACAATTGCTAATATTTTACAGTGCTTAGAAACGTATTTCCTTAATATTTCATCCTGCAAATTAGAGAAAAAACCTTCGGGCAATATTAAACAAATTTTTCCGTCCTTTTTAGCCGAACGAACTGCCTGTTGAACTGAAAAGTTGTACTGAGAAAAACTATCAGGTTTACCACTTAGGTCTAAATCTGATTCCAGGTTTTCTAACACCTCTTCTAAGTCATCTTTTCTATATTGTTTGCTACCCGCAGGATTGCTTATCACCAGGTCCCAATCATTACCATAATAGAACAAACCATTTCTATAAAATATGGGAACAGATTTAATGTTATTTTGGTGAGATTTTCCAAAGTAAATTGCCAAATATGCCTTGGCAACTACAAAGGGTAAAGGGTCTATATCAATTCCCATAATATTTTCCAAAGGAACCTTGCCTTTTTCTATAGCAGCAGCTAAAAAGCCTCCACTTCCACACTCAAAATCTAAGACTTTCCAATAAGGCTCCATGCCAAGTAAATCTAGCATGAAGGCGATGACGCAACCTTCAGTCATATACTGATTTAAATTGGTCCCCTGGAAGGAACGAAGGACAAACTGCCTAAACACTTTTGCATTATCAGGATTTAAAGAATTAATTATGTCATACTGATTAAAAAGCTGGCGGATTTGGTCTTGTCGGTTTTTATATTTATCGAGTAAAATATAAGGTTGCCTACTTGTGTAATTTTTTGGATTTTCTAAATAACTAAGTATTTGAGATGCTACGTTAAAAATGACTTCTCTTGTGATTACCTCTCCTAATTTATATATTGCCATAAGTTCATTGAGAAAATTACGCTGAAAGTCTTGAGGCAGGAGGATTTTGGGTATATAACCTGGAGATAAACCGTATTCGGAAAGAAGCTCCTTAAAAGAAGGAACAGTGTCTAATTTTTCAAGCCAATCTCTAAAATCCTGTTTTTTTATCTCATATCTGTGGATATAGAAATTTATATCTTTCCCGACACTGGTGGCAATGAAGCGAGGTCTACGCCCATCTTTGGAAAAACGTTTATCTGCAACTGGGAAGTTTCTTACATAAGATAGAGCCTGATCTTGAGCATCACTTTCAGATTTACCCTCCTTTTTTGCCTCAACAAGTAAAACCGGAACCCCACCCCAATAATAAACAATATCTGGCTTTTTAATATTTGAGCCTACTATAATTGGAATCTCGTCAATCTTTACATGCTCATAATCCTCGGGATTTGGGTAATCGTAATGCCTGGAAAGAAAAGGTAAAATGAATTGCACCAAATAGGATATTTCTGGCCTCAAATTTTTTCCATCTCTCATCTTGACAAATTCCTTTTATTATCTATAATTATAATGGAAACAAAAATGGGATTGGGGTGTCTCCCAGTCGGTAGAAGGCCTCCTTAAAAGGGGGCTTTCTATTTTTTAGGGAAATAATTTAAGTCCCCACCCATGATACTCTCCATTTTTATTACAGTAAATCTTCTTTTCTATGATTTTGAAGGGTATATAGGGTTCTTCAGGGTTTAATAAATGTCTTGCTAAGGGATAAGCACATAAATCTGCAGCCTGTAGTCCTACAATATTTTTTCTTTTACTGTGGAATTTTAAATTCACTATTTTTTCTTTAAGTCGGTTTGAAGAAACATAGAAAGTGCCTAAATCCAAAACAGAATTGAAATGTCTTAGAAGCATTTGGTCTTCTTTTCTCCCACGTGGTTCTACTTTTATCTCCACAATTCCTTCGTTATCCAAACTGTCCAAATAGAAAATCAGTCTTTCAATAATGAAAGAAAGAGATAAACTATAAGGGTCCTTGGCACCTTTACCGTATTCCCTAATATATTTTTCCTTGTCTATCCCCGCCGCTATAATTTTAAAAATGGCGCCTTCCAAAATCTTATTCAAATCTTTATAAAACTGCGCTTTTAGGCTTAAATCAAATAGTATCTGAAAAGACCCCTCACATTTCCTTATCTCCCTGGAATGTAAAATAACTTGAGTTGTCTTAAAATATTTCTGTTTAAAATTGTCGATTTCGGCTTTGAAATTGTTTAACTCATCAGCACGAAAAAGACAGCCACATAAAAGAAATAAAGGGAAATTCTTATCGACGTATCGTAAACCATGATCCCCTGTTTCATCTAAGAAAAAACAATACCGCATCACACTATGTCGTCTTTCTCACCCCGAATAACTGCTTCCGTGCGGGCAATTAGATCTTTTAAAGTCTTCTCAGCCGTTTCAATGTTCTTCTTATAATTTGCCTCATCGCCTTTTGCCTTAGCTTCCATTGCACAGTCGTGATAACTCAATAACCTATTATAACTTTTCTCAATATAAGTAAGAATATTTTTTGACATAATTGGCATTCTTAGATGCAGTGCTTGATCTGTATTAATGTTTTCTGTTCCAACCCCACTTCTATTTCGCATAATTTGGTTCTTGCAAACTTTAGAATTTAATAAGGCATAAACGAAAAATGGATTTAATTCTTTTAATCTAATTATGAAAACATCTCCGGTGCAAGATTTTATTTTGGGCTTATGAGTTATTAAGCAACTGCGTGCTTTGCCTACCCCACCAACACCCGCACAAGAAATTAGAATATCGTATTGACTTACAGCAGTATACTTCAACCTCTCGTAAGCATTTTGTGAACATTCTTTGATTTTCGAATAATCATATCCAGTGAGTAAAAAATTCTTAGTCTCGTAATACTCGATTCCTGTATTAAGGTTGTATCCTTTGTTTTCTCCTCTAGATGGCCTAACATGATCGCCAGATATAATACAACCTTTGCCTTCAATCTCTTCCAATGTTTTTGCATTCCACTTATTCAATAGAGGTATTAGATCATCATATCTTGGATGCCAATATAAAGTGTCCCACCTGCTACCTGGTTTTTCCTCCATCATCTCTTCTAAAGTCTTATCTACTCTCACCATTACCAATTCATTGCCTTGTGAATCATTTATTACCTTTACTAATTCTTTTTTTGAAGGATTCATCTCGCTTACCTCCTTGTAGTACGCGTAAACTTTGCTCAAATTTTCTAAATTTTGAGCTGACGCAAGAAATATCTTATAATCATCTGTTAATCTTTCATCTTGTTTTGGTTTGGTCATAAAGAGAATGCTGGTTTTGGCTGAGGTGCCGACATTCTTAAATGTATCTCGAGGGAGTGAAACTATTGCATCTATCTTAACATTATTAGGAATAAATTTCCTTACATAATGTAAATTAGCATTACTTAAGATGCCATCAGGGATAATAACAGCAATATGACCACCTGGTTTGGCGAGTTGGATGAATCTATTTACAAATAAAACCTCTATGGGAAATCTTTCAAGTCTTTTCTTCCTTTTATCGCCAAGTGTTTCAATCTGATGCTTATCAAATAATTCTCCTTGTCCTGTGTCATTCCGTCTAAGTGCTCTTCGCCACACGTCAAAACCAAGTAAAGCTTTCTCAAGCTCTGGAGTTATCTCCTTTAATCCCACTCCTCCATAGGGAGGATTTCCCACTACCAAATCAAATTCCTTCAGAGCATTTTTTTTAATTCCCCGGTATTTGTATTTCAGGTCGTGCTTAATTGGTAATAGACCATTTTGGTGGAAAAACCTACTTTCAAGCCTGGCTTCAGAGCCAAACTTGGTAAGAAGATTTATTCTCTTCCATTCCTCTTTCATTTCCTCATCTATGTCTATACCAAATATATGCGAAGGGTATGTCATTTTTTTCTCGAGAACTATCTTTAGAAAAATACCCTCTCCGCAGGCAGGATCAATAATGGAAGGCCTTTTTAATCTTTTTCGCTTTTTTCCTATATAAGTCCTCCATTTTTCCTCTTTATCTAAGTGAACTTTTAGCATATCATAAATAAACTCCACCACTTCTTGTGGTGTAAAGAATTGGCCAATATCCTTTTGTCTTTTTAATTTTCTCTTTTTATCTTCTGTCATATTAAACCAGCCTAAATAAAGTAACAGCGATTAACTCTTCTTCTGTTTTTAACTCAAATTTTTTCTCTAATTCCTGGTAATCCTTCCGCTTCAGCTGGTTTGCTTCCTGTTTTAGCTTTATCTGTTCAAGTCTTAACCTATCAAGTCTTAGTTCAATGTCTTGAATTTTTTTATGAAGTTCCCGCCGTTCAGCAAGGTCGGCAGAATTGTCTCGGCGACGATTTAAGTTCTCTTTTTCCTCTTCAGCTTTTTTGATTCTATCATCAACTCTTAAACTATAATCCTGATAATAGCGATTAATTCTGTCTACTTCACGGTCGTAGAGACGTTCGTTCCGATGTTGATATTTTTCTAAGACTTGTTTCTTCCAGTCTTCCCATAGAGACAACACTTTTTCTTCTTCAAGAGGAGATGTATCTATTCTCTGGGGTTGCCCTTGTGCCTCTAAAGACAACATCTCCTCGGCTATCTCTAAAGATAAAGGTTTGTAAGTGTCATCTTCCCTGATAAAAGTCATCGGAGTAAGTATCTCCTCCTCCTCCATTCCTTTTATTGTCAGCTTAAACAGATAAATAACTCCCTCCTTGTCAACAAGGGAATCAATTAAACTATATTTTTTACCAGAACTGGTATATAAAAAGTGGTTTAAGGGAATAGGAACAGTGTGTAATTTTAACGATTCATTGATAGCCTTAAGAGCTATAGGATGCTCTTTATTCATACGAGCGATTTTGCCTACCTCGTCCTCACTTAGATCTCTGAAGGCTATCATCTTATTGGATTCTGAGTCCTTAAAAACGTACAGGGCCTTTTTTAGATCAAGAGGGATAAGATCGTCTCCATAAAAACTCTTGCAAAGTCTTAGAAGATCTCTATCAAACAAAGAGAGACTTTTACTTAACTCAAATTTTGTCTGCTCAAATAATTCTCTAACCGGTTCATCAAAGTATTCGGTTAAATGTTTTCTTACACTTTGAATCTCATCGGCAATCTTAGGTTGGATTGACTCCTGAAGTCTGTCAAAAGCAGCGTCAATTTCTTCAGAGGTGCGGCAGGTCTGGTAGATCCCTAATATCTTCTTTTCAAAATCAACACCTGACTCAAGAAGCCCCAAGACCTCATCCGAGGAGCCAAAAAGGCCTTCAAAGAGATGTAGTTTATGCTGCAAAAGCTCAAGTACTCTCTGGTCTGCTCTATTTTTTGTATTGAGAAAATTAACCGCTACAACATCGTATTTTTGACCATAGCGATGGCAACGCCCTATGCGTTGTTCAACCCTTTGGGGGTTCCAAGGTAAATCATAGTTTATTACAATATTGCAGAACTGGAGGTTTAAACCCTCCGCTCCTGCCTCAGTGGATATAAATACTTGTTTGTTTTCCTCAAAGTCATAAACTAAGGCCTGACGAATATTGGCCACTGGTGAACCTCGTTCAGATAATTCAGGAAATTCTTTCCACCACTCTTTATACGTTTTCAATGCTTCCCGAGAGCTGTTAGAGCCGTTAAATATGGTATAGGTTATACCTTCGTGATAAAGAAGTCTACGTATATATTCTTGCGTCCTTGTTGATTCAGTAAAAACAACTGCTTTCTTGGGCCATTTCTTCTCTTCTGCAATCTTAAATATCGTTTTTAATGCCTTGATCAGGGCTTTGCCTTTGCTGTTTTCTTTGATTTTGACCGCGAGGTTGTAATAAGATTCAAGCTCCTCAATCTCTTCTTGAATATCATCATCACTAAATATAACCTGATCAATTCGGGACTTTAGCTTCTTCTCTTTTTTCTCTTCAGTTCTTTCTGCCTCTAACTCTTCAAATTCTTCTTCTAGTCCTTCATCTTCAAACTCAGATTGGGCAAATAAATCTGCTTGCGTTTCTTTGCTCAGTCTATCAGTTTCCCGCAGCTCCAATTCTTTTCTTAAGAATTCTATCAAATGGTCTAATGTGCCAGCGATAGCAAAGGAAGAGCTAGCAAGTAATTTTCTATATACTAAAATCATCAAGTTTCTTTGTGTAGCTTGAATTGCTGCTACCTCTGGTCGCTGAAGATATTCAGAGACCTTGTTATAAAGCTCCATTTCTTCATTTGTAGGCGTAAAATCTTGAGTAAAGGTCTTTCTTTCTGTAAACTTGACATAATCGGTTACTTGCTTCCTTAACGCGCGTATCAAGATTCCACTAATTTTATCACCACCAAATTCTTCCTCACCTTTTATAAGTTGGCGCAACTCCTTCAATTTTATTTGAGAATACCTACCGTTTTCTAACAGAGGCTCGACAAATCTCTTTTTAAAGCTATATGGTGTACCCAGTAGTTTATCATCGATAAAACTGACTATACCGTATAGTTCCATTAGGTTATTTTGCAGAGGAGTGGCAGTGAGAAGTAATTTGCCCGTGTCTTTGATTATGTTGCGTATCTCCCAGGCCATTTTAGAGCCGTCCCTACCTTTATAAACATTCCTTAATCTATGTGCTTCATCTATCACAACGCAATCCCAATTTTGCTTTTCTATAAGATTTTTCTTTCTATAGGCAAAATGGAAAGACACAATAAAAATACCTTCATAGGTTAAAGGAATACCTTTGCCTGAGCTAACCATCTCTTCAAATATGGGACCATCTATTACCTTTGAGTTAAGGCCAAAGCGGTTTGAAAGCTCATCTTGCCATTGTTTTCTTATGGAAGCTGGACAAATAACAATGATCCTTCTTTTACTTTCAGACCACAATTGAGAGATTACAATCCCTGCCTCAATGGTCTTACCTAAGCCTACTTCATCTGCCAAGATCGCCCCTCTTTGCAGTGGACTATCAAATGCATACATTGCTGCATGTATCTGATAAGGGTTGAGCTGAATTGAAGACTTAGCTAAAGTAGAAGAAATCCGATTGATATTTCCGGCCATCTTTTTCAGAGTTAGTTTTTCAGCTAAGTATCTTTGTAAAAAAATATTACTCATTTGTTCTTTCCAATCAATTCATCTAAACCAATCCTAAAATCATCGGCTATTTTTATAAGTATTTCATAGAAAGATTGAGTGTATAGTCAGTCTCTACCTTGATTGAGGCGTTAAAAAGAATGTTAGTTTTTTTGGCAAGTTGATTCTGTAACATATATCCAGTTTTTGATATGATGATAACGATAAGATATTTATCTTACTCTTTAATGAGTATTTTAATGTTTTTTGAAGTCGTAGTCAAATAGAAATTAAATTTGTTTTTTCCGTTTTGAAAACAAATTAACTCTTTCATAAGTAAATTTTGAACGGAGACAAAATTTTTTGCAAATTATCCTGGATTTGATATAGTATTAAATGCCAGAATCTTACTTTAGTTATGAGTATCAAAATTTGGAAATAATGTCAAGGATAAAATGTGAGAGTAATATATAGATTAATAGTAATTATTCACCACTTATTGATATTTAATGATTTCTCTGTGTCCTCTGTGGTTAAGTTTTGGCATTACTGAACATTATGAAAGGAGTCTCTATGAAATCTACAGTTTCCATAAAAAGATGTAAGGATATACACAGCTTTCAGGATATAAAACGTGCCTTGAGAAGGAGCCTTGGTTTAATTGGAGGATTGGAGGCTATTGTATGCCCACAGGACACGGTCATTATCAAGCCAAATTTAATCAAACCAGCTCATTATAAAACTGGCATTACCACTAATTCTCTATTAATAAGAGCTCTTTGTGAGATAATCAGGGAAAAAGGAGCAAAAAGAGTAATTATTGCAGAGGGATCTGCAGTTGGATATGGTACAGAAAAGGCCTTTGATGAAACAGGCATGAGAGGCATAGCCAAAGAGATAAATATAGAACTGGTTGATTTGAAAAAGGCTGAGTGGATTCCCGTGCCTGTAGTAGGAGGTAAGGTATTGCACAGGGTTAAACTTCCCCGTATCTTGTTAGAAGCAAATGTGATAATAAATGTCCCGGTGATGAAGACTCACGATGCTTTCCCTGCAACTCTTGGTCTTAAAAACATGAAAGGGGTAATTAGAGAAGAGGATAAAAAAAGATTTCACAGGTGGGGATTATCCCAGTGCATAGTTGATTTAAACAAAGTTATTCTTCCTGACCTGACAGTTATAGATGGAACGGTATGCATGGAAGGGCTTGGACCTACTCACGGAACTCCTGTGAATTTGGGAATCTTAATTGCATCAAAAGATACAGTGGCTGCAGATGTTGTAGCTTCTACCGTAATGGGAATAGAGCCTATGGATATTGAATATATAAAATTGGCGATAGAGCAAAGACTTGGATGCGGTGAGCTATCCAATATAGAAATATTAGGAGAAAGTTTGGATGAGGTAATAAGACCTTTCAAGCAGGTCACGATCGATTTTGATGGATATAGAGATAAAGGAATATTTATTCATGAGAAGGGTGCCTGCAGTGGGTGTCGTCACATGATGGAAGCTCTTATATGTAATCTGGAAAGAGAGAATGCGTTAGATTTATTAAAAGGGTATACTCTGGTTTTTGGTCAGTTAGCCCGTATTCCTTCAAAATTAGAGGGAAAACTTGTGAGCATAGGTTTGTGTACAAAAAAATACAAGGAGAAGGGTGAGTATATCCCAGGCTGCCCTCCTCATCCCGAAGATGTATTCTCTTTTTTTACATAAGAGGGATCAGGTCCCAGATATTTGGTAGTCATTTATTCCTTTTTGTGCTGGTTTCCCTTCATAAAGAACAGCGTAAAGTTGCCTGAATAAAGGAAGGTTTTTATCTATGTGTACTTTTGACTTTCTCTCCAGTTCTTTTGCTAATCTATGTATGCCTTTGGTAGCTATGTATCCTTCAACAGTTTGGTCTTTCATCTCCTCCATAGCTTCCTCAACCGTCATACCTCCTCCGAGAAGTTTTCCCAGGGCTCCGTTTCGACCTCTCTGCACGGTAAGGTATAAATCTCCCACCCCAGCCAGTCCCATTATAGTTTCCAGCTTCCCTCCGTAAGGTATAATGAGCCTGGACATCTCCATAATTGCCTGAGCCATAAATGCAGATTTCGTGTTATCCATACTTATTTTTAATCTCTCAGATAACCCCTGACACATCCCGGCAGCAATGGCATAGGAGTTTTTCATCGCAGCGCATAGTTCTACTCCTGTCATATCATAGGTTGCATCAGCTTTAAGTTGAAGATTGTGAGTTATTTCACTGCAGTACTCAGCATATCTTTTTTCTTTCGCACCAAAAATAACCTCAGTATAAATCCCCCTCACTAATTCATTGGCTCGAGCAGGACCTCCCATGCCAACCACAGGGATTTTTTTATCCAATGAGGGAGGAATTGTACTCTCAATTAAATCGCATAAAGTTAGATATGAAGCTTTGGGAATGCCCTTGGCGACATTTATAATAATCATCCCCTCTCTTAAAAAGGGGACTACTCTTCTGACAATGTTTTCTATAGCATAAGAGATTATAGCAATTACTACAATTTTCCTTTTATCCGTAGCTTCTTCTAATTGATCTACCTGGAAAAATTTAATATTCTGAGGAACAGGTGCATGTAAGGTTTTATGATCCCCCCCTTGCTGGAGAACATCGATAATATCCTTATCCAGTTCAGTTCCCCAGAGATTTACCTCATGTCCTCTCCTTGCGAGATGTGATGCACAGGCAGTTCCCATCATTCCAGCCCCAATTACTACCATCTTTGCCATTTTGAATTTCTCCTGTAGTAACTTTGTTATTTCTGACTTTTCTTATAGATTTCGTAACAGCTCAGGCCACTAAGTCACCAAGTAGTGATATAAACTCGTCTGTCTCGTCTATTTGGTCTGTCTGATCTGTCTGGTCTATTTCGTCTATCTTGTTGGTCTCGTTCTTTTCGTTGATTTCATCAATGCATTAACTCTTCTACGTATTAATCTTGGTGTCTTCGTGTCTTTGTGGCTGAATAGTAACTAGATTTCTATTATTGCCGCAGGAATAAAATAGATTGAGGTCGCTCCTGGATCAATGTGCCCTTTCGTTCTTTTACCTGAACGGGAAGCCCTTCTTCTTTTGGAAATTAAATGTTTAGTGAATTGCATAAGTTTTACCCTAACGAGGTATTGGAGTAAGTTCCAGCTTCAGTATAGATGTTTTATGACAACTACTTTAGCTCTGGTATTTGCTCCTGTATTTTGCATTTCAAATGAAATTATAGCTCTACCGTTCCAATCCTGTGGTGCATACATGGCAGGTTTAATCTCAAAGTTTGATAAATCCGTTACTTCAATTACCTGCTCAGGAAGGCCTTTAGTCCCCCAGGGGAGCAATGAACTTCTTTGAGAATCACAAAGACCTCCATGGAAGAGAACCCCCTTTGTATATGAATCGTTTACTTTATAATCTATACGTAGCCCCAGTAAACTGTTAGGATCCAGGTTCTGCAGGACTCCGTCAACAAAGAAGGACATATATAGTACATCGGGTAATTCTTCAACCTCTACACCTACAATTGAATCTGCCCATTGTTCCCCGCCCATCCCCAAATACGCAATCCAGTTATTTTCGTTAAACTCAGCATAATTACTTTTACCTCTATTGGGATAATAGTGATGTTTACGAATGACTTTAGCTATCGAAATAGGGTCTAACTCAGAAATACCGCTCCCATCTTCTACTTCTATATACACAACACCTTTGGAGGGAATTATTCCAGACCAGGAGAAATCGGCTGTATGTATATTATGCATTTCCTCTACGGGAAGCAAGAGTTCATTTGCCGGGTTATCTCCATAGCTGGCATGATTGGCATCAATTCTATATACTTTTATGTTATCAATGGCAAATGGAATATTCTGTAGATTCACATCAAGCTCTTTAATTTCATTAGAAGGATTCCAGAGGACAACACTTGCTTTATGGCCGTCTGTTGAAGCCATACTTTTTATATCACCACTACTATTAACTTCACATCTATCTACTGGCATCATGGCATATATTTTAAAGGCATTAAAAGATGCTTTCCTCATCCCATCTACATTAACTGTCCCTTCGGCGCCGCATCTACCGCCACCAAACTCATATTCCTGTAATTGTGCCCAGTGTACCAACGTTAAGTCTGTCTGGTTAAGAAGTTCTTTAATAACATCAAATATTTGAGAGGCAAGTGCGTATTTATCAGCAGGACCACCTGGTGATGCCCAGGGAGATAAGACATTCAATTCGTTCAGATGCATTTCAGTTGTGTTGAATCGTGAGTTACTCTTAAGACACGCTCTCACTTTCTGCAATTTTGCCAGATGAGTGTTCCAATACGCATGGAACGAAAAGAAATCGAGCGGTAAATCCTCTTGAATTACAAAGTCTAAGAATGAATTCACATGTTCCGTATTCTCAGCATAGGCCATAGCCGGTCCTCCCACAACAGCATCCGAATCACCTTCTTTCAGTCCTTCTACGCCATACTTATACATTTGAAGATACTCATCCCATGTTCCGGCATAGAATATATCAAGGTCGGGCTCATTGTATATTTCCTGGTACCCTATACGAATGTTATTCTGTTTGAAATGACTGGCCAGGGAGGTGTGCATCTTTTTCCAGGCATTAAGATCAGAAGGTCCCCACCGCCATCTTCGCCATTTTTGTAGTGGAATAGGGATATAACAGTAAGACCAGTAAGGTAACACATTTCTCTCATTCAGCAAACCTGCCAACTCATCAATATCAGCAAAGTCATACTGCAAATTCTCAGGAGTTCCTGTAATCATTTTATATAAAAAGCAATCGTATTTTCCTATACTAAGATCAATTCTTAAAGATTCTGGCTTGATTTCGTTTAGTAGGTCTTTATCTCTTCTATATCTTGACATAGGAATAAGACCGGAATTCATCATGGCAAATTTTTTAAAAAGAGGTGGATCGATTCTCACTCCAAAATCAACATTGACAACTAACTCTTCATTATATTTACCGGCAATAGCAACTACTGGAAATGAGAAAATGGATACCAGGGCCAAAACTATAGTAAGAATCTTATGTTTTTGCATAATTCTTCCCCTTCTATCTTTTTTAGTTATGTCAAAAGTTATTTCTGAAATCTCTGAAAAAAGTCTGAGGCTGCTCTTTGCTCGGTGCTTTCCGGGCGCCTGCGGCTAAGTTCTACTCTTATCTTTATGCTGTAACTCTTATGGGCGATGTCTCAGATTACAGGATAACTAAGAGTTTGAGCGCATAGACCCGCCTTGATCGCCGCTGCCTTATGGAAACACCTCGCCGAGCAGCAAAAAGAAAAAGGATTTTTCAGAGCTCTCTTTCTTCTTTTTGTAATTGGTAGCCGCAGGTTAGTAGCCCAGGCATCTTGTCTGTGTGAAACCTGCATTTTTATGCAATAGTTTTCTTTCTTTACGCAACTTAAAAGTTGCGGCTACCTAAATGCGAAGCAAGAGTTAAAAAGCGATCGGCAGTCTAATTATAAACTGATAAATTGCTCCTCTTTTATTAGTTGTTTATTATCAAGGAACACATCAGTTTGTCGAGTAGAAATATCGAGATGTAATTCTGAGACAATATCTCCGCTAAGTCCACAATGCTGAGCAGGTGCAGTGAATGTATTACGTCCAAGGGCTAAGGTGATCGCTCCGCCCAATGATTCTGACTCTATCCCTACATTGCTCCAATTAGCTCTATAATCAATACCCCATCCAATATGGGCGACTCTTCTTGCTCCTCCATCTTTAAACTGGGCCAGGAAAGACCGTAAAATATTAGAATCTGGCCCACCTGTAATTTCTACTAACCGTCCTTCTTTGAAGGACAATACTATTTTAGAAGTTACAAATTTCCATAATCCACCTCCCTGCCCACTTTCCAGAACATCTCCGGGAGAGATTACGAATTTACCTTCTACACCCTCTTTCAATGGAGCGCATGCTACTAATCCAGATGGCCAATGATCAAATCGTCCCGGAACATCTGAAATACCCCATTGTGCACCTGCTTCCCTACCATTTTTCTGAAGGTAGAGATCTGTTCCAATCTTGGAAACTAAGTGAATTGTGCTGGTTTCACTTAACATCTTTGCAGTTCGTATACCTAATTTTCTCACAGTCTCATTGGGTATCATTCTCCTCATTCTCTCTATGGGGGACTGAACCATCAGTGTGCGTGCTCCAGATTTCAAAGCCCGATTATGAGTCTCGGTATACATCCAGGAACCTATGCCGCGAGGTAGAATGGACATTCCTATGATTAAATCCGCATTTTCCCAGGCAGCTATGCAGAGTTTATCCGAGATCGCTTGTTCTGATTGAGCCATCATTACATACACATTGGCTTCCAGATTATGTGCTGCAGCGAACGCAGCCGGAGGATACATCTGGTAAGGGAACTGTGGATCAGTAAAGATCAACACCACCTCGCCCTTCTTTACTTTACAGAGGCTTAAAATAGATTCGAACATACTTACTATATCAGCAACAGCAAACGAATTATTCATATTGCTTTCTCCTGGTATAATATTTAGTATTGTCAAAAATTAACCAAAAAGAACACAGAAAATTAATTTTTTTTATGATAAAGAGCAAAAACTTTATTTATTTTACACAAAATAGTAAAAGATCCAATCATAGCAAAAGAGATTGAGGGTAGATAGAACTCCCATACACTTTTGGCAGAAAAATCATTATCTGTTTGGAGGGAAATTCTTAAGTCTTACAAAGGATCTCTAAGGTTTAAGAAGAATCCAAAGGATAAGGAAATAGAGAAGCCAAGGACCTGTGTTAACTTATCTTGCAGATTTCGATTATCGTTGCTAAAATAAAGTAGCTTGAGACTGCTCCCGGGTCAATGTGCCCTTTGGTTCTTTCACCTAAACGAGAGGACCTTCCTCTTTTGGAAATTAAATCTTTAGTAGATTTCATACCTTTTTGGGCAGATTGTCTTGCTTTTTCCAAAGCTTCCTCAAGAGAATCATTACTAGAGATGGATTCTTTTAAAGACAGAACAGCAGGATGAATAGTATCAAGCATAGTTTTTTCTCCTACTTTTGCCTTCCCTATTCTTTTTATCCCCTCCTCAGCACTCTCTAAAGCCTTAGTCCAATCCCCCAGGCAAAGAGTTTCTTTCCCTTCCAGAGCCTTTCCTGCTTCCATAAAGGCCGTACCAAATAGAGGACCTGTGGCCGCTCCGCCAGAAAAAGCCAAATTTCTTCCCACTTTCCTGAGGAAGATCCCTATATCTAAATCCCCCTCAGGCCCAAGTTCTTCTAATACCCTTCTAAAAGAGGTAGCTATAGTTCTTCCATGGTCTCCATCCCCTATAGTAGCATCCAGATGATTCAGGTAAGTTTCTTCTTTCTCCAATTTCTGGACTATCCTTTCTAAAAGATTCTTCATCTTGAGATAGGTTTTTCTGGACAACTTTACTCTCCTTTATGAGAAGTTTCTCTTTTCTATTTCCATAATTTTGCGTACCTTTCTTTCTGAACGTCCTCCTTGAAATTTTGAGATGAGCCAGACTTCTATAAGTTTTTTAGCCAACTCTGGCCCTATTATCTGGGCTCCCATGGTAAGAATTTGAGCATTGTTGCTTTTTCTGGATCTTTCAGCAGAATAGATATCATGACAAGTCCCAGCTCTTATACCTCTTACTTTGTTGGCAGCCATAGCCATACCTAAACCTGTTCCACAGATAAGTATTCCTCTCCCGTGCCTTCCCTTAACTATGGAATTGGCAACCTTCTCAGCTATATCAGGATAATCTACCGGCTCTTTAGTCATAGTTCCAAAATCTTCAAATTCAACTCTTCTCTCTCTCAGGAGCTGGATAATTACATTTTTTAGTTCCAGGCCATTATTATCACAACCTATAGCTATACTCATCAATAGACCTCCTTAATTATCCTTGAACAAAGAGGGGAGCCTTTGCCGGAATATCTAACAACTTTTTTAACTCTTCATCTAACTTAGTTAAAGTGATAGAGAATCCACCCATCTCTAAGGAGGTAAAGAACTCTCCTATGTATGATTTGTAGATTTTAATCTGTTTTTGCCTTAGTATTTGGGTTACTTTTCTATAAATTATGTAAAGATCAAGCAGGGGGGTAGAGCCCAGTCCATCGACTAATACGCTTACCTCATCTTGTTGGTTATACGGTAAATCCTCCAAGATTTTCTCCATAAGAATTTTGGTGATCTCATCAGCTGGTTTTATTTGTGTTCTCTCAACGCCTGGCTCGCCATGATGCCCAACTCCTATCTCCATTTCATTTTCACCAAGGGTAAAGGTAGGCTCTCCTCCACAGGGAAGTGAGGGCACAGCACAGGGAGAATGAGCTACCCCAATGCTTCTGGTATGAGAGTTCACTTTTTCAGCAACTCTCATAACTTCTTCCAAATTAGCTCCCCCTTGAGCTTTAGCCCCGACAATTTTCCATACGATCACCTCACCAGCTACACCTCTGCGATTTTCCATTTGTTCCTTTGAGCCTGAGCCTACGTCATCATTAACAATGATCTGCTCTACAGATATTCCTTCTTCTTTGGCTATATCAGAGGCCATACCAAAGTTCATAATATCTCCCGAGTAATTCCCAAAGACGCATAATACACCCCTGCCACTGTCTACAGCTTTAATGGCATCGTAAATTTGTTGAGCAGAAGGGGAGGAAAATATCTCACCTACGGCTGCTGCATCTACAAGACCTTCCCCTACATACCCGATGAAGGCTGGTTCATGTCCAGATCCTCCTCCGGTGACTAACCCTATTTTACCCTTAATGGGAGCATCTTTTCTTACTATCACCCGTGAGGTAGAAAGTTTTTTTACTGTATCAGAATGTGCAAAAAGAAAACCCTCCAACATCTCATCCACTACTTTTTTAGGGTCATTGATAAACTTTTTTAGTTTCATTTTTTTTCCTCTTTGAGTTTTCTAATTACACCGAGGCCTCTACCTGTTTGAGAAATTTCAGTCCTTCTTTGGCAAGTACATCAGCACTGGGAGCAAGTTTTCTCCATATGGCAGTCATTCGGGCAACTTCTTCAATGGCAGGAACAAAGGACTCTATAACGGCCCATCTATCATAATCGATCTCTTTTAGAGCCTTATAGACATCCTGCCATTGCACATGTCCTGTTCCGGGTATACCTCTGTTGTTTTCACACACATGGAGATGATAAAGGTACTTACCGGCTGTCTTTATAGATTGATAAAAACTTTCCTCTTCTATATTGAGATGGTAAGTATCAAGATGTATCTGGATATTAGGATGAGCGATTTCTTCTACTAATTTGCGAGTATCCTCTGCGGTATTTAGAAAGTAGGTCTCATATCGGTTAACAGGTTCAAGGGCAAGCACTACCCCTTTCTTTTGTGCATATTCTGCCGCTTTGAGAAGAGACTCTTTGCAGTAATTCCACTCTTCTTTGGTTCTCATTTTTCCGGTAATCTCTCCCCAGGTAGCGTATAAAACTCCGCCTAAGACATCACCTTTTAGCTCGGTTACGATATCAACACGCTCATTAATAAAAGCGATACCCTGCTTTCTCTTTTTTTGATCCGAGCTCACTATATTGTGTTGTTTCTCTAAAGTACCAGTACAGGTGCATTGCATTCCCGTCTCCTGCATTTTCTCCTTTATTTTCTCCACGGGTAAGGTCTCAGGATGATTAAGATGAATTTCAATTCCATCAAATCCCATTTCCTTTAGCCGGTCAAAAAGACCAAGGTCCTTTTCTGTAAACTCAGGTGTCCACATTAATGAATGTGCCGCATACTTCATTTTTATCTCCTTTTTTCTTTAAGTTCTTTCTCGTTGTATCTCTTATTTTTCTACTATGTGATACATATAATACTTTTCTCTTTCTCCATAGGTAAGGTATGGTCTGAATTTTCTGGCATTTGCCTGCTGTTTTGTTTGAAAAACAAGATCTTGCTCAGATATAGGCAAGATCCAGGATGAAGGACTTTCTATGTCCCCTTTTAAAACTCCCGCCTTATCTGCAACTAATACTACTGGTCCATGCGTAAGTGCAGCAAGATGAGAATGGCGATTATCCACTGGCAGAAAATACAGATTCAAGGGAAACTTTATATCAACGATATCCCCATCATTCCATATCCTGTTGATCGTCCCCCAGCGTCCGGATTTCCACTCACTTAAGAGAGGCGTGTTGTTAACCTTTACCGATACACTATTTTTGACCCAGGCAGGAATCCTGAATTTTAAAGAAAAATCAATTGGCCTGGATGTGTTAATCCTTAAAGAGATTCTACCTGTTTTAGGGAAATCGGTGTTCTGAGTAACGCTGATAATCTGTCCTGACTTATTCCATTCTACTTGAGAAGGTACAAAAAGATTGACATAAAGACTATCCTTATCTTTAAAATAGATAATGTTGTGATAGTCGGTTACTGCCAGAGGATAGGTACCCGAGCAGCAGGGCCAGGCATGAGAGTAATATTTTTTTTCTCCCCCATTTACTCTATAATCAGAGTAGTAGTATGTTTTTCCTTTTCCGGCCATAGGTAAGGATGCCCCAATGCCATTATATAGAAGCTTCTCTATCCAATCACCATAGATTGCTTTACCTGTGAACATCATAAGGTAACGAACTAACTTAAAAACAGCCCAGGTGCAACAGGGAGTTTCAAATGTATTTTCTTGTAAATACAAAGAGTTTCCTAATGATTCACACTGGTTAGCCATTCTTTCTCCAGGGCCGTAGCCTCCGGTTGCAAAAACTTGTGTTTCCTGCAGTATCTTATATGCGTTTACAATGGTATGTAAATACGAAATATCGCCGGATACTGCATAGGCCATAGCTGCACTGCTCAGGGTGTTCACATGGCTGTAGGCGTGTAGTCCAGTCAGGCAATATTTTTTCTCTGCCAAATCATCCCAATAGCTATTGTAATGCCAAATCTTAGCAAAATCTTGATATACAGTATCGCCTGTGAGAAGATACGCTCGATAAAGATTCTCCGATAATGTGTACCACTCTGTATCAGCATCTTTTCCTCCTGCAGCATATCCTCCTGTAAATTGATCAGGCGTTGCTGGAATCCTTCTTCGATTCAAATTCTTTATTGCCCACGCAGTTATTTTTCTTAGGCACTCAATGGATTTCTCCCTTCCTACGTACTCATAGATATCCACCAATCCTCCTACTATCTTTTCAAACTCGTAATGTAGGGCATTAGGATTGGTACCGTAGAAGAAATACCCATCCACCTCAATTGTCTGCCCCCAATTATCTAAGAGATATTCCAATTTTTTTAAGATAGCAGGATCGCTTGTCACTTTGTACATTCGGGCAAAGGCACCAAGCCACTGACCAAATGCGCTAAATACCGCAGTAGGTTTTTTTATATTTATACGGGGTAGCAGAAAACTTGCATCCCCAGTATACCATCCTCCCAGATTTTTCCCAGGAGCATTTGCTCCTGCTCGCTCACGAAAGCCCTTTAGGATATCATCGTTAGGGATGCTTAGATAGTAATGTTTCATTTCATCGAATTGATTTTTAAATATGCTATCTTTTAATTGAACATTACTATAGTTAAAAGGAATGAGATGCGTCGTAGCATTGAATTTTAGTATTTTTTTTGACTTGACATTCATACGATCCCTCTTTCAGATCCAGCCATTAAATCCCCAAGATTACTACAATAAGGGATTTGAAATTCATATAGATTCCTTAGCCTCTCAATGACTGAACTGTTATCAGAAATTGTAATAGTTTAACTTTTCTAAAATTCTTGTTTTCTCTGGCAATTGTAGCTGCCCAATTCATTAGACGAATTTACTAAGCCGATAAATCGGCGAGCTACATGAGATTGCAGAGCCTGTTCTAATCCTAATGCTTTTCTCAATGACGAGCAAGGAACTCCGCATTTTTTTAGTAACACTTACCTGTTATCAGAAATTTTTATAAACGAACAGTGTAACTCCCAGCAAAGGAATTTGGTGAATCCTTGCGGAAAACGACCTGCAAAGTTACCCCCGGGCCCCTCTGATACAGAAACTATTTTTGAGAAAAGGCCCGGAGGTAGAATATTTAACTTTGATAAAGCTTTCTCTTCTTAGTTCTTTACCCTGCCGTTTCTTCTAATACCTGGTTAACTTTCGATGTCATATCTTCACAAGCCTCTCCCGCTGTTTTCTTTCCCCTCAATGCTAAATCTATTTCGTTTCCGATAATGGTAAGAATCCTCCCAGAATCTATAGGCTTAGGTGTCACATGAGCATATTTTTCAATTAAATCCAAATCCACGTCTATATTAAGAATCTCACCGAATTTTTCTTTGAATTTGGGGTCCAATACGAAAGACTTACGACCTGGTATAAAATCAATATTTTCTTCCAACATCCGAAGGTACGCGTTAAGGCTGGTCATTGACTTAAGCAATTCATAGGCGAGCTCTTTATTCTTCGATTGACTAAAGATCACCTCCGGAACAACTTCAGCCCATGTATGGAGTCCTTTTGGTCCTCTTGGCGGAAGCATAAGATTATGCTTGAAATTAAACCAATTACCATATATAGCCCAGCAAGCGGCCTGTATATTCCACCATGCCATAGCAACTCTTCCAGCACCAAAATGAATACCTAATTTCCAGGCTTCCATCTCTGGAGGTGGACAGATCTTATCTTTTCTGACCGTATCCACAATACGCTGGAGAGCTGTTTTTGCTTCAGGAGAATTCAATAGACATTTGGTTGGAAACTTCACTTTATCAAATATCTTACCTCCCTCATTCCAAACCATAGGGAAAAACTCTCGTCCCCACCAGCCACTGAACGTCCAACCGTACTGATCAGGTACACCATCGCCGTCTATATCCACGGTTAATTTCTTTCCCGTTCGGATAAATTCTTCCCAGTCCCAATTGCCTTCTTTCTGAATTTGGTAAGGAGTGGGGATACCAGCCTCATTGAACATATCTTCATTATAGACTCTACATGCAAAATTTCTTCCTGCTGGCAAGCCATAGATGTCTCCATCATAGGTGACATCTTCGTGAAGTAAATAATCATCCCAATCCAGAGTTGTATCTTTTTCAATATATTCATTGAGAGAAATAATGGCCCTGTAATAGACGTATTGTGATAGGGAACTGGATTCAATGCAAGCTATATCAGGAGCTTTCCCTCCAGCTATCATGGTAAGTAATTTTTCATGATATTCGTGGAGAGGCACAATAGTATTCTCCACCTTTACATTAGGATACTCCTTTTCAAATACTTCGGTACGTACGGCTTGACTGGCGGTAGCCCAATCGACATTTCCCCAACCCATATAGGTTAACGTTATTGTCTTAGCACTTGCACTAATTCCCCCTAACATTACCAGCATACTGGCAATCAAAATACTTATTAGTACCCTTTTCATTTTTTTCTCCTTGATTTTTCTCTGAGATAATGTCAAAAATTAACCACAGAGAACACAAATAACTGTAATATGTAATAAGTGATGAGTAATAAGGTTTTTACACATTACATATTACTTCTCACATCTTATATTTCCTCTGCGTACTTCGTAGGTTTATATTTTCCTTTATCTCAGATTAGCTCGGATCTCCCTGCTTTTTCACCTCCTTGTAAGCATTATTTTTCACCTTGTCATTTCATCTAAAATCAACTTTGGATTGGAACAGTATTCATCAAAAGCCTCAAAAAGGGCTTCTATATTTTTTAGAGGTGTATCAGGTAAAATCGTATGAGAGGTGCTGCCAATATATCCACCTTTATACTTTCCGAAAGTTTTAATTAAATATCTTACCTCTTCTTTGACTTGCTGAGGAGTTCCATGAGGTAAAGTCTCCTGAACATCAGCTCCTCCAAAAAAACAGAGTTTCCCTCCAAATCTTTTGCCTAATTCTTCAATATTCATTGCCTGGGACTGAACAGGATGTAGAACATTAAGGCCAATTTCAATTAAATCAGGGATTATCTGTGTTATATTGCCATCACTATGCATCCAAACATGAGCACCATTTTTATGAATTAAATCAAACATCTTTTTATAGCAAGGTTTATAAAATTTTCTCCAGTCATCAGGATTCATTAAAATTGTTTCTTGCCCTCCCCAGTCATCACTAATCCAGATAGCATCTACCCCTATCTTTAACCATTGCTTTATCAGCGCGATGTTAAGATTTAAGATTTTATCTCTCAGGTTAATAAACTCATCGTAGTTTAAATACGGGTCTACCAGCATATTATTAAATCCACGAAGCATCCACAGTCTTTCAAACAAAGTAAACCAAACTAATCCTACAGTATACTTATTCCTATTTTCATCTATTAATTTTTTAGCCCCATCAAATCTTCCTGGAGCATAAGGATCGGGAAGCTGGTAATCTTTCGCTAAGGACCAATCTTTCTCTAAGGGATGTCCTATTACTCTCAACTCTTTCCAGATCACTCCCCATTCATCTTCCCTTTCTTCACGATGATAGTATGGTCCTAAGGACCATACAGAAAGAGGGGGCCTTTTTTGAGGTTTCCAATAAGAAGCACACATAATATCTGCGGAAAATATATCAACAGGACACTGTGAATAAAGTCTTTCAATTCTTTTAATCTCTTCTTTATCTCTTTTTTCCTTAAATCGAACTAAATCAATACTCACCATGTATGGTATTCGTTCAGGGCCCTTAAAGTTAATTGCTTTTTTCACCAAATCTTTTGAATCGATCATTTTATTGGTCTTTATTTAGCTGGGCCTTGTATAAAATGTGGCATTGTTCATTTCTTAGTAGAAAGGCCCGGGAAGAGGAATTAATCTTTCAAAAGCATCTATAGTATACAAAATACTTTTTAGAAAGTCAAGGAAAGTAAGGCAGGATTTTCCATCTAACAAACAAAGGCTACGGCTGCCTCTGTATTTTGGGTGAGATTTTTGCCCCTCTAAAAGAATAAAAAGTAAAGACCAGCCAGTATTACCAAAATCCCTCCTGTTTTTCTTAGTACCGAACTAACTTTTTTGGCCTTCTTTGACTCTATCAAGGCTTTGGCTGCGCCTATGGAGGTGCCAGCAATAAGAATTAGTATGCAATGCCCCAAAGCGTAAAAGAAAAGTAAGGCTCCTCCGTAGAACAAGCTGCTTCCCTTGGTCGCAACGTATGTTAAAAGTATCACAAGGATGGGAACAGCACATGGAGTAGAAACAACCCCAAAAAGCATGCCCAGGAGTAACGAACTAAGTGGTCCTTTTCCTGAAAGTTTTATGGTTATGGGTATTGAAAAGCTAAATTGGAAAAGACCCAGCAAATGCGCTCCCATAATGAAAGCTACGATACTAACGATGTATTTCCAGTAGCTGCCAATATCCCCAAAAAGTCTGCCTCCTAAGGCAGCAATGATCCCCAGAATAACAAAGGTGATGGAAAGGCCAAATACGAAAAGACTGGAGAAAATAAGCGATTTTTTTATTCCTACGGTTTGCTCGCTGCCTGTTACAAAGCCAATCATAAGAGGAATCATAACCAGAACGCAGGGATTCGAGGCAGTCAAAAGTCCTCCCAGGAATGCAGCCAGAGGAGCAAACCAATGATTTGCCTGGATAAGCAGCTTTAAATTTCCTAATAGATATTCCAGCACTATTTAACTCCCATCTCATTCAACTTTTCTTTTATAGTCTCCTTGCTCATAAATCCTTCGTGGCGGTAAACTTCATTTCCCTTATCATTGAAAAATATCTGCGTGGGGATAAGTCTTATGCGGTGACGTCTGGTAAGAGTTTTATATTCATCAATTTCAATAATAAGAATGTAGGCCTTTCCTTTGTACTCGATAGCCAGTTCCTCAAGGATAGGTTTCATTTGTTTACAAGGTATGCATGTACCTCTTCCAAAATCAGCTACAACCGGTTTGCCCTTTTGAAGAGCCTCATCAAGCGGATTTCTCATCTTTATCGCCCGTTGAGTTTTTAGCCATTCCTCGTTTCTGGTAATCCTTGCTGTGCTTTTTAGCTCTTCTATTTGTGTTTCCAGTTTTTTTCTTTTTTTTTCCTGAAGAAGGTAAGTTTTCAACGAACCCTTTACCTCCTGGAAAGAGTTTCCTTGCATTTCACTTTTTAATTCCTCATATAGACTTCTTATTTCTTTCGGTGAGACCTGTACATCCTCGGTCATTTTTTGGGTGAGTTCCTGAATCAGAATTTCTTCCCTATTTTTTTTATTCTCTTCAATTTTCTCTTGAATCTCTTTTTCACTTTCCAATTTCTGTCTCTCAGCCTCTTGAAGTAAAATTTCTTTTATAATTAACTGCTCGAGAAACTCTTCTTTACTCTCTTCAAAAACTTCCCGGTATTGAGGGGGAAGATCTTCTAATTCTTGATTAAAATCTTCGGAAGTAATAGCTTTTCTGTTAACTTTGGCCAGCATCACTACCTTCTTCCTTTCCGTTGTAGCAGTCTTGCCGCTGATCTCAACAGCATCTTCTTTTTTGTCTGGTGGATCTATTTTTTTTTGAGTTTTTTGTTGAGGAGCTAATATAGTAGTTTTTGGTTTACTGGGCAAATACGACTGACGAGTTTTATTAATCAGCACCCCGACCAGAGCAACGATAACTATCACTACAAGGACTGTTATATTTCTTAAGGTTTTTTTATTTATCTTCACTTAGAGATTATCCCCCTTTAGAGCGTTGGATTCCTAATTATGAAAATAGTCTTTCCTATTTTACTTTCTTATTCCGCTCTTTTACTCTTTTTTTTCTCAATGCCGTCATTTTTTCCCTGTCGATGTTTTTTCTTCCATTATTTTGATTTTTCTTGGAGCCATTTTTTTATCTTTTCTGGTGATGCTATCTGGCCTGAGCACTTGATTTTATCGTCAATGGCAAGAGCGGGAGTCATGAGGATTCCGAATTTGGTGATTTCCTTTATATTCTGTACTTTTTTAACTTCAGCATCAATCCCAAGCTCCTCAATTGCCTTTTTAGCATTAGCTTCCAGTTTTCTGCATTTTGGACAGCCGATTCCAAAAATTTGAACTTTCATACCTGAGTCCTCCTTTTTTGAGTTTTTTAAAAAACAAAATTGCCAAAAATCATCCCTATAAAAGTGGACATAACAACTACAAGAGCTATGTACACAATAGTTCTCCTGGTTCCCATAATACTTCTTATCACCAGCATACTGGGAAGTGATAATGCTGGCCCTGCTAAAAGCAGGGATAGGGCAGGTCCCTTGCCCATGCCCAATTCAAGAAAAGCTTTCAGTATAGGGACTTCGGTTAAAGTGGCAAAGTACATTAAGGTGCCTGCCATTGATGCGATAAAGTTGGACTTTAAAGTGTTACTCCCCACCCAGGCTTGAATTACCTCAGTAGGTAAAACTGACCTAATTATCCCAGCAGCAAACACTCCTAATAATAGCCAGGGTAAGATAAGTCGGATGAACTGCCAGGTTGATGTGAGCCAGGATATAACCTCTTTTTTTGTAAACCAGAATTTCAATAGGATAAGTAAAGTAGCTACTAAAAAAATTACTACCCACCACTTTCCCCAGGCTCCCAGAACCAGTATAGCTACAAGGTCAGCAAAAAAGAAAAGAGTTACCAAACCGCTTTTTTGAGGTTTATCCGGGTCGCTCGTAAGAGCAAATTCTATTTTTTTTTCTCTTTTTTTCTCAAAAACCCGGGACATTATAAGACCGATAACTATGGAAAAACTTACTGCCCCAAATGCTCTTGCTATACCAATCTCAAATCCTAAAAGACGAGCAGAGTAGATAATGGCAAGAAGATTTATAGCTGGCCCTGAATATAAAAAGGTAGAGGCAGGTCCTATTCCTGCTCCCATAGTGTATATGCCAGAGAAAAGAGGTAAAATAGTGCAACTACATACAGCAAGAATTGTTCCTGCAATTGAAGCAACAGCATAGGATACAAATTTATTAGCAGAAGGCCCAAGATAGCGTAAAATTATCTCCTTTTTCACCATACTGCTCATAGCGCCTGCTATAAAGAAAGCAGGGACAAGACAGGTCAACACATGGAAAGATAAATACTCAAGTAGAGCCTCTACCCCAGATAGAAAAATAGATAACCACATTATTAATCCTTTATGCTTTAATGCTCAAATATGCAAATATAAGAGAAAAAAAATTAACTTAAGATAGCAATTCTTTCTTTCACTATTTTTTTCATAGCATACAGGGCTAAATCTAATATTCTATATACCTTATCATCCCGCACCCGATAGTAAACGCTTACCCCTTCTTTTCGAGAGGAAAGTATCCCTGCCCTTTTTAACGCAGCAAGATGGCGGGAGACGTTGGATTGTTCTTCTTGTAGATAGGGTACAATTTTACACACGCATCTTTCGCCTTCTTTTAAATACTGCACAATTTTTATCCTTACAGGATGCGATAAAGCCTTAAAATACTCAGCCTGGGCTTCATAAATTCTATTATCCACTATTAATTCCTCTTTTCTCTATGATTATATGATTAAATGCTCATATAGTATGATAAATAAATTTATCTTTATGTCAAGGGGTAAGTTGCCTGAATAAGAGAAATTGAAAAGAAAAATCTGTGTGTGAGTGGTAAGATCTTGACATAGGATGGTGAATAATCCACTATTTGGTAGGAGTTTTTTGAGAATAAAGTGATTCTATTTTTTGGGCACAATTCGTAAAAGTTCGTATCCCCTGACAATGTGAGGTCCTGAATATGGAGGTTATTCCAGGTAATCCGATTTAATAGAATTCTCTTCTAAGGTTGTCTTTGGGATCATGACGGTTAATGAGCCGGCTGCACCAGGTGCCACCTGATATCTCTGGAAATAGATAATCAAGCTATTGCTGTTGAAATTAAAATCCTTGAAGTTCTTGAAAACAGGTTCAGTTCCCTGGTCCACCATCTCTTTTAGACGATCAACTTCCCAGCCCATAGACTGAAGTTGGCCGATAATATCATGAGTTGACATTTTCGATATCTTTTCCAGTGCTTTTTGAGAAGAACCGAGGAAATCATCGATATGTATTTCTTTTTTCTTGGCCATATCGTAGTTGAAAGCGTAGATTTCCTCATTACCGTGGGCTCCCCCCGTGAAATAGTAAACCTTTATCACAAAACTCAGATATTTGTTGTTGAGCTGAGTAGGTTGCCACGAGGCGATAAATACAAAAGGAGTTTCTGGATTTTCAGGTACTGGCTCTCCGGCCGGCAATGTCTTCAATCTCGCCTTCCAGTTATCACGTGACTCTTTTTCAAAGTTACTAATCTTGCCAGCAATCAAATCGCTAATTTTTTGGTTGAAATCTGTGGCAGCCATCTCAAATTGTGGGTATTCAGCTTCAATATGAAAAAAATTATCTGATTTCCAGACAGACTGTACATTCATTGGTAAAGAGCTGATTGTAAGTTGCTGTCCGTTGACTGTATTGGTCCACAATCCTATTGTTAATAACCAGATAACACTTATAGATAAGATTAATAGTTTTTTGGTTCTCATGTTTCCTCCATTGAAAGGACTTCTACCTTAAGATATTTTAACAACTCTCACCATTTCGTCAAGTAGTTTTAGAGGCTCACTTCTTAATTATACCATACTCTTTATGCTTTTCAAGGATTTCATTGGCCAATTTATCCAGGGCTTCAAAATTTCCCCTTTTTGAATACCTTTATCTTTTATTTAGATCAGAATTATAGCTTATCCTTGGAAGTGGTATGAGCTCATCAAATAACCTTCTGTCCCAGTCTATCGTACCTACTGGATAAATTCCAGGTTTTATTTCTACGGCCCTCATTTTATCCTTCTTAAATTTTTTCAAATTGATCTTTACCAACTCCACAAACGGGGCATACCCAGTCATCGGGCAATTCTTCAAACGATGTTCCAGGATTTATCCCAGAGTCGGGATCTCCCTTTTCAGGGTCATACACATAGCCACAGACGGTGCATTCATACTTATCCATTTCATTCACTTCTTTTTCCTCTCCAATATATGTTGGTGCACTCTTGGGTGATTTACCACCCTTGATTTGATGATAATAATCATACGTCAGTGGTTCACTATTATTGAGGATTTCAGCATCGATGACCTTTCCAACAAAGATAGTATGCGTTCCAGCATCAATTGTATTCATAAGCTCAGCTTCCAGGTAACCTATGGAATTTTCTATAACTACTGGGGCATCAGTTATACCAATTTTGTAATTTATATCTTTGAATTTATCCAAATCTCTCCCGGATTTAAATCCAAAATGTCCAATGAATTTCATAGGCGTTTCTTTAGAGAGTATTGAAATAGTAAAGCTTTTACTTTTCTGAATGAATTCATGAGTTAGATTTTGTTTGTTTATGCTAACTGCAATTACTGGAGGCTTTGATGTCACTTGAAAAACTGTATTTGCAATCTGTCCATTTAATTTACCCTCTTTTTTAGAACTCACCACATATAAACCATAACTGATCTTATGAAAAGTTTTTTGATTCATTTACTCTGCTCATTTTATTGTTTTAATATCTGCTTTATATCGTCCTCTGGGTTGCCTATGAGTCTTAAATCATATTTTTCCTGTAAAACCTTTAGAATATCGTCATTTACCCAGGCAGGAAGAAGGGGACCTAAATAGATACCCTTTATACCCAGTGCGAGAAGACTCCAGAGGATAGCCACAGCTTTTTGTTCCATCCAATTGAGAACTAAGGTAAGGGGGAGTTCATTTATATCTACACCAAATAGTTCAGCCAAGGCCTCAGAAATTTCTATGGCCACAATTGCATCATTGCACTGTCCCAGGTCAATCAATCTCGGAACACCTTCTATATCACCAAGATTCAGGTCATTAATTCTAAACTTTCCGCAAGCAAGTGTTAGAATTACAGTATCTTGTGGTAGTCGCTGAACAAACTCCCGATAATAACTCATCTTTTTAAGCGGCGAATCACAGCCTCCTACGAGGAAGAAATGGCGGATTTTACCTGTCTGGACTAATTGTTTAATTTTGTCTTTCAAGGATAAAACTACAGACTTGGAGAAGCCTGTAGTTAATACAACATCTCCTGGCTTCTCATCAAGTTCTGGCAAAGATTTAGCCTTTTCTATTATGGAGGTATAGTCATATCCGGCAATATGTTCCACGCCAGGCAATCGCGTGGGTCCGGTGGTAAACATTCTATCTCGATACTCTTCCCGCGGAATTAAGACACAGTTGGAGGTTCCAAGAATCGCCACGGGATATTTTGAAAACAGTTGTTTCTGATCAAACCATGATTTTCCCAGATTACCAACCAGATGTTTATATTTTTTCAGCCCTGGATATCCATGAGCAGGTAAAAGTTCTGAGTGAGTGTAGATATTTATGCCAGTTCCCTCGGTTTGCTTGAGTAACGACTCCAGTGCCTTAAGGCTATGTCCTGTAGCAATAATTCCATGTCCTTTCACTGTTCCTGTTTGGACTTCAGTGGGTTCCGGCTCTCCGTAAGTTTTGATATGGGCCTTTTTGAGAAGTTTCATTGCTCGCATATTCATCTCGCCTGCCTCAATGGCTAATCTAATGAAATCACTCGCATCGAAGTTGACATTGGTGAATGTGGAATAAAATACCCTCTCTAAAAATGCGTCTATCTCATTATCGGTATATCCAAGCTCTCGAGCATGATATAGGTAAGCTGATATTCCTTTGGTGACAAACAGCAGGTTATCCTGTAGACGGGCAACTGTGGCATCTTTCCCACATACCCCTTTTACTGTGCAACCTTTCCCTCCCGCAGTCTGGGAGCATTGATAACAGAACATATCCAATCTTTCCTTTTTATCCATCCTTAATTCTCCTTATTTGTTGGGTGTGCTCACATTAAAATTCTTTCCTCCGAGCTTTTCAAGTAATTTCTTCATCGCATCTTCGCATTTTCTCACCACACACCTTTATTCTTTCAGTTCCTCTCCCAACAAATTTTTTGAACATTTCGAGCAAATACCAATGATATAAGACCTTAGTTCTTCAATTCTATGTCCATCTATTATTTTATTCTCTAAAAGCGGACATTCTTTCACATCGATATCATAGATACGGCTACATCTTCGACAAAGGAAATGATGATGTGGCTTGGTTTCATAGTCAAAATGAGATCTTTCCCTTTCAATTGTTATCTCCTGGATAAGCCTGCGGTTCTTTAAGAGCTCCAGGGTGTTATAGATTGTAGCCTGGGAAACGATAGGAAATTTCTCCTTTAGACTGCGGTAAATATCTTCTGCCGTTGGATGAGTGCGGTTTTCATGAAGATATTCCAGGACTGCATGACGCTGTATGGTGAGCGTATCCCCGTTTTCCTTAAACTTATCTATCTTTTCTTTTAACTTCATAAATTTATTATAATATTAAAATAATTCTTGTCAAGGGGAAAGTAGAGATTTTTATTTTTTCTAAATCGAAAGTCATTCTCGGCCATTGCCTTTTCTTTTCATTTAAATATAGCACTTTATCCCTTTATCTCAATTTGACTTTTTGACAGTGTAAATCATTTAAAATTTTAAAACAAACTTAAAGATTCCTGCTCCAATTCCTTTGACCATCTCCTGTAATCTTTAAGATACCAACTTTTTTTAGAGTCCTTCTTTCCCATAGCTAAATCTTGAATGCCGCATTTGGCATCAGTGCATTTTAAGCAGTTTCCATTGCAATTAGCTGCGGGATAAAATTTGTCTTTATCTCTCTTATATACAGGAATATTGATCCCCTCGCAATTACAGGAGCTCATAAATTCTTTATTTAACCCCTGAGTCTCTTTTCCTTCCTTTATCTGGTATTCCATACAAAGAGCAAAGGTTACATTTTTTCTCTCACAGATATTGCGCAGATGGTCGAAAATTTTTTTTCTATAATCTATTTTAGCATTAAGGTAACCATTTATATTCTCTCTGTAAAGCTTTTGATAATCCCACTTTGCCCCTGCTCCAAAAAATCTGCCAATATATTCCATAATTTCTTTTTTTATCCTTAAGGGAATATCTACTACACTTGCGATTATATGGGTAGCTCCTGATGATTTTGCCCTTTCTATGAGTTCTCCTATCTCTTTCACCTTGTCGGTAACATAGGGCAGGATAGGATCAATTCGGCAAACAGCAAAGACGCCCTCGCGGCTTAGGCGCTCAATGTTCTGAAATAAATTTTTAGTCGAGGCTCCCCCTGGAACTAAAATTTTTCTTAAATCTTCTCTTAAGGTAAGGATAGAGATCTGTCCAAAGGAATGGGATTGAGTTTTTATAAGAGGAATAATATCCTCAGGAATCTTCGCCTTGGTAGTAAATTCAATGGGAATATTTCGAGAAGCAAACTCTTTGATTATTTTCTGAGAAATTTTATACTGCTCATTCAAAGGCTGGAAAGGATCAGTTACCGGGGAAAGGTACCCACAGGAAGCAATATCAATGGAGTCCAGTTGTCGAGCAACTTCTTGATGAAAATCTTTCGCTACTGTAATTATCCCTTTTTCTCGAAAGAGTTGAAAATTTCCGGGAAAAGCTAAGCAGTAGCAAAAGAAACATCCTATCTCACATCCATTGTAAGGATTGATAAGCATTCGCTCAGAAGTGCATTCTCTTTTCCCTGGCCACCAACCATGAAGTTCCTTTTTAGTAGAAACAAGTATATGGGGATGAGGAAAATTTAAAACCTGATATTCCTTTTTATTCACTACTATATTCAATTGGTATCCTTATGTATGATTGTCACATAAACTCATTAAGCTGCTTTTCTACAAAACTAAAATAGCCTTTTTTACCAACAATAATATGATCTATAATTCGAATATCCATTGTGCGTGCTGCCTCAGCAATAGCAGAAGTGATTTTTTTATCCTCATCAGAGGGCTGAGGATATCCGCTGGGATGATTATGGGTAAGGAGTAATCCTGCAGCGTGATACGTCAGAGCCGATTCTATAATGCGCCTTGGGTAAATTATTGCTCTGTCAACTGTTCCCTCATGGATAATCTCGCTGCGAATAGCTTCATTTTTGGTGTTGAGATAAATGACCATAAATGCCTCATGAGATAGACCGGCTAATTTTATCCGGGCAAAATCTACCGCTAATTGGGGTGATGAAAGCAGATCCTTTCTTTTCATTTTTTCACCAAGATATACAGCAAAAATCTCCTTTATCACCTGTATGAGGACAGCAGATGTTGAACCTAAACCAGGAAGATCTCTTAGTTCATCTAAACTGGCATCAAAAACACCATTAAAACTATCAAATCGTTTAATAAGGTCCTTTGCAATTGGTTTTATATCCTTACGGGGAATAGAATAGGTTAAGAGAAGTTCAAGAAGTTCATAATCGTGCAGCCCCCTTGATCCTGCTCTCTCAAAACGTTTTCTAAGACGCTCTCTATGACCTAAATAATGAGGTTTAATCTTTTTGTTCATAGCTATTACTTAATGTACCAGATCAAAGCTATTCTTTAATCCTGCTATTTTCCCCTCAAAGATTTCCCCCGGGGAATGGGGTTGTTGAAGGAGAGTCTTTCCATCTATTTCAGGAGCCTGAAATTCAGTATGCCCCTCCTTTTCTTTATCTACTAAAATAAGGTATTTTCTTCCCACTCTTTGCTCATTTTTTTTCTGGGTTATGAAGCTTTGCAACTCCATTAACTTTGAGTATCTATCCTTTTTAACTCTTAAACTCACCTGGTGATTTAAAGAGTAAGCAGGGGTACCTTTTTGTGGAGAAAAAACAAATGCTCCCAACCAATCAAATCGTATCTTCTCCACGTCTTTTAAAAGTTTAGTGAAATGATGCGCTTTTTCCCCAGGGAATCCCACCATGAAAGTGGTACGTAACACAATTCCCGGAATTTTTTCCCTCAACTTCTCAATTACTCTCAGGGCAGTTTCAAAAGAAGATCTCCTCATCTGACGGAGCATAGCGTTATGAGTATGCTGAAGAGGAAGATCAATGTAGCGACAGACTTTTTGCAAATTGGCTAAAGTACGAATAAGGGAATGAGTAATATGAGCAGGATGGGTATAAAGTATTCTAATCCATTGAATTGAGTCAATAAGTTCTAACTCCTTTAGAAGGGAAGAGAAAGCGTATCTTTCCCCTTTATCCCGTCCATAAAAAGTTGTATCCTGAGCTGTTAAAATTAACTCCTTCACTCCCATTCGGGTTAAATTTTTCGCTTCTTTCACAACATCTTTTAAAGCTCTGCTCCGGAATTTTCCTCTAAGTTTAGGGATAAGACAGTAAGAGCATTTGTTAGAACACCCTTCAGCAATTTTAAGATAGGCATAACCAGGAGGAGTACTTACCAGTCGAGCCCAGTTGGAATTATAAAGAAAAACTGGATTATTCACAGAAAATACTCGCTTGCCTTGCATTACCTTTTTTACTACTTCATTGATTTGATAAAAATCAGCACTTCCTAAAAGAGCGTTTATTTCAGGAAATCGCAAGAAAAGCTTTCTTTTCTCAAGCTGAGGGAGGCATCCACAGACAATTAGTTTTTGATACGGTGATTTTTGAGAGATAACTTTACGGATAACCTGATAACTCTCCTTTTTTGCTTCATCGATGAAGCTACAGGTATTTACAATTATCACATCGGCATCTCTAAGAGATGGGGTAAGCAGGTACCCTTCCTCTCCCAGTTTTCCCAATATTACTTCACTATCAACTAAATTTTTTGGGCATCCTAAGGAAATTAAACTGACAGTTGTTGCATTTGTAAGCATGGTAACAGTTTAGATTTTTCTAAAATTTTTTTTATGTCACTGTGAGCTTGGCCACTACAATTCTTCATCAGGTCAAGTTAGTTTTTACATCATCTGTAATAGTTTAGCTTTTCTAAAATTCTTGTTTTCTCTGACAATTGTAGCTGCCCAATTCAGTAATGATTTGTAGAATTGTAGTTGCCTGATTCATCAGGCGAATTTATACTGCGCCGATAAATCGGCAAGCTACATGAGATTACAGAGCCTGTTCTAATCCTATCCGAGATTGCTTTGGCTTCCTAATTGCTCGAGACCACTCTTCCTCAACCCCCTCTCTCACAGGGAAGTGCAGTAGAGAAATTACAAAATGAAAAAAGTAGTGAGATGCATCCACCCCTTCTTGATCTATTTGCTCTACCTGTAATTTTAGTTTTTAACTAAAATAAGTCAATTTGTGAGTAGTGCTTTCCCTGAAACTGAGTTTTCATACAGAAATGTATTTGACATTTGCCTATAAAACCATATCATATTAGTGTAGAATGTGAAAATTGTGAATCCTGGTTTAAGCTGCTCACTGAGGTAGTTTCAATGAGAAGGTAAAGTGCGAATTTGTAAGGTTTTAATGTGAAACCAAAAAGATATATTGTGTGGTCAAAAGATGAAATTGACTTTGTAGTCAAAATATAGTACAATTGTATTCAAAAAGGACTACAATAGTATGGAAATTTTACAGATTACTAAATCTAAATTAAGGGAAGAACTACTGATTCTTTATTTTACTAATCCAAATAAAAAGTTTTATTTGAGAGAATTAGAGAGAATACTTGGTTTTCCAGTAGGGAATATTCGTAGAGAGCTAATCAAACTTAAAAAAACCGGCATTTTTCTTATAGAAAACAAAGGAAATCTTACCTATTATTATCTAAATAAATCTTTTCTTCTTTTCCAGGAATTAAGAAGCATTATTTCAAAAACCTCAGGTGCTCCAAGAATGCTTAAAGAGTCTTTAAAAAAGATAAAGGGGATAAAATATGCCTTTATCTACGGCTCTTTCGCTAAGGGCGAGGAAAAAGAAACAAGCGATATAGACCTGCTTATCATAGGTAAAGCGGATGAAGACAGGCTTATCGGTGAAGTTAACAAACTTGAGAAAAAATTACAAAGAGAAATAAATTTCATTCTTTATGAAAAAAGTGATTTTGAACAGAAGAAAAAAGAAGGTAATCCATTTATTTTAGAAGTGATAAAAGAGCAAAAGATATTTTTAGTAGGGGATGAAAGTGAATTGTAAAGATACAACTAAGAGGCTACTGGGCCATGGTTTAACAAAAAAACAAGGAGTAAATTTTAATCAAATTGATGCACTTTTATTCCGAGCCAAGAAAGATTTTAAAAACTTGATGTTCCATTTTGGAACATCAAGTTGGGGTGGAACTCGAAGGCTGCCTCGCGCTTTTACTGAGCAAGGGGTTGCCATGCTCTCCAGTGTTTTACGAAGTAAGCGAGCTATCCAGGTCAATATTCAAATTATGCGTGCGTTTGTAAAGTTACGTGAGATGCTTATCTCACACAAAGAGCTTGCTAAAAAACTGGGAGTCTTAGAAAAGAAATATGATGCGCAGTTCAAGATTGTTTTTGATGCTATCTATCAGCTTATGGCTCCATCCGAACAACCAAGCCGAAAAATTGGATTTCATAGAGAGGGTCAGAAATGAAGGAGCACAATAATCTCAAACAAACAGAAATTGGTTTAATCCCTGAGAATTGGGAAATGGTGAGATTAGACTAAAGGATATAGAATTTGATTATGGCTATCAAAATAACATTTTCTAAGCATGCTCAAAGAAAACTCATGGAACGTGAGTTAAAGCAAACAATTGTAGAAGAAGTGCTGGAGAGCCCCAATTTTATCTTTTATGACTTAATCTCAAAAGCAATGATAGCGATTGCAAAGGTAGAAATTGCAGGTACTTCCACAAATCTCATTGTTCCTTACGTAAAAGAAAATGATATATTGAAAGTTGTAACAATTTATCCTTGTAGAGACATAAACCGTGAAATTAAGAGAAAGGAGGGCACGAGATGGGTAAAAATAAAATAGAGGTATGGTTTGATGAACAGACAGATGTATTGTATATCTCCTTGAGAAAAGGAGCCTCTGTAGATTCAGAGGAAATAGAAGAAGATGTAAGAATAGAATACGATGCCCAAGGGCAGATAGTAGGTTTAGAGATATCTGAGATGACAAGGAGATTGGCAAAGCCACTTGCAAAACGATTAGCAAAAGTCATGAAGTGATTAAAAAATGCCTCTTATAACTGAAAAAATTGATGTTCAAAATAAGATAATAAATTGCCTTATCTCTATTGGATGGGATTATCTTCCTCCATCGGAGATTTTAGAGTTAAGAGGAGGAAAAGAGAACCGTCCTCTTTTCCTGCGTTTTAGTATGATTGCCGAGAAAAGGTGAGGAGTCCATGAAGGAATTAAACAAAAAGGGAATTGATAATGAAGAGATCGCTTGATGCCATAAGGAGAACTATCCAGATCCTAAACTCAGTTTCTTATGAAAACTATTCGGATGAAAAAACCAGAAGTTATCTTGCATACATAAAAGGCTCTCGGGCTGATGAGGATAAATTAATCTCTCCAATTCTGCTCCGTAAATTTCTGGAGGAGATATTAGACTTTGAATTAGGGAAGACTATAGCTACTCAAGAATCAAAGGGAGTAGGAAAACCCGATTATATTCCTGTAGATACCAGAACTCATCCTTTTGCATTTGATGCTAAGGGTACTGATTCCCAAGATTTATCTCAACATCATCCTCAGATTAAAAAGTATATTGAATCTCGTGAACTAAAATATGGCATTTTGACCAATATGCGTGACCTTGATGTCTATACCTCTGAGAAAGAAATAGAAATTGAAGAGTACAACTTCAATTTTATAGGACTCTATCAGAATTATAAGGAAAACCCAAAAACATGCTTGGAAAAAGAAAATACCAAACGATTCTTAAATTTTGTAGATAGATTCTCCTATAAATCACTTAATAAAAAGGAAAAGATAGAAAGAATAGCTAAGGCAAAACCATGGAGTGGAAAAGAAGAACTCAATGTTAGATCCCTTACAGACCAATTAAGACATATTGTGAATATTCTACATAACGATGCAAGACAAAAGAAATCTGAATTGTCAAGTATGGCTGAAGTTGGTAAAGTTTCGGCAGAATCTATTGCTTATGAGATAGAGGAAATTTGCGCTCGCATCTCTGGAAGGGAAATGGAGGAAGTAAATGCCGAAACTTTTAATAAAATTATGAATGTAGATGAAGCAGATCTTTATGGAAAAGCAAGAGATGCATTCTTCCGTCGAGTTGCCTATTTTGCCATGACCCGCCTCCTCTTAACCAGGGTGTGGGAAGACATAGGTTTCATAGATCAAACTCTTTATGATGGAGGCTTTGCCCAATGGTATAAAAATTCCAGTCATGAAATTAGAAGAATTTTACACTATGCTTTTAATTTATCTGCGGAGAGATATCCGTGGCTATTTAATGTGAATAATAATTACTCCTGGTATGAACCCTCAGATAATTCTTTGATTGATTCTCTCTATGAACTCTCTAATTTTTATCTCGGTAAACTTGACCAGGATATCTTAGGAACAATTTACGAGGATTATATTGAAAAAGTGAATAAGAAGAATGAGGGACAGTATTACACACCTCGTGAAATTGTAAGTCTTATCTGGGACAGAGTTGGATTTAATAATCCAAAAGCCTATTTCTGGCACATTGAGGGGAAAAGAAGGCCTAAGCTTATCTTTGATCCTGCCACTGGCTCAGGAGGCTTCCTGGTAGAAGCTGCCAGAAGGATAAGAGAATGCCCTGATTTTGACTGGGATGACTTCAATGACTTACTTGACGCTCGCACTGCTATTCTCGCCTACCTCTTTGGCAGTGAAATTTCTCCTTTTCCTTATTATCTCACGGAAGTAAATCTACTTATTCAGCTTACCCCTATAATTAGACGAATGATGTTAAAGAAACAGTTTAAAGTTCAACCATACCCCTTGAGTGTAATATGCGTGGATTCCCTTTCTCTTTATAATCTGCAGCCTTCCCTTCTGCCTGATGAAACTAAAGAATATAAAGTAAATAATGCATATAAGATCCTTTCTTTAGATCCTCAGAAAAAAGTTATTTACCAAAAGATAAAGGAAAAACTCACTGATAAATTCTTCTATTGCTGTTCAAATCCTCCTTATGTAGGTGAAAAGGGGCATAAGGAACTTTTCCGACAAACTTTAAGGCTCTATCCTTATTGGAAAAAATACTATCAAGGTAAGATGGATTATCTATATTGGTTTATAGTCCTCGGGCTTTCCAAACTCAGAGAATGGGGAAAATTAGGGTTCATAACCTCCGCCTACTGGCCAACCGCTGATGGTGCTTCAAAATTAAGAAAGTATATTCTGAAGAACGCCAAGATAAAAGAGATGATATTCTTTGGAGATGTAAAGATATTTGAACACGCCAAAGGACAGCATAATATGGTATTTGTCTTAACCAAGTGTTCTGGAAAAGAACACAAAGAAGAAAGAGAAAATAATCATATCAAAATAGTTCAAGTAAAATGTAAAAATCAGGATTTACCAGGGAACACCATTAGAGAAATCCTCGATTTTTTAACCAAACACATTCAGAAACACATAGATAAACCAAGATACGAAGATAAATTTATTAAGATCTTTTGGAGTGGGGTAAAGCAGGGGGAACTTCCACAGGATGGTGGAGCGTGGAATGAGGTCTTTCTTTCTCGTTCGACCAAACAGTTTATAGCTTGCATTGAATCGCAAGGGAAACCTTTACAAATGTTTTGTCAAATTGTCCAGGGTATCGTATCCGGGGCTGATAGGGTAACCCATCATAATATAAGATTACTTCCAGAAGAAAAAATAAGGGAGGACAATGTAAAAGTAGGTAATGGTATTTTTATCCTCACCCAAAGAGAGAAAGAGAATTTAACACTTACTTCAGTTGAAGAAACTCTCCTCCACAAAACATATAAAAACTCCGACATCAATCCCTATTATGTAGATTTTACTAACTCTCCAGAAATTTATATCATTTACACTGCAAAGGAAACAGACATCGATGCTTATCCTAACATTGAAGCTCATTTAAGAAAATTTAAGGAGATTTTAGCGGATCGCTTAAATCGCTATAATGAGAGTTATTCTTGGTTTTGTTTACATCGTGAGAGAGAAGAAAAACTCCTTTCTTCTACAAAGATTGTAACTTCAAGATGGGGAGAAGATATAAAACCATTTGCTTTACAAACTGGAAATTTTTATGAAAATTCAGATATTAATCTAATAATTCCTAAAACAGAAACCAGAGAAAGTATCCTTTATATCTTAGGGATTTTAAATTCTGGTGTAATAATTAATTGGATGAGAGTAAAAGCTCGCCAAAAGGGTTTAACCAGACAATCTATCCTTTTACAAATCCCTATCCATCTTATTAATTTTGAAGATCCTGAAGAAGTGAGAATGCATAATGTGACAGTGAACAAAGTAAAATCTATAAGAGAGAAAGTGGCTGAACTGGCTAAATACTCTAAATATTTCTCTGGTCATCGACTTACCCGACTTCAGTTTGACGCTCCTTTGCCTGAGGTTAATACTGAGGCGATTATCAAAAGTATCCCCCCCGAAAACCTCTACAATCTTCGCACTCATCCTGAAATAAAGATAGAGAAACCAAAAAATTTTGAAGGAGACAAATTTTCCCCAACAAAAGTAGAAAAACCAGAATTAATTCTTACCGGTAACGCTCAACTCAGACTAAAAGGTAAGAATGAAACTGTATTCATAGAAGGCCCGTATGAATTATTGAGGCTATTTTTCAATGTTCTGTCTAAGTGGAAAGGTAAACTCTGGAGTGAAATTAAAGAGAATCTTCTTCTTCCTGATAACATCGTAAGCTTCAATACTCAAAAAAGTAAGATTTCAAATGAGGTACAAGATATAAGAACAGAAATTTTACAATTACAACAAGAAATAGATCAAATTGTCTATAAACTCTATGGACTAACTAAGGAAGAAATAAAAATTATAGAAGAAACGGTCAAATCATAAATATCTATATAGATATTTGGGGGAATAAGAAGAGGAAAGTGAAAAAAACAGGAGGTTTTAGGAGGAAAGAATGAGTCCTTATATAATTAAACCAATAATCTCTCTTGCTGTTAATTTAGCTGATGGTAGAAGAAGATTTGTTCTCTTTTGTGGTGCTGGCATCTCAAAAGATGCTGGTGTCCCCTCAGGCCAGGATATCTTAGTTGATACTCTTAGTAAAATTTATCAGCAGGAACAAAAGAAGGAAAAGTTTTCTACAGAAGAACTCACAAAATGGTATCAAAAGAATAAGAGTTTAAAGGATATGCCCTATTCTGAAATATTAGATTTAGTTTACCATGGCATGGAACAAAAGCGACTCTACTTGAATAGTTTTTTTGAAGGTAAACATCCTGGTGAGACACATAAAACAATTGCAAAGATGGTAAGAACAGGCTTAATACGATTTATAATAACAACCAATTTTGACAATCTTATTGAAAAAGCCTTGGATATGGAAGATCTTAGGGATAAATACTCTGTAATATCTACTAATGATCAAGCAAAAAATTCTGATACCTGGGATAAAGTAGAAGTTTGTAGGATTTATAAGATCCATGGAGATAAAGATCAAGGACCTATTAGAAATTCGCCAACGGAACTGGAAAAATTGGATGAATATATCAAAATAGATTTTCAAGAACTTATAGATAGACATGGAGTACTTGTTTTGGGATATGCCGGAGAAGATGAGGGCGTTATGAGATGTTTCGAAAAAAGAGAATATCATCGTTATCCAATTTATTGGCAGTATCGCGAAGATGTAAATGATAGAGTTAAAAATTTGATATTGAATCAGGATGGTGTGTTAATGCAATACAATAGAGCAAGCGAACTATTAAATGAGCTATTGGATAGAATAGAAATGGTTCGCAGGAGTTCGGAGGCCGACACAATGAAGACTATAAAAAGAAGTTATGAGCAACTCCTGATAAGAAATAACCAACTTGAGATTAAGGTGAGAATACAAGAAGAAAGGGCCCATTATTTAGACGATGTTCATTCAATTTATGATTCTGTTGGGCAAAATCCAAGTTGGCAAACGTTATGGGATGCCCATATAGAATTAATAGAGAAGGCATCTCGCAATATAATTCTTGGAGATCAGCTTTTAAGATTTGAAATAAGTAGAGATTGGGAAGAATTTATTAAGATTTTTGAAGAAATATACTCAATTAATAAAAATCAAGATAGATATGGAAGAAATGGATTAATAAATTATCTTTTTTTCTCATTATTCCTTGTGATGGGCGGTAGAGCATTAAAGCATGAGAGATTCGCTGAAATCAAGAAGTTATTTTCTATAAAGAAACTATATCGAGATAGGATAGAGTATATATTAGATTGGAATATTCACGCCTCATACATAGAACAGAAAAATCAAAGTGAACCAAATGAATTTCATGCGCCTAAGATGAATTATTTATTAGGGCTAGTAGACGCGAATAAATTTCTTATAGATAAAGATGAACTAAGAGAATTAATTTTGGAGTTTGACCTTTTATGTTTCATTTACACAGCTAAGAATCCAAAAGATAGAAGTTTTCCTTACTGGTATCCAGGGTGTGTTTACTTTTTCAAATACGAATCTCTTCGATTTTTGCAGAAGATGAAAGTCGACGATGAATATTGTGAAAAAATAGCAAGGCATTTATTTAATGAGACAAAAGATGTCCTAAGAACGTCCTTAGTTAAAGTAGATGAAGTTTATATTTCTTTAGAAAAGTCAATGAAAGGTTGGCCTGAGAATCCATTTGAACAACATTGAAAAGCTAAAAGAAGGATAAATCAGTTAAACCAATTTTTAAAAATCAGGATTTTATTTTTAAGTTTTTTCAAGCATTATCTAAGAATTGACCTGAGGCTAACAGAGAAATATTAGAAGGAGAAAAATTTATGAAATTCATTGTGGTCTTAAAACCAGCCGAAGAGGGAGGATTTAATGTCTGTGTTCCTGCACTTGATGGATGCTTTACACAGGGTGAGAGCGAAGAAGAAGCTTTGAGGAATGCTAAGGAGGCAATACTTTGCTATCTGGAAGGACTGGAGAAGGTTAACGAGATCAAAACTAAGCCAGGGATTATTGCTAAAGAAGTAGAGGTTAGTCTGTGAGCGGGATTTTTTCTGGACGTCAAGTAGTTAAAGCGCTTCACCGAATTGGGTTTGTAGTAGACCACCAACGAGGAAGTCATATCTTTCTTCATAACCTTGAAAGAAATATCTCGGTAGTGGTTCCCAATCACAAAGAAATCAAGAAAGGGACATTGAATTCAATATTAAAAAAGGTAGGGATTACTGTTGAAGATTTAAAGAAACTTGTCTGAATGAATGACTCAACAAAAAGAGCAATACAAAAGCTGTATTGAGTTTGAGAAAGTTGATAGAGAAAGAGAACAAAAAAAGAGCTATACGAGTAGCGGTTATGTGTCATGGGTTACTCTATTTTATTTGACTTAATAAAAAGGAGATTATTAAATTATGAAAACAGCTAAAATCAAAGTAGAACCTGGATTATATCTTGGAGGTATCATAAAGGATGTGGAAACAGGAAAATTGAGAATACCACGATTTCAAAGGAAGTTTGTTTGGGAAAGAGCTAAAGTAGTAAAACTCTTGGATAGTATTTATCATCAATTTCCTGTTGGTAGTTTTTTCTTTTGGCAAACCCCCAAAAAGTATAATAAATTTTTTAGAAATATTGCAGAATTATCTCTGCCAGAACCTGATGAAAGAGATGAGGTCACTTTTATTCTTGACGGTCAGCAAAGAATAACCTCCCTTTACTCAACTATCAAAGGTCTTTCTATCAACAATATAGATTATAGCCATATTTGTTTTGATTTAGAAAAACAAGAATTTACAACTAGAAAATCGGACGATAAAAGGTATATTGCTGTCTGTGATATGTTGGATGAAAAACATCTCAAAATATATGAAAGCCTAATAAGAGATGAGAGTCTACCTCATGAATACTCGAAAAGATTCGCAACTTGCAGAGAAATATTTATGACTTATCCATTTTCAGTCGTTATAGTACGAGACACGGGATTGGAAGATGTTTGTGATATATTCGAGAGAATTAATCAGTCTGGCAAGAGATTGAGTCTCACAGACTTAGTCATTGCGAATACTTGGAGTAAAGATTTTGATCTGAGAAAGAAAATAGATGAATTTAACAAGACTCTAATTAACAAAGGATTTCAAAGGGCAGAAGGAGAGGCAATAACAGAGTCACTATCCTTAAATATTAAGGGAGGCTGTACACGTTCTTTTCAGCTTCAAATGACAACGGACGATATAAAAGTAGTGTGGGATAAAACTGTTGAATCAGTAAATTTAGCAGTAGACTTTTTACGAGGGAATTTAGGAGTTAAAAAATATAATTTTGTACCTTATAGAGGAATTATCCCTATTTTGACTTACTATTTTTATAAATCAAATAGTAGGGCTTTTAACCTATCTCATAGAAAAATAATTGAAAAATGGTTTTGGAGAATTTCTTTTTCAGAAAGATATTCTACGGCAGTGGCTACTCGTATGGGTGAGGATAGAAAGCTATTTGACCAAATTGTCAATGATCAGCAAGTTTCTATAGACTATTATGCAAACATAAAAGTAGATACTATCAAAAATATCCAAGTGCCCAGAAAATCTGCTATCAAAAATGCTGTAATATGTATTTTAGCTCTTAGGAAGCCAAGACATTTTAAAAATGATACCTTAATATCATTAGATGATAACTATTTCTCAGACTTCAATAGTCCTGAAAAACATCATATTTTTCCCGCAAGTTTCTTGAAGGAACAAAAAATTACAAAGTTTTCTCTTGCTAATTTCTGTTTTATCCCGGCGGAGTTAAACAAAGAAATATCAAATAAAAGACCAAGCGAGTACTTCAAAGAATTAAAAAGTATAAATCCTAAATTTGAAAAAACAATGGCAAGTCATTTAATTCCCATTCATGAAGAATCTGGGATATGGGAAGATAACTACTCTTTGTTTATTCAGCAACGAGCCGAATTAATAAAGAAAGAAATCGAATCATTTGTTGAATGACGAAAAAGCTATTGAACTTTTAAGGGAAGGGAACCAAGGACTAAAAAAGAAGAATGCTATGAAGATACAAATAATAAATAAAGGTAACTGTTCAGCCTCTGTGATTGCTGCATTGAACATGTAGTGTTCAAGCTTGCTTGACCTATTTTCAATTGCAATGGCAAGCTTGCTTTGCTTATGCCGAGCAAGCTCGGCCACTACACTGCAACTTTATCAAAGCGGAAGTCTTAACAATTAATGGCTGAATAGTTACAAATAAAGTTTATATAGAGAGGATATATATAGAGGGGCAGGTCTTACAATGCAATATATACACTACGAGATCATTTTTTGCAGAGTTATTAGATAAAAAGTCCAGGAATAGGATGTAGAGGGATAAATTAATTTTTGAGGCTTATACTCAACAGGGGTGCACTCTGAAACAAATAATTCAGCAATTAGGGCCTATTATTCTACAATCAGCAGGACTATAAAATGAGTAGAGAAAGAAAGTTAATATTGTGTGATTGCAAGACTTGGCCCCTTTGAATAAAGCCCCAGAAAAAATTGGTGTGCATATGGAAACAGGAAAAACAAAGATGGAAGAGAGTGTGAATGATAAAATGATAAAAATTCAGGGATGGGATAAAGCAAAATTAGGAATGTCTGTTGAAAAAGTGAAAAGTATTTATAAAAAAGAGGTGAGATGTCTAAACGAAATGGGAACTATGGATTGTTATTGGAAAGAATATGAAGAAGATAAAAGATTTTACGCTCCTTACACTTTCATTGTTTATGGATTAGAAATACTTGGAGAAAAAAATACCTTCATAGACTTTAATTTTGTGAATTATTACTTAGATTACAAGCTATTTAAGATTAGCTTAAGCGTATCGAAAAGCGAAAATGATAATTTGAGTCAGTGGAGACGTAAAATAAAATCTTGGAGAAATAGGTTAGTTGAGAAGTATGGAGAGCCTTCTGAAGTTAAAATAACTGAAGTAGACGAAATAGACGAAATAGAGAGAAAAATAGAACAAGAAATGGAGGAAGAGACAGGGGGAAAAAGTAGAAAAGTTTATAGATGGGTGGATGAAAATAACAATACTCTGGTTTTGATTGATAATTTGATAGAATTTAGAATTATATATACTGAAGGAGAGTTAACAAAAATATGGAAATCGCAGTTGAAAAAAGGAAAAAATAGGAAAGATCGGAAGAAAAAGAAATATAGAAAAAACATAGAAAGTTTTTAGCAATGGCTGCATTAACTATAATTACACGAAGTTAAATAAGGGAGTAAAACAAATGAAAAAAGGAAGCTACAAACTATTAGCTGGAGTGGGATATATTTCTCTCGGTTTTATATCGGGTCTTATTTTCAATCCAATCAGGTCTTTAACTGGGATAGGATATACTTTTCTCTCATATATATTGTGTATTATTATAGTTCTTATTTTTGGTCCCGGTTTAATCAAAAATTTTGCGAGAAAGAGAGCAAGACAAATTACCAGCGGACAAGGACATGCAACTATAAAAAAGATTAATCGGGACATTGATGATTTAACTGCATTTCATATAAACGAAGAAGACCGAGATTTAGTAGAGAAATTGAGAATGATAAAACGGAAGATGAAGGGGAAAGATGAGACGTGAAATATTTTTTTACTTGAATAACTGTTAGTGAAATATTCAGTGATTACTTAATAGATTAATTTAACTACTTAGCAGATGTAAATTGCTATGTAATTATTATGTAGTTCAGAGGTTCGGAAAACTCGACATTTTGAAAGTTATTGAGCATATTTTTTTGTGATTGTGACAGGTGAAATTATTCTTGTAATCCCACGCCAAATAAGAGTTTCAGCTGAAATTTGTTGATAGTTTTGCCTCTGATACCATTAATCTTGGTCAGAAACTCAGAAATGGTTAAACAAGGTGATTCATGTGTCCAGCGTGCGGATCTTTTATTTTATCTGAAAGAGTGTAGGATATCTGAATGTAAGGGGTGGCTTTCTTACTTTCTAAATATCCTTCTCTGACTATGATAGAGACTCACTTTAAAGAGAAAAACTATTCACAACAAATTATGCTCCAACTTATGCGGGTTTCAGAGGCTAAAATCCAGTTTTCCGAACCTCTGTAGTTTAATATATTTACTAATTACAGGAAGTTAAGATATAAAAAAAGGAGGTAAGACAAATGAAGAAGATGCTTTTAGTAGGAATGATTTTGATATGTGTATTTGGTTTGGCAAGTATAGGGTTTACTTTTCAGAATGAGTCTGATGGATTCAGAGGGTTAAAATGGGGGGATCCACCAACAGAAGGTATGGTCTTTGTAATTAAGTCTGAGAAAAGAGATTTTTATATAAGATCAACAGATAAAATGGGTATTGGAAATGCCAAATTTTATGCACTAGGATATGGTTTTTATAATGGAAAATTTATACAGGCAACAGGAAACTTTAGAAATAAAGAAAATTATGATATCTTAGAAATAATCTGCAAAGGAAAATTTGGTGACCCAGGAATTAATCGATATTATAACCTTATTTGGTATGGCTTTAAAACTATAATAAATTTAGATTATGATACCATTAAAAAAGAGGGATATTTCAGCCTCATTAGTACTGAGATACTTGGAGAAATGAACAACCCAGAAATACAAAAAGAAAAAGAAGAATTAGAAAAAGCTGAGGGAGATTTTTGAATACAACAAGATTGAATAAAAGGGTAAAACCCTTTATATCAGGCTAATTTCTACAGAGAATAAAAAGACGTAAATAAGGGGACGGTTCTATTTTTAGAGTAAAATCTTGGACACTATAAAAAACTCATTATAGACTGTTACCTTTCATCTAAGAAAAAAAGGATGCAGTACTTAAAATAATAAAGGAGGTATTAAAGTGAAGACATATGAATTGGTTATTTTGACGCTTTCTTACAGTGACAGGGGTATGATCGCTGGGAGGACATTGCTCCAGAAGACTTTGTATTTCCTTAATGAAAAACTTGGGTTAGGAATTGATTTTATACCGTATTATTACGGCCCATATAGTGCTGAGGTTACAGAAGTAATAAGTAGCTTAAAAGCCACGGGTGTTGTAGAGGAAAAAGTTGAAACCTTTTCATCGTTTAATTTCAATGTAACTTTTGAACCAAGACGCTATATAGAGACTTCTGAAAAATTAGCTCGTTTTTGTCCCTCTTTCTCTAATAAGAAATTTTTTGAAAATAAAGTAATAGAAAAAGGTCATTTTTCATTTACTTTTCTTTAGATTTTCCTCTACTTCTGGAAAATCTGTGCTCTT
>JAUWZM010000081.1 GCA_030615365.1 Candidatus Aerophobota bacterium | reverse complement strand
AAGAGCACAGATTTTCCAGAAGTAGAGGAAAATCTAAAGAAAAGTAAATGAAAAATGACCTTTTTCTATTACTTTATTTTCAAAAAATTTCTTATTAGAGAAAGAGGGACAAAAACGAGCTAATTTTTCAGAAGTCTCTATGAAGGAATTACAGGAGAACATTATAGATAAAGGAAAAGAGGATTCACATAGGGGGAGAGAAGTTATTTTGATGAAAAGGATGGTAGCCGCAACTTTTAAGTTGCGCAAGAGAAGACTAATGCATAAAAACGCAGGCTAAAGCCTGCGGCTACCAATTACAAAAAGGAGAAATAACTTTTGACATAACTGCTAAATCTCCTGGTAGGCAGAGAATGTAGAAAACTACAGAGTGCACAGAGAGAAAGTAAGACGCGAGAAGTAATATGTAATGAGTGATATGTAATATGTGAAGGACAATGAGTGACGGGTGATGTGTAATGGGTAAAAACTTCATTACTCATCACATATTACAATTATCTGTGTTCTCTGTGGTTAAGTTTTAAGGAAAGTTAGTATGGAAATACATCAGGAAGTTGATATAAAGCAATCTGTTCTTCTTAGGAGAAAGCTTAGCACACTCTCCTCGTTCAAAAGAAAGCCAAAAGTGTAAGACCTTCTGAAATTGGGGAAGCTTTTTCGTTGATTTGACAATTTGAAAATATATGCTATGTTTAACAAAAATAAGGAGTGCAAAGATGTCTAAAGATAGCTATTGCGCGACTGGAAGAAGAAAGGTCTCGACTGCCAAGGTAAGATTGAAAATGGGAAAGGGAGAAATAACTATTAACAATAAAGAAATGAAGGACTATTTTTACCGTGATTTATACAGTAGATGGATCAGAGAGCCTTTAGAAATAGTTGATTTTTTGGATAAGTTCGATGCTAAAATTTCGGTAAAGGGAGGAGGACCAACAGGACAGGCAGGAGCCATTCGTCTTGGTTTAGCCCGAGTTATATCTAAAATTAATCCCGAGCTCAGGCAAACTTTAAAAAAAGCAGGCATGTTGAGAAGGGATTCTCGAATGAAAGAGAGAAAGAAACCAGGCTTGAGGGGAGCAAGAGCTAAACCCCAGAGTTCCAAGAGATAAGCTGCATTCTGCAAGGCCTGAAACCCGAACTACATTTAGTTTCATAAGGGCGATGGACCTTGGTTCTGGCCAAAATAGTTGACAGCTTGATAGCCCTCAATCAGGAAGATTTCTCACCAGATTTGGGACTATTGGTGGTTAGTCTTCCTAAGGGAGTTTTTACCAATGGGATGGTTTGAGCGTACCTATCATCGAATAACTAAGGGAAAGAAAACAATAGATGTTCCTGATGGTCTGTGGACTAAATGTACAAATTGTTCAGAAATTATCTATAACAAAAACTTAAATGAGAACCTAAGAGTTTGCCCTAAGTGTGAATATCATTTTTATCTTGGTGCCAGAGAAAGAATTCAAATTACTGTTGATGAGAGAAGTTTTGTAGAGTATAACTTTAAAGTCTCTTTAAATGACCCGCTTAATTTTCCAGAATATAAGGAAAAACTAAGTAGAGGAAGAAAACAAACAGGTTTGGATGAGGCAGCAATAATTGGGGAAGGAAAAATCGGGGGATGGTCAGTAACCATTGGAGTTACTGATTTTGGCTTTATGGGTGGAAGTATGGGTTCAGCAATGGGGGAGAGGATAACCCTTGCAGTAGAAAAAGCAATAGAAAAAAGTTATCCTCTTTTGCTTATTTCTGGCTCAGGCGGAGGGGCCAGAATGCAAGAGGGAGTTATCTCTTTAATGCAAATGGTTAAAACTTCCTCAGCTATAGCTGAGCTTAAAAGAAAGGGACTACTTTATATCTCTATCCTTACACATCCTACTATGGGCGGAGTAATGGCCAGTTTTGCCAGCAGGGGGGATATTACGATAGCTGAACCGGGAGCTCTTCTTGGCTTTGCTGGTCCGCGGGTAGTAAAACAAACTATAAAACAGCAAATCCCTCAAGGGTTTCAAAGATCTGAGTTTTTGCTTGCCCATGGTATGATCGATTTAATAGTGGAAAGGAACAAAATAAGACCTACCTTAATTAAACTTTTTGACTTCCTCATTGGTTAAAATTATACGCTTGAAGAAAAGATAAATGGCCAAGAATATTTTTGTTACTGGAGGGGTTCTTTCTTCTTTGGGAAAAGGAATAGCTTCAGCCTCTATGGGAACTCTCCTTAAAAGTAGGGGATTGAAAGTTGGCATGCTTAAACTCGATCCCTATATTAATGTAGATCCTGGAACAATGAACCCTTATCAACATGGAGAAGTTTTTGTAACTCGAGACGGTGCCGAGACAGATTTAGATCTTGGTCATTACGAGAGATTCGTAGGAATAGATCTATCCCATTATAATAATGTCACTACCGGACAAATTTATTCCTCAGTGATTGGGAAGGAAAGAAGAGGAGATTACTTAGGAAAAACCATTCAAGTTGTTCCTCATATTACCGAAGAAATTCAGGAAAGAATAAGAAAAGTAGCGTATAAAGATAAAGCTGATGTAGTAATTACTGAAATTGGCGGTACAGTAGGAGATATTGAATCCCTTCCTTTCTTAGAGGCTATAAGACAGTTTCGGTTAAAAGAAGGAAAAGATAATACTTTATTTGTCCATCTGACTCTCCTCCCATTTATTTCCCCTACAGGGGAGCTTAAAACCAAACCAACCCAGCACAGCGTAGGTAGATTAAGAGAGATAGGAATCCAACCTGATTTTATTCTCTGCCGTACGCCAGTTCCTTTAACTAAAGAGGCAAGGAGCAAGATATCTCTTTTCTGCAGTATAGGGGAAGGAGACGTTATTCAAGCTATAGATGTTGAAAATATTTATGAGGTTCCCCTTCGTTTTGAGAAAGAGGGTTTAACTGATAAGATACTAAAGAAACTGAATTTATCTACCCATAAAAAAGATCTGACAGAGTGGTCCCAGTGGGTAGCGAAGGTAAATCGCACTCAAAAGGAAGTGAGAATAGCTGTGGTGGGTAAATATGTAAAAATGAGGGACGCATACAAGAGCATAATTGAGGCATTCACTCATGCGGGAGCTGCCAATAACGTGAAGGTCAACGTTGCGTGGATAGAAGCTGAGGAGCTGGAAAATGGTACTGTAGGAAAATTAAAGAACTTCCAGGGAATTCTTGTTCCAGGAGGATTTGGTCCCAGAGGAATGAAGGAAAAAATAAGAGCTGTTCAATTTGCTCGAGAAGAAGATGTTCCATTCCTGGGAATTTGCCTGGGGATGCAATGTGCAACTATTGAGTTTGCCAGGAATGTAGCCGGGCTAAAAAAAGCTGATAGCACGGAGTTTGATTCTGATACTCCTTATCCAGTAATAGATTTGCTTTCCGAGCAAAAAGGAGTAAGGAAAAAGGGAGGAACCATGAGGTTGGGAGATTATGAGTGCAAAATCCAAAAGGATAGTCGTAGCTGGGAAGCTTACAAAAAAGATACAGTATATGAGCGCCATCGACACCGATACGAATTTAACAATCAATACAAAGAGATTCTCACAAAGAATGGACTGAGAATAGCGGGGATTTATCCAGAAAAGAATTTGGCAGAGATAATTGAGATCCCCAGGCATCCCTGGTTTGTGGCTGCTCAATTTCACCCAGAGTTTAACTCTCGTCCAGGAGCTCCTCACCCTCTATTCAGGTATTTTATTAAAGCAGCAAAAGAAAGAAGCTAACCAGCTGCAAGAATTGGAAATAAAATGAAAATAATTTTGATTTTGCTGGGCACTGTTTTAATAAACAACTTTGTTCTGCGATACTTTTTGGGCATCTGTCCATTCATTGGTGTATCAGGGAAAATATCCTCATCCTTAGCAATGGGTTTTGCTACCACCTTTGTTATGACTCTCACGGCAGTTATTGTCTGGCCTATTAATCACTTCATTATTGTTGGGCTTAATCTTCCTTTCTTAGAGTATGTTTCTGATATTTTAGTCATTGCTTCTTTAGTTCAACTGATAGAGATGTTTATCCGTAAGACAAGCCCTGCTCTATACAGGTCTTTAGGAATATATTTACCGCTTATTACCACTAACTGTGGTATTTTTTTCTTAGCACTGTCAATACCTATGCGAGGATACTCTTTTTTGGAGAGTATAGCTTTTGGTTTTGGAGCCGGGGCTGGATTTACTTTAGTTATGTTGATAATGGCCGGGATAAGGGAAGAGCTGGAGTTTGCTAATATCCCTAAGTCCCTACGGGGAGCATCTATCACATTGATTACCGCTGGCCTTTTAGCCTTAGTTTTTATGGGCTTTACCGGTCTCATTGGGACATCCTAAAATTGGGGGAAGATCAATGGGTTTAGTTTTGATATCTATTATGGTAATGGGGGGGATGTCTGCGTTATTTGCTTTTGTTTTATCTATTGCCCACAAAAAATTAAGGGTAAAGGTTGACCCTCGAGCAGAACAAATCCTTGATGCTCTTCCTGGCGTAAATTGTGGTGCCTGTGGTTTTGCCAGTTGTAGAGCTTTAGCCGAGGCCATTGCGAAAGACAGTACCTTAGCGAGCAGTTGTTTAGCGGGGGGAAGTGATGCTGCGAAGAAGATTTCTCGTGTAATGGGTGTGGAATCGGCAACTGTTCAAAAAAGAGTAGCCTTTATTCACTGTGGCGCTCAGAGCGAACAGAGAACTAACAAGGCAATTTACCAGGGAGTAAAGAGCTGTGGAGCAGCAAACATCATAATGGGGGCAGATACAGCCTGTCCTTATGGGTGCATTGGATTTGGTGATTGCGAAGCAGCTTGTCCTTTCGATGCTATAAAAATGGTGAAAGGACTTCCACAAATTGATTTAAATAAATGCACAGGATGTGGAAGCTGTGTAGGGGCTTGTCCTCGACACATAATCTCTCTGGAGAGTCTTGATGATATAAATTATAAGGTAGCCTGCAGTTCTTTAGAAAAGGGCAAAAAAGCTCGAGAGGTTTGCAAAAAGTCTTGCATAACTTGCCGTTTATGTGAGAAGTTCTGTCCTTTTGATGCCTGTGAGCTTTTGAATGATCTTGCCTGCATTGATCCTCGAAATTGCCAGAAATGTGGGGTCTGTGCCATTAAATGTCCCACCAACGCCATAGTTCAGATAAATTTTCTCGAAAGAGAAAATTAACCTTTTTACTCCGGACAAATAACTACTTTCATTGATTCTCCACTCTCAGCTAACCTTATCCCCTCTTCTAATTTATCTAAAGGAAGACGGTGAGTAATCAGTTCCTCAACTTTTATCTTACCCTGAGAGATAAGCTGAAGAGCTAATTTATTATCCCGAGGTGCAGAGCCATGAGTTCCAACTACATAAAACTCTCCATAGTGAAGCAGGTTAGAATCGAATTTGATGAAAGGCTTATCTTTTGGTAATCCTCCGAAGAAATTGACAATTCCTCGAGGAGATATCATTTTAAGAGAATCTTCCTGGGCTTTTCCACTGGGGCAGGCTACAATTATCTTGTCGGCTCCGCGTCCCTGAGTTTCTGCTCTCACCTTAGATATTGCATCATCAGAGGAGGAATCAATTGTCACATCAGGCTCAACAAAATTAGCAGCAAAATTGAGACGAGATGGAGATAAATCTATGGCGATGACTTTCGCAGCTCCCCTCACCCTGGCTAATTGCATATGTATACAACCCAAAGGACCTGCTCCTATTATTACCACTGTATCCCCCGGTTTGATTTGAGATAGCTCTTGCCCATTTATAGCACAGGCACAAGGCTCAGCTAAAGCACCTTCCTCAAAGCTTACATTGGAAGGAAGAAGATTGACGCATCCATTTTTTACCGCATCTTCAGGGACAACCATAAATTCAGCAAATCCACCATTATAGTGATAACCAATGGCTTTAAGATTAAGACACATACTCTGCATTCCTCTCCGACAGTAATAACAACTCCCACAGGGAATAGCTGGGTCTACAGCTAATTTTTGTCCTACCTTATAATTTTTTACCCTGTCCCCAATCTCTACAATTTCTCCGGTTAGCTCGTGTCCTGTAACCCGGGGAAATCTAATATGCTTGTGTCCATGATGATATACTCTTACATCAGTTCCACAGATAGCACACGCTTTAATTTTTACTAAAATTTCTCCCGACAAGGGGACAGGCTTTGGGATTTCTTTAATCTTTAAGTTCTCAATGGTTTCTAAAACAGCGGCTTTCATTATACTCTCCTGATGTAGATAAAAGTAATGCCAAGACTTTTCTCGAGGTATAGGAATTTATAAAATCAAAAATTTGTTTGATCTAATTTGCCGAGTAAACTCGGCCACTACAATTATTGTAGTGTAGTGGTCAAGCTTGCTTGACTGCACTAGTAGCTGCCCAATTCATTGGGCGAATTTAATGCGCCGATAAATCGGCAAGCTACTTACCGAATCCGGGTTTATCTTTCACATTTTCTCTTGTCTAACTTTTGGGGTACCTATCATTCCACTGTCTCACGCTGGAAGGCAAATTGAGAGATTAGCATAGAGGCAATACAAAGAATTACAACTATACTTAGAGAGGGGAGTATCTTTTCCCATTCCCAACCATGGATAGTTAGCTCTCTTATAGAAGTGACAGCAAGGGAAACTGGATTTATCTTCGCAATAGCAGCAAGCCATTTTGGCATTACAGCTATAGGGAATAAAGCATTGCTGGTGAACATCAAGGGCATCATAAAAAAGCTAATTACAGCCATCAAGGTCTCGTGAGTTTTAATTATTGAAGCTAAAACTAAAGAGAATCCAGATAAGATTAAACAGAATAGCATAGCGATAAATATAATGAGTAATATACCAGGAATTCCTGTCTGAAAGCGAACTCCAAATAAAGATGCAATAACAACGATTATCGCTACCTGTACTGCTCCCTGGATCATACTGGAGATGCTTTTTCCCAGGGGAATTGCTCCTCTCTTGATGGGTGAGGCCAATAGCTTTTCCAGATATCCAATCCGTCTGTCCCAGATTATGGTCATGCCTCCAAACATTCCTCCAAAGAGAGTAGTCATAAGAATTATCCCTGGAGTCATAAAATCAAGATAATTGCTTACTCCCAGGGCTCTGGATGCCATATTGTTATTCATCATCCCACTCATCATATTGCCCATTAATCCCAGCCAAACAAGTGGTTGAATAACAACCACTACCAATCTTGCCTTTTCACGAAAAAACTTTATCAACTCCCTATACGCTACCCACCAGCTATCTATGAGTAATCTCATCATCGGCGAAGCCTGTGTCTCATCATGCGAGTTTTCATTAAATCCTCCTTGCTTCCCTCTTTCTCTTGAATTGTCCTGCCGGTAAAGTGAAGATATACATCTTCCAGAGAGGGCCTTTTCAGACGAATGGAGTTAATACTTACCTTGTTTTTTTGACAGATAGAAAAAATTTCTGGAATAATTTTATCTCCCTTTTGGCTCACTATTATTTGATAAATTTCACTTCTGCCAAGATCAACTTCCTTTACCCGAGGGATCTGTCTAACTTCCATCAAAACATTTTGAATTTTCCCATTGTCAGCTGCGGAAAAATTTACTGTGATGATATCTCCACCTATCTGCTGCTTTAGTTTTTCCGGGCTATCTATGGCTTTGATTTCCCCCTGATCAATGATGGCAACTCGATCACAAAGGGCGTCCGCTTCTTCCATGTAATGCGTGGTAAGAAAGATAGTCATCTGGTTATCATGGCGCAGCTTCCTGATATACTCCCAGATAGTTTGCCTGGTTTGAACATCCAATCCCAGGGTTGGCTCATCTAAAAATAGTATCTTAGGACGATGAATCAATGCCTCGGCTATATCTAATCTCTTCAGCATACCTCCGGAAAAAGTATCAGCTAAGCTATTTCTTCGGTTAAACAAGTTAAACATTTTTAACACTTCTTCGCTGCGTCTTCTTATTTCTTCTTTAGGAAGATGGTAAAAATGGCCTTGAAGGTAAATGTTTTCAAGGCAGGTCAGGCGATCATCAATGGCTGTTTCCTGGGCAGCATAGCCTGCATTCTGCTTTATCTGCCAGGGCTGTTTTGCGATATCAATTCCATTAAGAAAAAGTTTTCCATTGGTTGGTTTAATCAAGCCAATTAATATCTTAATGGTAGTTGATTTTCCTGCTCCGTTCGGTCCTAAAAAACCAAAAATCTCCTCTTTGTGTACAGAAAAGGAGATGTTGTTTACTGCTACGATTTCCCGTTTATAGATTTTAATTAAGTTCTTTACCTCGATGGTTTTTTCCATTTATTCTCACCGTACTAATTCAGATTTTCATTAAAGGGCTTGGGTGAGTCCCAAAATAAAACAATCTTATGCTTATCTCCCAATCTTGTGGCTACCTTTACACTCTAATTATTAACAGTTTTATGAAAAAAGTCAACTTATTCGCTTATTGGCAAATTTTACAATTTGTGTTATAATAATAAAAAATTTTCTTGAAACTGGGATTACACAAATTGATGCTGTTTCGTGACAACAAACTTAAGGTACTTATTTGTTTTTTATTCCTCTTCCTTTTCACTAATCTACCAGGAATCTCCCACCCCTTCAAGGTAGGAGAAAAACTGGTGTATAATGTGAAACTGTTAGGTTTGCCTATAGCTGACCAGGAGCTTGAGGTAAAAGAGATCACTGAGGTTGATGGCTATCCCACGTACCTTTTTATCTCCCATACCAAAGGTTCGGATTTTCTTTCCCTTTTCCTTAAGGTTGAGGATAGGATAGAAAGCTTTGCTGATTTACATACTCTTTATCCTCGGATGATAAGAATGGATATCAATGAAGGTTCCCACCAGGAAAAGGTAAATATCTTAATTGACCTGGAAAGCAAAGTAGCTGTATTTAAAAATCTAAAAAAAAATAAGGAATGGGAGAGAAAAATTTCTTACCCTTTTCTGGATATGATTAGTTTAATCTATTGGCTAAGAGACCAACAGCTCACGGTGGGTAAAGTTTTCACCATCTTTTTAGTAGATACCAATGGTTTTAAAAAGGTGAAAATTGAAGTAACTGGGACGGAAAAAGTGTATACATACATGGGGGTTTATGATGCGTTAGTTTGCGAGGAAATCACTGATGGAGCAGGTATTAAGATGTGGTTTTCTATCGACGATAGATGTTTGCCGCTTCAAATTCAGATATCAACCTCCCTTGGGCTTTTAATTACTATTTTAAAGGAGGTCCGTTAAAATAGTTTAATCTCCACTCCTGCGTTAACTTTTTGTTTGGGGAGCTTGTAGTATTTCCCCCCTCCTAATCCCCATAAACAATAATCGTTTAATTCTAATTCAGCGAATATCTTCCAATTCCCTGTTTTTCTGGATACTTTAAGTCTTCCTCTCCAACCAGGAGGTAACTCTTTTGAAGAATCTTCTAAATCGTAATATCTCTTGCCAATCCATTCCCCTCCTACTGCAACTACCCATCCCTCTTCCTCCCATTTTAACCAGAGCTGTCCACTGTTCCGGGGAGAATAGGTGATTACCCAACCGGGATGTGCGGGATCGATATTTTCTGCGTTCTGACTAATAAAAGTCAACTCCTGCCTAAAAGAGGGACTAGAATGATAGGTAAATTCCAATTTCCATCCCTGCCGGCTTAATTTAACATTCTCTGGTGTGTTTTCATCTCCATCCCAGTCCCAGACAACCCCCCTCCCATTACTGTAGAATACTTCCAGGGCAATATCTACCTTGGGTAAATTTTGAGATTCCAATCTTAATCGATAATCCCATAGATTTACTGCATCTAAATTCTCATTTATACCCACATAGCCATAGTCTCTGTTTAGATATAACCAAGAAAAATAGGGAAGGTAGAATTTCTTCACCACCCCGAGATTTATCCTCCAGGAAGGCCTAAGAAAATAGTCAACCTTAAGAGAAGGGACAAATTCTGCCTTTTCTCCCTTAATCCCTTTTATTCCTCCTTCTAAACTTACCACTATATTTTTACCTGAAAGCAAGGATCTGTGTTTTCCCCAAAGATACGCTTGATTTTCCTGGCGATTATAATCTCCTTTGAGAGATTCCCAATCCCCTCTGATACCTAAACTTATAGGACTTTCTCTCATTTGCATTTCTATCTGGGCACCAAAAGTCATATCTTCCCACCTTGTAGTAGCTCCAGTAGCTGGTTGATCTAACCCTCCCACTGTTTCTATCCATCCATTTAGCCTAAAGATGTTTTTCTCTCTGGTTAGCTCCAGCATTGGTTGAAAGAAAACTTTAGTTTGCTCCCTTTTCTTATCAGGAAATTCCAATTTTTCCTGGTAAGCTTCTGCTACTAATCCCCACCCACTTTCTCCCGGATTATTCCAGCTAATCGTAAGTCCAACTTTGTCATCTTCCTTGTATAGATTTTGGCTTAACCCTGCTTCCTCATAAATACTCCACAGGGGAGAGGAGTTTCTTTCTACAGCTAAAAGATATTTAGTGGTATTTAGTTCTCTTCCATAATTTACTCCATAATTAAAGTTGTCGTAACTTCCCAGGGAAGAAGATAAGTAAAAGTAAGGAAGAGGGGATTTCTCAATTTGTTCCGGATAGTAGACTTTTTCTGCTAAAGATGTTTCTAAGGGAGGTTGAATTACCCCTTTTCTTTCTTTTAGCATAAAAACGGGCCTTTCTTTAGATGGTCCCATTTCTCTTCTCGGGAAAGGTGGTTGAAAACTAATACTGGGAGAGAACGCTATCTTAAAAGCAGAAAGAGGAATTTCTTTTTTAGAAGGAATTGACACTACTTTTAAGGGTTTTATTTCCCTCCTGGGAAAAGCTACGGGAAAAGATCTTTGAGGCAAAAATGCTACCTCTTCTGGAGGCTGAATTAGCTTTTTTTCTCCTATAGATTGCTTGAGAAAAACTTCTCCTTTTCTTTCAGGGCGCATCTCGCCCCCTCCATAACGGATGTAGCTCTGGGAAAGACCATCTTTGGGGGCAGGAGAAGGTGAAATCTCTTTTTTTTTGCCAACAGG
>JAUWZM010000059.1 GCA_030615365.1 Candidatus Aerophobota bacterium | reverse complement strand
AGTGAGCTGTTACGCACTCTTTAAAGGATGGCTGCTTCTAAGCCAACCTCCTGGCTATCCAAGTGCCCTCACATCTTTTCCCACTTAGTCTGTATTGGAGACCTTAACTGGCGGTCTGGGCTGTTTCCCTCTCGACCATGAAGCTTATCCCCCATAGTCTGACTCCTGTGATTAATGATGACCGTATTCGGAGTTTGGTTGATCAAAGGAACCACGAGGGTCCCTTTGTCATTCAGTGCTCTACCCCAGTCATCCATACACAAGGCTAGCCCTAAAGCTATTTCGGGGAGACCCAGCTATCGCCAGGTGTGATTAGCCTTTCACCCCTATCCAAAACTCATCGCCCCACTTTTCAACGTAGGTGCGTTCGGACCTCCATACACGGTCAAGTGTACTTCATCCTGGTCTTGGATAGATCACCTGGTTTCGGGTCTACTTAAAGCAACTTAACGCCCTGTTAGGACTTGCTTTCGCTACGGCTCCGGGAATGTATCCCTTAACCTTGCTACTCCAAGTAACTCGCCGGCCCATTATGCAAAAGGTACGCGGTCACTCGCTTAAACGATAAAAAACGAGCTCCCACTGCTTGTAGGAGTAAGATTTCAAGTTCTATTTCATTCCCCTCCCGGGGTTCTTTTCACCTTTCCCTCACGGTACTTGTTCACTATCGGTCACTGGGGAATATTTAGCCTTGGGAGGTGATCCTCCCGGTTTCCCACCAGATTTCTCGGGTCCGGTGGTACTCAGGTTTGACAAGCAAAAAATCTTTTTCTCTTTCGAGTACAGGGTTATTACCTTCTTTGACTGACCTTTCCAGTGTCGTTCCTCTAAAGAAAAAAATCTTTCTCCCGCGCTACAGCTTAGGATTCGTCAAACCTACAACCCCAGATGAACAATGCCTGTAGGTTTTAACATTCATCTGGTTTGGGCTCATCCCTTTTCGCTCGCCGCTACTGGGGGAATCGCTATTGCTTTCTTTTCCTCAGGATACTAAGATGTTTCAATTCCCCTGGTTTGCCCTTATATCCTATATATTCAGATATAAGTAGTGAAGCATAACCTTCACTAGGTTGCCCTATTCGGAAACCCCCGGATTAAAGCCTGTTGACGGCTACCCGAGGCTTATCGCAGCCTGCCACGTCCTTCATCGCTTCCCAGTGCCAAGGTATCCATCTTACTCCCTTATTAGTTTGATGGTAAAGATAACCTAATCACTATGCAGTTGCCAAAGAGCAAATAAAAATCAACTTACTATGGTGGAGATGAGCAGATTCGAACTGCCGGCCTCCGCCTTGCAAGGGCGGCGCTCTCCCAACTGAGCTACATCCCCAGAAAAAATTTTCTGGTTACTCACTTTTTTTGATATCCAGCTTCCCATAAAAACAGTTCTAAATATTTTTATGGTGGGCCCACCTGGACTTGAACCAGGAACCTCTGCCTTATCAGGGCAGCGCTCCAGCCTGTTGAGCTATGAGCCCGAACGAAAAAGAAGGCAGAGTAGACAACTTTTTATACCCTATTAGATAGCAAACATCGAACAGGGTTTATTTTCATTCAAGCAATTGTTCTATCCCTTGAAAGGAGGTGATCCAGCCGCACCTTCCGGTACGACTGCCTTGTTACGACTTCATCCCCCTTGCCAAACACACCTTCAATGCCCTTCCTCTGGCAAGCCAGTTAGTTGAGTATTTTTGAGTGCGTCCAACTCAGGTGGTGTGACGGGCGGTGTGTACAAGGGCTGAGAACGTATTCACCGCGGCATAGCTGATCCGCGATTACTAGCAATTCCGGCTTCATGCAGGCGAATTGCAGCCTGCAATCCGAACTGGGGTTGGTCTTAGGGGATTGGCTTCTCCTCGCGGAGTTGCATCCCATTGCCCCAACCATTGTAGCACGTGTGTAGCCCAGGACATAAGGGGCGTGATGACTTGACGTTATCCCCACCTTCCTCCACCTTATAAGCGGCAGTCTCCTTAGAGTATCCGGCTTGACCCGCTGACAACTAAGGAGAGGGGTTGCGCTCGTTAAAGGACTTAACCTAACACCTCACGGCACGAGCTGACGACAGCCATGCACCACCTGTGCTAGCTTTCTAACCAGAAGGTTAGAATCACTTCCCTTTCAGGTCGTTACTACTAGCATGTCAAGCCCTGGTAAGGTTTTTCGTTTTGCGTCGAATTGAACCACGTGCTCCACTGCTTGTTCAGCCCCCCGTCAATTCTTTTGAGTTTCAGTCTTGCGACCGTACTCCCCAGGCGGGATACTTAACGCGTTAACTTCAGCACAGAGGGTAATGCTCCCCCCACACTTAGTATCCATCGTTTACGGCTAGGACTACCGGGGTCTCTAATCCCGATCGCTCCCCTAGCTTTCGTACCTCAGCGTCAGAAGCAGACCAGAAAACCGCCTACGCCACTGGCGTTCCTCTGAATATCTACGCATTTCACCGCTACTCTCAGAGTTCCGTTTCCCTTTCCTGCTCTCCAGTCATACAGTATCAAAAGCAGTTCCTATCTTGGGAATAGGGATTTCACTTTTGACTTATATAACCGCCTACGCACTCTTTACGCCCAGTAAATCCGAACAACGCTCGCTCCCTACGTATTACCGCGGCTGCTGGCACGTAGTTGGCCGGAGCTTCCTCTGGAGGTACCGTCATCCATCATAAAAAAAATGAACATCGTCCCTCCTGACAGGACTTTACGACTCGAAAGCCTTCGTCGTCCACGTGGCGTCGCTCCGTCAGGCTTTCGCCCATTGCGGAAGATTCCCTACTGCTGCCTCCCGTAGGAGTCTGGGCCGTGTCTCAGTCCCAGTGTGGCCGAACACCCTCTCAGGCCGGCTACCCATCATAGCCTTGGTAAGCCCTTACCTTACCAACTAGCTAATAGGACGCGAGCTCGTCCCTGAGCGAAGATTAAAAACCGACTTTGGTTAGCAAGCTGATGCTTGCTAACATCATCTGGTATTAGCACCCCTTTCGAGGTGTTATCCCAGTCTCAGGGGTAGATTACCCACGCGTTACTCACCCGTTCGCCGCTAAGATCAACTCAAATTTAGGATAACCCGAAGGTTACCCGAAAAAAAGAGTCAATCTCCGCTCGACTTGCATGTATAAAGCACGCCACCAGCGTTTGTTCTGAGCCAAGATCAAACTCTCCATGTAAATAATTTTCTTTTTGATACTTGACATTAAAGCTATCTACTCTACCTATTTTTCAAAGATCGTTATCTGCAATACTGGATATATAATATACTAATTTTTAAAATTGTCAAGAGGGATAACCTCCATTTTTTGTAGAAATCTCTCTTGTTTTTGATACCTTATCCCAACACCAGCAAAGTAAATTATAATCAATTTTCATTCTTTGTCAATATCGTGTCTTCTTGCTCCCCATTTTCCCCTCCAAAATGAATCTATGCAAAATCTTTTATCTTTCTTCTGTTTTAATAATTGTTAAAATATCGGTAAAAAATAGTAAGATAAATTATAATTAACCTTTATTTCTCGGTCGAATTTTCCCCCCATTCTTTTCTCAAATAAACCCCCCATTTCTTCTCAAGTCCATTGAGCAACGTATCCTGAATTTCATTTACTTCCTCATCCCTCAAAGTTCTTTCTGGATGACGAAAAGTGAGGCGAAAAGCTAAACTTTTATATCCGAAAGGAATGGGCTGTCCCTGATACACATCAAAAAATTCTACATTTTCCAGGTATATTCCCTCTCTCAAAATTTCCTCTTTTACCTTCTGTGCTGATATATCTTCTTTGAGTACTATAGCTAAATCTCTTTGAACAGAGGGAAATTTGGGGAGAGGATAAAATCTCTTTTTTCCTGTCCAAAAAGGAAAAAGAGAGGAAAAATCCCACTCAAAAATGTAAACCTGACCGGGAAGTTTAAAATTCTGCACTATCCTATCATTCACCCTTCCCATTACTCCCAGGGCTACACCATCTTTTTTAATTAACGCGGTTTCCCCTGAAGAAAAATAAGGATAAGAGCAGGAACCAAACTCTACCTTTTTTATCTTTAAAACCTTCAGTAGGGCCTCTCCTATTCCTTTTAGAGAAAAAAAATCAAATCCTTCTTCTAAAATCAATCCGGCTAAAAAAGTTTTCTCTTGAAAACCATCTTCTTTATTACTGAATACCTTGCCCACTTCAAAAATCCTCAATTTCTTTACCTCTTGATTCACGTTGTGAGAAGCTGCCTCCAGAAGCTGGGGAAAAAGATAAGCCCTTAGTATTTGCTGTTGACTGGATAGAGGATTGCGGACTTTTACCTGTTCTTGATAAAATAGGTCTGTCTTTTTAAATGCATCTTCTCCCACCAGGCTACTTGTTACTACTTCGTGAAATCCAAATCCTATTAAGAGCTGCTTTATAGAATCTTTCACTTTTTCTTCGTTGCTTTCTCTTTCCTCCTCTTTTCCCAGGGAGGGAAGGGTAGTTCCTATGCGATCATACCCATAAATTCTAGACACCTCCCCTATGAGATCAATTTCTCGATAAATATCCTGGCGGAAAGAGGGAATATCTACCTTCCACTTTTCTCCCTCTTCTTTCACCTGGAATCCTAATTGGGTAATTAATTTCTTTATTTTATCTGAAGAAATCCTGCTTCCTAAAATTCGATTCACACGAGAGGGGCAAAAAAGTGCCCATTTTTTTCTTTGAGGTAAATCCCCCTCCTCCTGAGGAGGGTCTTCTACTTCTCCTCCAGTAATTTTTTGAATAAGAAGAGATGCTCGATCAAGAGCTCTTTTTACCCCAAAGGGATCAACGCCCTTTTCAAATCTAAAGGAAGCCTCTGTTCCCAATCCTAATTTTTTAGAAGTTTGACGGATAGAGGATGGATTAAAGTAAGCTGACTCCAAAAGAATATCCTTAGTGAAGGAGTCTACCTGCGTTTCCTCTCCCCCCATTATTCCAGCAAGAGCAACAGCCTTTTCAGCATCAGCAATTACCAACATATCCTCACGCAACTTTCTTTCAACCCCATCCAGAGTAATCAAATTCTCCCCTCTCTTTGCTCGCCTCACAATTATTTGTCTGCCTTTAAGCAAGCGGTAATCAAAGGGATGCAAGGGCTGTCCCATCTCCCACATAACATAGTTGGTAGCATCAACAACATTGTTTATAGGTTTCCCCCCTGAAATTAAGATCTTCTTCCTTAGCCATAGAGGAGAAGGAGCCACCTTTGCATTCCTGATTACTCTTGCTCCATAGTAAGGGCAAAGATCAAAATCCTCTATCTGTATTCGGATACCGTCTTTTCTAAAGACAGTATTTTCAATGACGCAGGAAGGTAAGTTTAACTTTCCCCCTAATAACGCAGCTATTTCTCGAGCAACTCCTATTACCGACAAGCAGTCTCCTCGATTAGAGGTAATCTCTAAATCAAAAATAATATCATCCAGGTCCAGAGCTTCAGCAACACTTATTCCCGGGGAAGAATGAGAGGAAAGGACCATTACCTTAGATTGATTTTTCCCCAGATCTAATTCATCTTCCGAGCAGATCATAGCTGGGGAGGCAACTCCCCTTACCTTAACCTCTCTTACCCTTACCCCTCCTCGCAGCTCAGCTCCCTCCAGGGCTACAGGAACAAAAATCCCTTCTTGAATATTGGGAGCCCCGCATACCAGGGAAATCTTCTTTTTCCCTATGTCCAATTTAACTACTTTCAATCGATCAGCATTGGGATGATCCTCAATGGAAAGAATCTTTCCTACGATTACCTTTTCCAATTTGCCAAAATTTTCCATCCCTTTTACTTCCAATCCTAGATTGGTGAGCTTAAAAGCAAGGTCCTTCGGAGAATAAGGAAAATCTATCAATTGTTTAAGGTGCTTATATGAAACTTTCATTTTTCTCCCGTTTTCTGAATATTTTCATTCTTTGTAATTAATCACCACGAACTCCGCGTGCTCTGCGGTGAAAATGGTAAACTTAAACTGTCACAAATTTAATATAATAATCCTGATTTGTCAATAAATATTAAAATTTTGAGAGAGTTCTGAAAAATCCTTTTTCTTTTTGCTGCTCGGCGAGGTGTTTCCATAAGGCAGCGGCGATCAAGGCGGGTCTACGCGTTCAAATTTTTAGTTATCCTGTAACCTGATACATCGCCCATAAGAGCTACGGTATAAAAATTAAGAGTAGAACTTAGCCGCAGGTGCCCGGAAAGCATCGAGCAAAGAGCAGTCTCAGACTTTTTTTCAGAGCTCTCTTTGAAAAAATTTGACATACATGCGCCAAGTTATAGAATAATAAAATCAGGAGAAATGTATGCATGAGGAATGTGGAATTTTTGGCATTTACAATCATCCCCAGGCTGCCAGGCTAACCTATCTGGGTCTTTACGCTCTGCAGCATCGAGGACAGGAAAGCGCTGGAATAGTGACCTCTGATGGATTTAATGTTTTTCCTCATCGGGGAATGGGATTGGTAGATGCTGTTTTTAATGAGGAGATTCTAAAGGGTCTTCCCGGTCACTTAGCTATTGGTCATAACCGTTATTCAACTATGGGTTCAACTTCCTTATCCAATACTCAACCTCTTTTAATAAGTTTCTTCGGAGAAGGAATTGCTATCTCCCACAACGGAAATTTAATAAATGCCCAAAAACTAAAAGAAAAATTAGAGCTGGGAGGCTCCATTTTTCAATCTACTATGGATACAGAAATTATTGTCCATCTTTTCACCAAATTTAATAAATCTTTAGGGAAAAGAAAAGCTTTAATTGAGGCTTTAAAGAAGGTAAGGGGAGCTTATTCCCTGCTTATGTGTTTCAACGATCAGCTTATAGGAGCAAGAGATCCCTTAGGATTTCGACCATTAGTTTTAGGGAGCCTGGGTTCCAGCTTTCTCTTAGCTTCAGAAACCTGTGCTTTTGACTTAGTAGGAGCAAAGTATCTAAGGGAAATTGAGCCAGGGGAGATGATTGTAATTAACAAAGAGGGAATTAATTCTTACATTATAGCCCCTTCTTCTCGATTCGCCCAGTGTATCTTTGAGCATATATACTTTGCTCGACCTGATAGTATAGTATTTGGCGAAAGCACCGATCGAGTGAGAGAAAAGATGGGAAGATGCCTTGCTCAAGAGCATCCAGTTAAGGCTGATCTGGTAGTTCCTGTTCCTGATTCAGGGATCTCTGCTGCTTTAGGTTATGCTCATCAAAGTGGGATATCCTATGCAATGGGTCTAACCAGAAACCACTATGTAGGAAGAACTTTCATTGAACCTCTCCAGTTTGTTCGTGACATGGAGGTTCGGATAAAGTTAAATCCAATTAAAGAAGTTCTCAAGGGAAAAAGAATTATCCTTGTAGATGATTCTATTGTTCGAGGAACTACCTCTCGTAAGATAATTGGTCTTCTCAGAGAAGGAGGAGCCAAGGAAGTTCATTTTCGCATAAGCTCTCCCCCCATTAAATTTCCCTGCTTTTTTGGAATTGATACCCCGGTGCAGAAAGAACTCATTGCCTCCGTCTGTAGCGTAGAGGAAATAAGGCAAAAAATAGAAGCAGACACCCTGGGTTACCTATCTTTAAAGGGGATACGAAGTTGTGTGAAAAATCCTAAAAATTACTGCACAGCTTGTTTCACAGGAAAGTATCCTGTGAGAGTGCATCCTCAAACTAAATACATATTTGAGTCAAGGAAAGTTAGCGGCTGAAAAACACTGAAAAGTAAAAAAAGTAAAAGGCTATTAGTAATAGGCAATAGGTAACAAACCAGACAGACTGAATAGACCAAATCAATGAGAAAAAGGTTTTATGAAAGAAAATATGAAACCACGGAGTGCACAGAGGGGAAATAAGACGTGAGAAGTAATATGTAATGAGTGATATGTAATATGTGAAGGACAATAAGTGAGGGGTGATGTGTAAATGGGTAGGTAAAACTTCATCACTCATTACTTATCACATATTACAGTTGTTTGCGTTCTCTGTGGTTAAGTTTTGACACTACCATAAATTACCCAGGGGAGTCAAAAGGATGGAAAAAAAACTTACCTATAAAGAGGCAGGGGTAGATATAGATAAAGGAGAGGAACTTTCTCAATGGATAAAGAAAAAGATTCTTCCCCTCACTCCCCCTGAGGTTTTATCAAAGATAGGGCTCTTTTCCGGTTTGTATTCCTTAAATAAGGATGCCTATAAACAACCCGTTTTAGTGGCTACTACCGATAGTGTAGGAACCAAGTTAAAAATAGCTCAAACTGCTCACCGACACGACACTGTAGGGATAGACCTGGTGGCTATGTGCATAAACGATCTCCTGGCTCAAGGGGCAAAGCCGCTGTTCTTTCTGGATTGCCTGTCCATGGGAAAGCTCTCCCTGGATACAGGAAAAAAGATCATCTCTGGAGTAATCGAGGGCTGTAGGAGAGCTGGTTGTGCTCTTTTGGGAGGAGAAACAGCGGAGGTACCTTCATTTTACAAACAAGGGGAGTACGATTTAGTTGGGTTTGCGGTTGGCATAGTTGAGAAAGATGAAGCGATCAGCGGCTCAAAAATCAAGCCGGGAGATAAAATATTAGGACTCTCCTCCTCAGGGCTTCACAGCAATGGATTCTCCCTGGTAAGAAAGATTTTATTTACAAAAGGGAAATCTTTATCCCCATCCCTTTTATCTGAACTTTTAAAGCCCACACGCATTTATACCTCTCAGATAATGGCTCTTTTGAGTCACTTTAAAATAAAAGGAATTGCACATATCACTGGCGGAGGGATGCTGAGAAATATTCCTCGAATTCTCCCCTTTAACTGCAAGGCTCATATTTACAGGGGAAGTTGGGAGGTTCCTTCTATTTTTTCTTTGCTCCAGGAAAAGGGCAAAGTCAGTAATGGGGAAATGTTTAAAGTGTTTAATATGGGAATAGGGATGGTTCTTATAGTTTCCCCTGAAGATGCTCAACTTATAGTTAATTTCTTAGATAACCAGGGGGAAAAGATAAAAACCATAGGGGAAATTACAAGGGGAGAAAAAGAAGTAGAAATTGTTTAAAGCAAGGACATTCCTGTTAACAGAGCAGCTAACCTTAAAATAACGGAAAAAACAAGACTAAGAACTCCTCCCATCAGTAAAATAATTAGAATTATAAATCCAAAAGGCTCAATTTGACTCATTCGATAGCTGTATCTTTCTGGAAGCAACCCTGATAGTATCCTGGACCCATCAAGAGGAGGGATGGGAATTAAATTAAAAACAGCGAGAAGCAAATTTATAGCCACTCCATAAAAAAGAATTATTCCCCCCAAGGATACCTCTCGGACTAAAAGGCGAAAAACAACAGCAAGAAAGATAGCAATACCGAAATTAGCTGCCGGACCAGATATTCCAATCCACATCATATCTCGTTTAGGATTATTTAAATTACGAGGATTAATAGGAACAGGTTTTGCCCAACCAAATATAACGAGAGAACTACCAAATAACAAGCTCATTAAAATCATAATTCCAGGTAAAAGAATAGTGCCAATGGGGTCTATATGAGGGATAGGGTTAAGAGTTATTCTTCCCATCATTCTTGCTGTAGGGTCTCCATGGCGCTCGGCCATTAATCCATGAGCAATCTCATGAATAATTATAGAAAAAAACACGATTACTATCATAAATAAAAAAATAACGGCGGTCATAATTTCCTCCTAAAAAACTTTCAATTATTTAGCCACCAAGATTATGTAATAATTTTCTTAATATCATCAGGAGTTTAAAATTTATATCACTCCTTTGTGTCTTGGTGACTTAGTGGCTGAACTGTTACCAAATTTTCTCTTTATAAAAGCTATCTCTTCATCCTTGGTTTTGACAATCTCATTCAACCTTGCTTTTTTAACCTCCTTCAGTATCTGAGCATACCGAGGGGATGGTTTATACCCTAATCTTTTTAAATCCTCTCCACTTACCTCTATCTTTACTCTTTGTAGATGAGAGAGGTAGGAGAATATTCTTTTCTTAACTATTTTACTCCTTGCTTTAGCCATGGCTAAAAGAAGAACTTCGGGGGGAAAAGGCTGCAGTAAATAGTAGATGTAACTGGGCCGGACATCAGGGACTTCCAGTTCCCTTAGAATAGACTTCACATCCTTTCCTGCCTCGATAAGGACCTGTCTTTCTTCTCGAGTAAAGGTGTACTTAGAAGATAGCTGGACTATATCCCCAATTTCTAACTCTTCCAGTAACACACAAAGTCTAACCAGCCATCTCTTAATTCTTTTTCCCCATAAGGTCTCATAAATAGCAATTACATCTATCAAACAGTTCAATATCTCTTTTTTCTGCCTCGTTAAATGAATTTTGGGATGAATCATTTTTAGAATACCAAGCTCTTCCATCCTATCAAAACTTCTCTCTGGACGATCTTCTTCCAGAATCTGAATCAGTTCCTCTTTCACTCTTTTCCCGCTCAATTTATGAAAAACTCCCTCTTCCAGAGCACGCTTAATCAACTTTAGAGTATTTTGCTCTATACAAAATCCGTATCTCTGTTCAAATCTTATCGCTCTAAATATTCTGGTGGGATCATCTATAAAACTTCGAGAATGCAGAGCTCGAAGTTTTTTCTCTCTTAAATCCTCTCTTCCGCCAAAAAAATCCACCAGTTCCCCAAAACTGTCTGGATTGATACTAATAGCCATTGAGTTCGCTGTAAAATCTCTGCGAAAAAGATCTTCTTTCAAAGGAGCTGCCTGAACTTTGGGTAAAGCTGCTGGCTTTGGATAAAATTCCCGGCGAGAAGTTGCTATATCCAACTTAAATTCATCAGGAAGAGTAAGAGTAGCTGTACCAAACTCTCGATGCGTTAATACCCTTGCTTTTAATTCTCGAGATAGCTCTTGAGCAAAAGAAATTCCCTTTCCCTCCACTACCAGATCCATATCCAGATTTTCTATTCCCAAAAGCATATCTCTCACAAATCCTCCCACAATAAAGACCTTATAGCCCATCTTTTCACCTACCTGCCCAGCTCGGCATAAGATGTGCATCATCTTAGAAGGAATTTTTCTCCTTAACGCATCCTTGACATTCTCCTCCTTTAATAACTTTTCCTTATCCTGGTGAAACGCATTTAAAATATCAAAACTGCTGATAACTCCTACCAAATTATCATTTTTGAAAACAAGAAGATGAGAAGTCTCCTTTTCTATCATTACCTCCTGTGCCCTCTTAAGAGAGGTAGAAGATGGAATAGAGAAGAATTTATGGGAAAAGCAACCTTTTAAAGAAACATTATCTGAACCATGAGCAACAATACGGTCTATCTGATCCCGCGATATAGTTCCCATCACTTCTTCCTTCTCTCCTACAGGAAGAATGCGAAGGTCATGTAGCTGCATTATTTTTTTTGCATCCTTGAGCGAAGTTGAAATAGAAACTATTCCTGGAACAGTCCTCATTACTTTACCTACAGTAAGTCGGGGGTTTATCTTTTTTCCAAGAACCTCGTAAAGGGATGCCTCTATCTCTTTGATATCTTTATCTTTAATTAAAGCCGAAGCAGCAAAGTCATGTCCTCCCCCTCCCAGAGAGGATAAAATATCTCCCACATTTACCGAAGTTATTCGTGAACGAGCAAGCAGGTAAATTTTTGTCTTTGCTTTAATTAACGCAAAGACAACATCGGGATTTTTCAAATCAATAAATTTGTGAAGAGGAAGGGAAAGCCCTCCTGCAAATTCATCAACTTTGGTTACAATTATCACTACCTCTACTCCATTTACATAGTGAATTTTAGCCTCTTTTAAAAAACTGTTTAAAAGCAAAAGCTGCTTCTCAGTTAACTGCCTGTTTAAAAAACTGGAAATAAACTCAAGATTAGCTCCTCGAGAAAGCAGAAAGCTAACCGATTCAAGATCTAAGGGGGTAGTAGAGGAAAAACTTAAAGAACCGGTATCCTCATAAATCCCCAGAGCAAAAAGGGTAGCTTCAAAGGGAGTAATGCAGATTTCTCTTTCTTCAATTAACCTCACCAAAAAAGAGACAGTAGCTCCCGCCTCTTTGCATAATCCCCAGTCTCCCTGAATATCCTGGGGATAATCGGGATGATGATCATAAAGATGAATTTCAGCTTCTCCCTCTTCCACAACCCCTCGAAATATTCCAATTCGGTTAATCCATCTGGTATCAACAATAATTAGCCGCGTTATTTGGGGAAGATCTTTTTCTGCTATTTTTGCTACAGGAATCATTTCTCCGTAAAGATGCATAAAATCCCTTACCTCTCTGGATAAGGAGCCGGGGAAACAAATCTTTGCCTCAGGATAAAGCTTGTGAGCTGCAACCATAGAAGCCAACGCATCAAAATCTGAACCAGTGTGAGTAGTAATTATCTGCATTGCCCCCCTTTCACCCTTTAAATTTTTCTATTTCCTGTCATTGCAAATTTCCCGGAGGAGAATGTGGCAATCTATTGTTGTAGCTGCCCAATTTATGGGACGGGTTTAATACACCGATAAATCGGCAGGCTACCTGAGAATTGCATACTTTACTTTAAGCTCGGGGATGGTATTTCTTGTATACCTTCTTTAACCTCTCCTGAGTAATATGGGTATAAATTTGAGTTGTGGTAATATTCACATGCCCCAAAAGTTCCTGAACCGATCTTAAGTCGGCATCATGGGAAAGAAGATGAGTAGCAAAAGAGTGACGTAGAGTATGAGGAGAGATTGTCTTTTTTATTCCAGCAATATTAGCGTATTTTTTAATTATCTTCCAGCAATATTGACGAGAGAGGTTTTTCCCGTATCTATTACAAAAAAGAGGGGTGTCTTTTCCCTCCTTTCTTTCTCTTAAATATCTTCTCACCCAAAGCTTTGCCTGTTTACCTATAGGAATCATCCTTTCCCTGGACCCTTTACCAAAAACTTTCAACCATCCTGTTTTTAAATTAATATCACCTCTATTGAGACCTATAAGCTCAGAAATGCGAATACCTGATCCATAAAGAACCTCTAATATAGCTCTATCCCTTAACCCATAAAAAGTATTAGTGGAGGGTGCCTGAAGAATATCTTCAACTTCTTTTAAAGAAAGATAACAAGGAATTTTTCTTTTCCTTCGAGGAGAGGAAATTGTCTGCAAGGGATTATAATTTATCTTCCCCTCAGAAAAGAGAAAGCGATAGAACATTCTTATAACCGACAACTTACGATTTAACGTGGAGGAAAGATGCCCTTTTTCTCTAAGAGAAGCTATATATCTTCCAATTATAGAAGAATCTACCTCTAAAAAATCACTATTAACCGATCTTCCCAATTGCCTTAGGTCTATTTTGTAAGCCTGGATGGTATTAAGAGATAATCCCCTTTCTACTTTTAAATAATTAAGAAAATCATCGATCAAGTAGTGAGACAAACTCCCACCCCTTCCTTAGAGACTTCTCATTTATAGGTAAAAGAGCTTTTTTTCTCTCCGAGATTACATCCCTAAAAGAGGAAATAAGACTTTCCAGAGTAACTATCTTAGATACACTTATCCAGGCACCCAGAGCTACCATATTGGCTGTTTTACCACTTCCCGATTCTTCAGCTATTTGGTTCGCCGGGATCTTAATTACTTCGATATCCTGACGATTCGCATCAGCATTGATCAAGGAAGTATTTATAATTACCCTGCTTCCCTTTTTCATTCGATAGAAAAATTTTAAGAAAGCGGGATTACTCATTATTATAGCATTTAAAGGAAAGGAAATAATGGGAGAGGGAATTATAGAATCAGAAATTATAACAGTGCAATTAGCTGTCCCTCCCCGCATCTCTGCTCCATAGGAGGGGTAATACGCTACCTCTTTGCTCTCTCTTAATCCAGCATACGCTAAAAGTTTTCCCGTAAAAATTATCCCCTGTCCTCCAAACCCAGCTATAAGAATATCTTCATACATAGAAATGCTCCGCCAACTAAATAGTCAATGATCTGATAACCCCACGTTCGCAATCCTTCGTCGAAAACAAAATAAAAGTCAATTAGTTCTTGATCCTAAGCCCTAAATCTGGTGAGAGATTTTTTTGACTACCAGACTATCGACCATAGGACTAATAGACTGCAAACTAAATATTCTGGATCATCCTTACTCCTTGTTGAATAATTCTATCCATTTGACCTTTTTTAGACGCCTCAGCGTATACCCTCACCTTGGGCTCAGTCCCTGAAGGACGAACAAGAAGCCAACTCTCATCCTCCATTACATACTTTAATCCATCAATAGTAATTATTTCTCTTAGAGGGATCCCTCCCAGAGAAGAAGGAGGAGAGGAAGAAAGCTTTTCTACTATCCCCTCTATTCCCTTTTTCTGAAAGTCAATCCTCTTAAAAAAAGAATGACCGAATTTTTTTTCCATTTCATCAAAAATATGGGAAAGAGATTTTCCCTTCTTGGTGACCATTTCTACAAAAAGAAGTGAGGAAAGCACACCATCTCTTTCTGGCAGATATTCCCCGTAACCGTATCCTCCACTTTCCTCTCCGCCAAAAAAAACTTTTCCAGTGATCATTTTATCACAGATATATTTAAAACCTACTGGTGTTTGCTCTAAAGGTAATTCATATTTGCGGGCTATCCTCTCTGGCTGATATCCTAAGGAGATTGTTTTTGCTACTCCTCCCCTCATTCCCCTCTCTTCAATCAGATAGAGAAGCAAAAGAGAGAAAACTTGATTGGGAGCAAGGTATCGCCCCTTATCATCCACTACTCCCAACCTATCAGCATCACCATCTGTAGCTATGCCTAAATCTGCTCCTTCACAAAGCACCTTTTTCTTCAAATCTCTCAGATTCTCTTCAATCGGCTCTGGATTTATTCCTCCAAAACCTGGGTTATACTTAGGATGAATAGTAATTACCTGACATTGAGTTTCTTTTAAAAGTCTTTTTATTAAACCAGAGCCTGCCCCAAACATTGGATCATAAATCACTTTAAGATGAGCTGTAGCTAATATTTCCCAATCTAAAAACGATTTTACTTTACTAAGGTAAGATGAGAGAAGATCTTCTTTTCTTGCTAATCCTTTTTTTTCTCCTTCCTCCCAGCTAATCTTTTTAATTTCACTCTTACCCAAGAAGGATTCAATGAGGTTAGTAATATCAGAAGCAGCCGGGCCACCAAAGCTGCCTTTAATTTTAATCCCGTTAAATTCAGGGGGATTATGAGAAGCGGTAATCATCACCCCTCCGGGAAGATTCTTTTCCTTTACAGCAAAAGAAATACACTGAGTGGGAACATCAGACTGTGAAAAAAGGACAGGTAAATCATTGCCTATAAGAACCTCTGTCAACTTCTGGGCAAATTCAAAAGAGAGAAAGCGAGTGTCATAACCAACCACCAGACCCCTTTTCCCATTAGGTTGGGTCTTGTAATAATCCGCCACAGCTTGAGCTACTTTCACTACATTATCAAAGGTAAAATCATCGGCAATTATCCCTCTCCATCCATCAGTACCAAACTTAATTTTTTTCATCGGCCCCTCTCTATTTTTTCCCTTAAAACTATTCACCTTGTTTATGTAACAGACTGCCAGTCAATAGCTAAAAAGTAATAGTTTAGCTTTTCTAAAACTTTTCCCTTTTCTCTGGCAATTGTAGCTGCCCAATTTATTGGGCGGGTTTAATTCGCCGATAAATCGGCAAGCTACATGGGACTGCAAAGCATACTTCGAGATTGCGGAGCTTGTTTAAAGCTGAAGCCCCGAGCCAAGCGAAGGGAAACCGAGGAATCTCGCTCCTGGCAATGACGAGCAAGGAACCCTGCCTTTTTTAGGAAAACTTATCTGTTACTAAGGAAATTTACCCATTATCATCGATTCTTTTTAGAACTTTGAAATACTGTTTAATTCTATCAAAATAAGGAGAAATGTCAAAAATTCGCGTTAGGCCATATATAATGCAACTGAAAGGGTATTGGTTAAATCACAAGTAAAATTATGATAAACTTTAATTAAGATTAAGGATAAAGAAGAGAATAAAGAGAATGATTTTCATAGAAGATCACAGAGGGGAGGGAATATAAGATGTGAGAAGTAATATGTAAAGGGCAAAAGACCTCTTTGCTTATTACCACTCACAATTATTTGCGTTCTCTGTGATTAAGTTTTTGATATTACTCAGAAATTTCAAAAGGAGAGTCTCATCGTTTACCTATTTCTGCCGTTCTTTCAGGGTGTCCGAGATATTGGCAAACATCTTTTGCCAGGGGCTCCACCCCAAGGCATTCCTGGCCCACTTCTTGAGCTTTTTCTCCTCAGTCCCAAACCCCGACCACTTAAAGTAACTGGAAGCTCAATCAAGGGAAACTTATCCTCAATCAAACAATTTTCTTCCTTAATACTGTAGTCTCTTAAAAACTCTGCCAAAGGCTTACTATTCTTAGTAATTAGTCTGTTTATTCCCACTCTAATCTGAAATTCTTTTGCTATTCCCAAAAAATTAGTTATGTTTCCTGGGGGCACGAAAGCCTG
>JAUWZM010000083.1 GCA_030615365.1 Candidatus Aerophobota bacterium | reverse complement strand
TTTATCCATCTACTTCTAATAAAATTTTACTGGAGCCTGTTTTTTATACTCCCCTGATTAAGGCAAGTTATCAGGAGCCTGTATATCCTCTCCTACCTTTTAAAGTGCAAGGAGAGGTCAGGTTAGAGGATGCAGCCCTGGTAAATTACCCAGTTAAGATGAAATTAGCCCAAAAGATAATCGAGATAACTACCAATGAGAAGGGGAAATTCCAGACCCAGCTATTGTTGCCAGCCGAAGTGGACAAAATTTTTCCTTTAAGTATTTTTACTCCTCCCAGGGGGATAATTGGTCCTGCAAGTTTAACTACAAATATTTCTGTAACTTATAAGATTCCTTCTATGATGGTTAATTTACCTTTAGTGATAGTTCCCCCATTCCCCTCAGAGGTTAAAGGAGAAGTTGATCTTAAGGGTCAGCCTATGAGAGATGCAATAGTAAGGGTAATTGCAGAAAAGGAAGATGTAAAAACTTTTGTTAGGGGAAAAAATTTCAAAGTAAAGCTTAATATTCCTCTTTATAGATTTTCGGGATGGGAGAGGATAACCATTCTTTTGCATCCTCAAGAAGCCTGGATTTCCTCTTTGAACCAGAAAGAAAAAGTTTTAGTGGTTAACCCCCTTACGCTACTCCCCTTCTTCGCTCTTTTAGCCCTTTTTATTGGCGTAAGCCGCAAGAAAGAAAAAGAGATTGGGGAAGCTGAAGGAGTATCTGAGGAAAGCAAAAAGGCAGCTCCGGAGGAAAAAGTTGATAGAAAAGAGCTTGTCCCGATAGTTAAGATATATACTAAGGCAGTGAAACTTGTAGGAGAGTTTACCGAAATAAAAATTGCTGCAGAATATACTATTAGAGAGTATCTGAGTTTAGTAAAAAAACCATTAGGAAAAGGATACAATGATTTTGAATTCATTTCTTTTATTACTGAAAAATTCCTTTACGGCTCGAAAGGGATAAGTGAGAAAGAGTTGGCTGAGGCAGAAAAACGGTTAGATCGGTTAGTCAGTTAATCGGTTGGTCAGTTGAAAAAAGTTCAATGTTCGAGGTTAAGAGTAAAAAACAAAGATAAAAAATGAGAAAAGCATTAATTTCAGGGTGTCTGGCAGGAGTAGTGATAGTTATCTTGCTGATACGTTTTTTCCCTACCAATGATGATTTTAATCTGGAAAATCCTTTTTGGAATGGATTGAAAGATTTTAAAAAAGAAACTGAAGCATCTTCTACAAACTATATTTCTGAGATTAACTCTATCCTCTCTCCAATGGAAACCACTCTTTTTATAATTGGCCCTTCAGGCACTTACAGCAGCGAAGAGGTATCATCTATTTCCAGATATCTTAGAGCTGGAGGTATGCTCATTTTAGCTGATGATTTTGGATCGGGCAACTCTATCCTGGAAGGATTGGAATTAAAAACTCGCTTTTCCCGGCACCTGGTGGTGGACCCTCTTTTTCGAGGCAAATCCTCTGTTTTGGCAAAAACTGTAGATTTGGTAGGCCCTTTAGCTAATATTAAAAGTTTGATATTCAACTATCCCACATCTTTGCAGTTTAATACTCTTGAAGGAAAAATAATAGCTATATCCAGCTCTTTTAGTTTTTTTGATGATAACTTAAATGGGAAAAGAGAGAAAGGTGAAGGGGAGGGACCTTTCCTCATGATAGCTGATATTTCCTATGGAAAAGGAAAGATTTACCTTATCTCTGACTCAAGTCTTTTTATAAATTCTATGCTGGGTGAGGAGGAAAACAAAAAATTTTTGGAAAGGGTTATCAAAGGAAAAAGGATATTCATTGACACTTCTCACCATCCCACAGGTATTCTTCCCAAACTAAAGAAGGCAGAGATAACAATCTATCAGATTGCATCGAGATTTGAGATAAGGTACTCTCTCTTTTTTCTTTTAGTGATGAGTGTTGTGTGGTTAAAGTTTAAAAAGAGAAAGGTTAGATATGAGGAAGATGTGGAAGATATTTTGCGAAGGCATCCTGATTGGGATAGAAAGATGTTAAAAGAGGTTCAAGGTTCGAGGTTAAAAGAGGCTAAAGGCCTAAGGCGAAAGGTAAAAGGTTCAAAAACAATTTATTAGATGTGCAGATGGGTAAAAGAGTCATCGAAATAAACGAGAAGGGGGATAAAAATGGATGAGAGAATAAAATATCCTGAAATGCTACAAGATGTTTTTAATGAGGTAGCATCAAAGGTAGTAGGGAAAAGAGGGACAATAGAGGCTCTTTTCTTAGCTTTATTATCCGAGGGCCACATTCTTCTTGAGGGAACTCCGGGTATAGGAAAAACCTTCATTGCCAGTTGTTTTGCAGGGGCAATAGGTGGGGAATTTCATCGTTTGCAGATGACACCTGATCTTTTGCCAGCAGATATTGTGGGAACATCTGTTTTTAATCCTAAGGATGCTACTTTTCGAATAAAAAAAGGTCCTGTATTTACCAATGTTTTATTTTGTGATGAGCTAAATAGAGCAACTCCTAAATCTCAAGCTGCTCTTCTTGAAGCTATGCAGGAGCGCCAGGTTAGCATTGAAGGAACAACCTTTGCTCTTCCCCACCCTTTTATAGTAATTGCCACTCAGATGCCCTTTGGAGGTGCAGGAACCTATCCTTTAACCGAGGTGCAAATAGATCGCTTTGCTTTTAAGATAGAGGTAGATTATCCTTTCTTTTCTGAGGAGATAGAGATAATATCTCGTATTGATGAGTTGGAGGCACCTGAAATTAGCACCCGGGCAAAGCTTGAGGATCTTTTAGCAGAAATTGAAAAGGTAAAAAAAGTGTATGTCTCTGATAGAGTGAAAGAGTACATTGTAATGTTAGTAGATGGCATAAGAAAAAGAGATTTTGTTAGGATGGGACCGAGCCCCCGAGCATCTATATGGCTTTTTAAGGGAGCGAGGGCAAGAGCCTATCTTCAAGGAAGAGATTATGTGATCCCAGATGATGTAAAGATTATTGCTCCCTTTGTTCTCTCCCACCGAGTTATTTTATCCCGTGAAGCTGAGATGGAGGAGGTTTCAGACGATAGTCTTATTCAGGAGACATTGAGAGAAACTGTAGTTAAAAAAGAATGAGACTAAGCACCAAATTCTTCACTGAAAAAGGATATAAAGCTTTTCTTATCTTGTTAGGTTGTGCAGGACTTGCAGCTCTTTTCATAGACCCTTTCCTGACAGCTTTAGCCCTAAGTATCGGAGGATTTATTTTTTATGATTATAAAAAAGCTAAAGATACTGCCGAAAAAATAAATGATCTGATTAAGCTAAACTCAGATAATGTAAAGGAAGTTTTAGTTGCTGGACAGAGCAAAACTGTTAAGCTTTCCTGTCAGGTTAATACAGACTTGCCAGTGAATTTATCCTCTCCTTTAAAAGAAGCCAGGTTAAAACCTGAGCAGGTGAGAGGAGGGAAACATAATCTTGAACTTTTACTTTCATCAGAGATCTCTGGAAATTACACTACAGATAAAATAAAAGTGGAAGTTTTCGGCCCGTATCGATTAACTAAAAAAGAAGGAAATATTTCTTTTAATTTAGATTTTAAGGTTTTCCCCCGAGCGATAGTAGCTTTAATTCAAGCAGCTTTATTTTTGTTGCGCGGAGGGAGAGGAGGAGCAGGGGAGGTGCCTATCCCACTCAAGGGGCCTGGAACAGAGTATGCTGATACAAGAGAGTATATTTCAGGAGATAGTTTGCATCATATTGACTGGAAAGCTACGGCCAGGCAGGGTAAATTAATGATAAAGGAATTCTTCCTGGAAGCAGGCCAGGGAGCTCATATAATTTATGATACAAGAGCAGGAGGGCCTCTGTCTCAGGATAAGTTGGCTACTAATTTTTTAAGTGCCTGTTTAGGGGTTGCAGAGCAGGGATATCCAGTGGGGCTGACCATTCATAATGGAAATAGGGTGCTTATGCACTCTGAAGAGCGATCCCCCCATGAAAGCTTAAAACTTGCTATACAGTATGTACTCCAGAGTGTGCAGGTAGATCTTGAAGATGTAGATTTTTTAGTGGATCCTGCTACATCTTCCCAGCTCAAGAGGTTTTTATTCAGGGTAAAAGAGGAGACCGTGAGAAAGATGCTTGAATTTGAGGCTAACCTGATGGAAGAGAAAGTAAGTGAGGCTTACAGATTTTTGGCAGGGTTTTCCCGCAAGATAAATGAGCCAAGACAGTTTGTTCTAATCAGCCAGTTGTCCGGGGAAGTAGTGGAGTTTTTAGAACTTGCCGACAAAATTCAAAGACATCATCAGCTTATTATCATTCAGCCCACAGAGCCCTGGAGGGAAGCTAAAAACCTGGAAGAAGCTTATCGGTGGTATAAAAGGATAAAAAAGATTGAGAAGATTCTTGGTCGGCAAAGGATAACAGTAGTTGATCGATTGGTTAGTTCTTAGTTGTTAGTTCTTGGTTGCTGGTTAATAGGCTGATTTATGCTGCCTTAAATTTTCTCTTACTTGCATTAAGAATGGTCAGGCCTATTATCTTTCCGTTTTCATACCTAATAATAATATCTTCATCGGTAAGTTCACTGTCATCCGCATGGCTGGGCTTTTTAAAGTTCAAATACAAAACATCTGCTTCCTCATCATAACTATACCAAATGCGTTTATAGGGAATCTCTAACAGCAGGGGAATTATGCTTACAATTTTTTCAAGCTCTATTGTGGCCATAACTTTGCTCTCCTTTCAAATTGTTTCTTTCTTCTTGTCAAAAACGCTGTAATGACAAACCCATCTTTCTTGTCTATTTCTTTGTAAATAACCACACTATATTTACCTGGTTCGACCTCTCTTATAGCAATACATTCATCAGACTTACCTTCGTAAATCATCTGTGGTGTTTCAATAGTCTCAAGAACCTCAAAATAATAACCAGCCATTTCTGAATGTTCTTCAGTTATATGAAACCATCTTTCTTCAGTTAGCCTGATAGGTACACCGTTCTTAGATCGGGCTTCTTCCATAAAGCTCCTTGTTTATTAATTTAATTATACCAGGCACAGCTTAAGAGGCAAGGATTTTTTTCTCAGTTACATTTATCCAGAGGTGAAGGGTACGATAGGGCTCGGGCTGAGCATCTCTGTAAAGGAGAAATTGCACTTTTATATTTTCTCCAGGTTTTGTAGGAGTAAAACCTATTTTTTTCTCCCATTTTTCCTTGTTTTTAAGAATTATTGGGCCAATAGACCTGTTATTCTCATTTCCTATCAGCACCTTAGCAGTATAAGTAACTTGTTTATATTCATGATTTACTATACCTGAGATAACATAACCTGTTTCTCCTACAACAAGTTCTCCTGGGTATCCTTCTGCCTTTCCTCCCTCTCCTAAGATATAGAATTCAGTAAATTTTTCCCCTACTTTAGGAGTTGAAATAACATAAATTAAAGTTCCTATAGCAGATATAATTGCTCCAATAAGAACTACAGTTAGAATTTTATCCAGCTTTGATTGGGAGGAAAGGGAGGAAAAATTAATGTTTATACTGACGCTCAATCTTTCAGAGGGAAGAACGTAGGAGCGTCTTATCCAGGCAGCAACAGACATTACTATAATAAGTCCAGTAAGAGAGATAAGGATAGGATAAAGTCTTATTCCCCAGGGCATATAGTTTAAGATGAGACCAATTAGAGGAACAATAGCAATGCTTAAACCAAAACTTAATGCTATCCTTTCTATGCTGTCCAGGCTCTGTCTTTTAGGAAAAAGGGTAGCAATTAATGTATAGCCAGGAAAAAAGAGAATAAAGGGAAGACCAAGTATTATCCTTGCCACTTTCAGGGAAGTAAGACTAATTATAGCAATAAGAATAAGGGAGAGAATATCTATTAGGAGAAGTTCGTTTTTTATCTGGATTTTCACGGGTATACCTACAAATTATCTCATAATTCCTTGAAACAAAAATTTACCAATTGCTCTTCTTTTTATAAGAGTTAAGCCAAATGTTATTATAACCACTGCCCCAATAACCTCAGGTACATATACCCAGGGATTAGTAAAAAGAGCTTGAAATATACCCTCCCACCAATGAGAGATGTCTTCCTTAGGAAATCCCCAACCAAAAAGAGGCCAGAAAAGAGTTTGAGGAGTAAGCCACATCTCGTCTAAAACCAGGTGGAAACAGGAGGCTAAGCTGAAGATAAGAAAATTAGGTCTTTTTCTTTTTACCAGGCATATCCCTATTAGAACAAGAATGAGGTTAACAATAATTGTGTGAGTGTATACTCTACCGTTAGCAATAGGATTAGCAAAGATAAGCATTCCCAAAGGTTTATCAACAATGTCGGGGAACACGGAGCCTAAAAGGACAAAACGATAATCAATATACCATTTTTTAGAGTTTGCCGGAGGATCAGGATTTGCCGGAGATCTGGAAAAGGAAATAGATGATTTAGCAAAAGATACAAATTTTATTTCTTTTTTTCTATATAAAGATATTCTGGAAAAAATATGGTGCGATAGACTAAAAATACCCAGTGTTATTCCAGTATGTGCAAATAAAAGCATTTATTTACTCTGTTTTTGAATTTTTCCTTTGGCTCTTTTTATTGCTTCTTTTGCTTTTGAGTGCCCAGGAATAATACGTAGAACCTCCTTATACTCACCTATAGCCTTCTCCAACTTACTCATTTCCTCATAAATTGCAGCCAGTTGCCAGTGGTAGGTTGCATTGTTAGGATCAAGCTTAATAGCCTTTTTTGATTCTAAGGCTGCTTCAGGATACATCTTCTTACTCCAGTAACACCAGGCAAGATGATAATGGGCCCAGGCATTGTAAGGATTTAGCTGGTAGGATTTTTTGAAGTGATAAACGGCTTCATTGAACCACTTATCATCACGGTAAAGCATAGAAAGTTTTGAGTAAATCTCTCCTGCCTCATCATGATATTCAGCATTTCCCGGAGAGATGGATATAGCCTTCTCATATTTAGCCGTCGCCTGTTTCCAGCCTTTTGTATGTTTAGCTAATTTTTTAGCCTCCTGGTAGTGTATATCTGCCCAAAAAGATTGAACAGAGATATAACTAAGAAAAACTACAACCACAATTAAAATTGATGCAAGAATTATCCTCTGTTTTTTAGAAGATAGCTTTGCCTGCAATGTCTTATCCTTTTAGAACTAATTTAGAGGACATCAGGAGTTTCCCTCGAGATATTCATCCTGCTTAAGAGCATTTAGGGCTATCCCTAAGACTTCCCTTAACCAGGATTCTTTTAAGGATAAACTATGAGGAGAAGTAGCTAAAACTTTTTCTATTTTACCAATTAAAATCCTTCTTTTCTTCTCACTTATTGTTTCGTATTTACCTTTTCTCTCCGATACCTGCAAGGCCCCTGAAGGCTTACTTTGGCTAAGAATATTGATTATCTGCGTTATTAAGAAAAGATCACGTTCATTTAATTCTTGAGATATCCTTAAAAGACCCTGTCTTTTCCTATCTTTAAGCAGTTTCTTTATCTCGTAAGGGAGAAGATTCAGAGATTTTGAGATACTCTCATCCTGAAAAAAGTAACTTAAAGGAACATTAAAAGATTTTCCTATTCTCTCCAGCATTTTAAGGGAAGGATACTGTTCCTCTCTTTCTACTTTCCCAATATAGGTATAATCAACCTTTCCCTGAACCTTTCGAGCAAATTCTTTTTGAGTTAATCCTAAATTTTTTCTTAATGCCTTTAGCCTTTCTCCTATGCTCATTCTTACCTCACATTTGTTATTATACTAAATTATTTGCTTAGATTGTCAATTATTCAAGGTGTCAATACTATTAAATAAAAAAACCGACCTTTATATTTCCCTTTAAGTCTTACAGTAAATATTTTGGTCGGTTGCGTCACCGGATCCCCTTGTCCTAAGACGCCCATATAACAGGACAAAAGTCGTCTCCCCCACTTTATAGCTCCCCTAAAAGGCATCCGTTCCTTTACTTTGAAAGAACATACTTACTACTAATTTTAGCTTAATATAAATTTTACCCGTGAGATCATTCACAAATATTATAATAATTTAAATAGATTTGTCAACCCTTGTCAATGCTTGTCAATGCAAAGTAAATACGTCATACTTTTTGCAAAATAAAAATGTCATACCCCTGCCATAGCTAAAACATTATCTTTAGAGGAAACGTATCTTTTTTCTTGTACAGAAATAAGTTTGTAGTTAAGCTCTTCTCCCTGGTAAAATATATGTATGGATCCATCTAATCGTTTCTGCACTTCTACTTTAGCTTTAGCAAAACCAAATCGTGTTTCAGTTGGGAGAATCAAATATTTACTTCCTTTATAGCTGATAGTGTGATCCCCATGAACTTGTCTTTTTTCCTTTAGGCAAAGAATACGATCTAAGTCCATTCCTTCAGGGATAGATCTGTAAGCTATCTCTTCTAACAGAGGCTTTCTGGTAAATCTCTGGTTGTATTTCGGTAAAAATACAGTATGTAGGTACTTATTTGCCTCCTCTAAGGTTGATATACCTTCAAGTCTTAACTCACTTATCAGTCTATCCTGAAATGTTTGCCATAGCCTTTCAATTCTCCCCTTTCCCTGGGCGCTCTCAGCAAAGATAGGATTTATACCCAGCTCATCCCAGGCCCTTCCCATTTGAGTTTCTTTGTAGTCTTTCTTTAAGTTAACATGGATACTTTGATGACGAATGGTAATAAATTTGGAATCTTTATCTACATAAACAGATAAAGGTATGCCTTTTATTTCTATTATTTTTTTAAAAACCGCCATGTTTTCCTCTACGCTATCCTCGTAAGCAAACTGAGCATAAGGAACATTGCCTGTAGCATCATCTATTCCTCCGATGAGTTTAATCCTGGGACCTCTACCTTCAAGCCAGTCATGATCTCCAAGTATCGTATTGTAGCATCATTCCTTCTTTGGGTTTGGGTTCTCGCCAGGATCTATGTTTAGGTTGTTTTTTTCTTTTTTCATAAGAGCCTTTTTTAAGAAGAACACCTCTTACCGTCTCCCGAGAAAGAACTATATTTTCTCTTTCTTCAAGTTTTTCTGTAAAATGAGAGATGTTAAAGCCGGCATGTTTTCCCTTATAAAGAGAATCTATCCTGTTCCTTATATCATCCGGTATTCGCCGAGGAGATCGTTTTCCTCTATTCCCATGGATAATTCCATCTATTCCTTCCTTTCTCAATGCTTTCTTCAACCTGAAGATTTGCCTTGTAGAAAGATTCCAGCTCCTCGGCAGCTTGATTTGCTTTAAGATGTCCCCTTACAGCATCATTGATAAAAAGTATACTTTGTTATTTCTTTTGCGCTCAATTGCCACCTCTTCATTTTCACCTCCCATCAATTTAGTAGGAGGTAGTATATCAAATTTTATGAAAGGGTGACATTTATCGTATATTTCCTTGACAATAATAATTATTTATCTTATCATATATATAGAGGGAATAATATGTGTATAGATAAGCGGAAATTACTATGGACGTTAACTGAAAAGGGGTTATGGAAGGATTTATCTCCAGAAGAAATTAGATCATATCTTCTCTTGGTAGTATTTGCCGATATCTCAAATGGAGAGGGAAAGCTAAGTTGGAAGGACCTTAACTATTACCTGGGTTCCCATTTTTACAGGGAAAAACTAAAGAAAACCGCTCAAAATCTGGAGAAACTTCATTTAGTTAGAATGAAATTTTCTTTGGATAAATTAGAAATTGAATATAAAATTTTAAGTGAAGAAAATTAAAATGAGAGAATTTTTAAAAAGACTAACAGATTTTTCTGCTCGCAGAAGGGCACGTCGTAAATTTAAAGTGATTGTTTGGGAATCTCAAAAATTGTGTACTCTCTTAAAGATTAATGATGAGATTTTATCTGAACAACCCCTCCCCAAACTCCTGGATATCATTATTAAATTGGGAGTTAATTTTCTCCAGGCAGATGCAGGAACCTTTACTCTTTAAATTGAAAAAACGTATAGTTTCTCCATCCATTAGCATTACCGATGATGCTACCTTTCCCTACGTTATCTCTTCCTCTTCCATAGATGGAGAAGGAATGCCTTCCCATCTCACTCCTATAATTAGAGAAGGAGTGCTAAAAAACTTTATTTACGATCTGCAAACAGCGGCAATTTTAGAGGCTAAAAGCACAGCTAATGGTGCCAGAGGATACGATAGTTTGCCCTCACCCTCAACCACGAATTTTTTAGTTGAGGAGGGGAAGACCAGCTTGGAGGAAATGATAGCAGATATTAAGGAAGCTCCCATTCGACAGTGAATGGTAAATATTTGCCCTTCCACAAAAAATCACCCCTGATGGATAAAGGCTTTCCGCAATTTCACCTCTCCAAAATAGCCCAAATCGCCTGGGACCCGGAGCGAAAGATGACCCGGACTAAGATCCTGCACTCCTTTGGCAGGAAGGATCAACTGGATATTGAAGGCATCAGGAGACTGGTTAAAAGTCTTGCCTCTTACCTTCCTCCTTCGGAACAGCTCAGTCTTCTACCCAAGGACTTTAAGTTTCTCTGGTCCCGCTCCTTTGGTCACCTCTATCTCTTAGATCATCTCTGGAGAA
>JAUWZM010000056.1 GCA_030615365.1 Candidatus Aerophobota bacterium | reverse complement strand
AAGAGCGCTCAGATACGTAAAATCCTTCCGATATTCGCCTTTTTTTGTCCAACTTCTACTTTTTCTTTCCCAACTTACCTCTCATTTACAGACCCTTTATCCACTTTTCTGTAGAAAAAGGGAGTTCTTAAACCACCTCTTACCTATTATTAAGAGTTCTACCCTTTTATTAGCCAACCAAGTTTATTGAAGAGAAGTAAATACTTTCCCATCCCGGTGTAGAGTTTTATCAAATTACTGAACTCAGTTACGTATTATTTTATTGTTTTTCCCCCTAACTTTTCTTTTTCCGTTATCTTCTTTTACATCAGTAAAGATCATCTTCCCGGTAGTGGTTTGCAGGACAGAGGTAACTGTTACTTCTGATTCCTTGCCTATGTATCTTTTTCCTCCCTCTACTACCACCATGGTTCCATCATCTAAATAGGCAATTCCCTGATTAGGATTTTCCCCTTCCTTAAGGATGTTTATCCTTAAACGTTCTCCTGGTAGCAGCACAGGTTTTAAAGAAGTAGCCAACTCATTTATATTTAAAACTGTTACATCGTGGATTTTCGCCACTTTTTTTAGATTATAGTCATTGGTAAGGATTTTTGCTCCTGTAGATTTTGCTAATTCCAGAAGTTTACTGTCAACTTCAGCAATCTGAGGGAAATCTTTATCTATAATTTCTACAGGAACTATGCCTTGATTCTGTAGCTTATTTACTACGTCCAGCCCCCTCTTCCCTCTTGTTCTCTTTGTAGAGGAGGGAGAATCAGCAATTTGTTGAGCTTCGGTAAGGATGAATTGAGGTATGACCATAATCCCCTCTATAAAACCAGTTTCACAGAGCTCTACTATTCTCCCATCAATTAAAACCGAGGTATCTAATAGTTTATATCCTCCCTCCCCAACTTGAGATTTCTTACCGGCAAGATAAGAAAAGAGGTCGAATAGCTCCTTGGTTTTGCTTAGAGCAACTGTTACCCCTACACCAGCAAATACTAAATTTATCACTAAAAGAATAAAGGGAGCAGATAATCTTAAAGATCCGATTAAAAAGAGAGGATAAGCTAAAAGGTTGCCTGCAATAATTCCTCCTACCAGGCCAATTCCCCCCGCAATTAGTTTCTTTACAGAGGCTCGAGAAAGAACTGCCTGCATACACGCTACTACAATCGCTACACATCCACCGAGCAGGGTATATGTGTAGGGATTTACCCCTATGACTGCAGATACACCATAACACACTGCAGCTGTAAAAATAATAAATAGTAATCTTATTTTCATTTTTAGTTAATTTCTCCATTTGTTTTAATATTTTTGTTTTTATCCAGCCGCTAATTATTACCAATAATTGTCTAATTTTAGGCACCTTTATGGTAAATTCAACTGACTTGCCCGATAAATTTTGGGATAGGATTTTAGTTTTCTTTGCATTCATCTGCGTCCATCAGTGTCTAAATTTGCGGTTAAATAGTTACTATCTTTTCATCAAAGCCCTATTTTTAAGGTATTCCAGTTCGACCTTGATTAGATCAGCTCTTTTTTCGCCAACTTCATCAATTTTTGTCAACTCATTAGGGGTAGTCTTGACAATATTTTGCAGAGTACCCAATGATTTTACTACATTTTCCACTACTACTTTGGGTAAACGAGGGATTTTTGACATAACCCGGTAGCCTCTTGGAAAGACTGGAATGTCCAGATCTTTTTGTTTCACTCCATAACCTAACGCTTCAGCAATGGCTGGCAGTTCTAAAAGTTCATCTGAGGTAATTAATCCTAATTTAGCGATAGCTTTGTTGTAATCATCTCTCACATAATCTTGAACTATCTGCTGAGTTTCCTCTAAACTTTCTCCCACTATCTCTTTCAATTGCATCTGAATTAAACGAGCTTCCTCCCCTAACTCCACAATATATTTATCTACTTCCCTTTTTATTCTTTCTATTATTTCACCTTTTTGGATAACCATTACTACGTTAAACAATCCTACCCCAACCTGAAATTCTAAGGCTTCTAATTCTCCTAAGGCATTGTCAAAAGCACCTCTGTATCTTTCCAGAGTTTGTAGAGCTTGGTTAGCTCTGCTTATAAGATCGGGTAAGGACTTTAATACGTATTTTATCTCTCTTTGGTATAAAGTGATATTGTTACGAGATTGAGAGATGGCAATTGCTGGACAATTGGTTTGTTTCGCCATTCTCTCAGCATTCCTATGTCTGGTTCCTCTTTCTTTACTGGGGATAAGATAGTCAGGAACCAGTTGAGTATTCACATACAGAATCTTTTTTGCATCCCGGGACAGAATAATTGCCCCATCCATTTTAGCCAGTTCTGCTAAAGCTGTAGAAGTAAGAGGATAGTCCACTTGGAAGCCACCATCTATTGCACTAAGCACCTTTTCCGTATTTCCAACCACAATTAATCCTCCTGTGCCCAATTGAAGAATCATTTCCAATCCTTCTCTCAGAGGAGTGCCGGGTGCAACTAATCTGAGTAGTTTCCCTAATTCTTCCTCGAATTGAGTATCTACTACCAATTAATTTACCTCTAATCCTTTTCTTAGAGCCTCGCCAATTCTTTTTACCTCAATAAGCTTTATCCGTGCGAACTCTCTGTCTTCCTTTAGTTTTTGTAGTTCTGATGACCAGGGCAAGAGACATTTGGTAAACCCCAGTCTAATGGTTTCCTTTATCCTTTTTTCTATAAATCCCACTGGTCTAATTTCTCCCGCAAGGCCTATCTCTCCCAAGGCTGTGCTACAGGCAGGCATAGGTTTATTAGTTACACTGGAAATAATAGATAAGGCGATAGCTAAATCACACGCAGGGTCATTTACTTTCATTCCCCCAGCAACATTTACATACACATCCTTGTTAAAAAAGCTAAATTTTCCTCTTTTCCCCAGGACAGCTAACAGTAAATGGATTCGATTGTAATCTATCCCTTGAGTTATCCTTCTTGGAATAGCTAAATTTGAATTACTTACCAGAGCCTGAATTTCTACTAAAAAAACTCTACTTCCCTCCACACTAGGAACTATAGCCGCTCCTGGTATATTGGTATCTAAAGAAGATTCTCTTAAGAACAACCGGGAGGAATCGATCACTTCTTTCAATCCTCCCCTTTCCATTTTAAAGATGCCAATTTCTGATGTAGGTCCAAATCTATTCTTTGTAGCTCTCAATATTCGATACTGATAATCCTGGCTACTTTCAAAGTAAAGAACTGTGTCTACCATATGCTCCAGGATTCTTGGTCCGGCGATAGCTCCTTCTTTCGTCACGTGACCTATCAAAAAGATGGTTATATTTTCTTGTTTCGCTACTCTCATAAGATGAGTTGTGCATTCTCTAATTTGGGTGATCGAACCAGGCATGGAGGATAAATCCTCTATATACACAGATTGAATAGAATCTATGGCGACTACCCGAGGTTTTAGCTTGTCTATTTGTTGAAGAATAATCTTCAGATTTGTCTCTGGTAAAATATAAAGGTAAGGAGAATCTACTCCAAGGCGAAGAGCTCTTAATTTAGTTTGTTGTGCTGATTCCTCCCCTGAAACATAAAGAATAGTATCTTTAAGGTAACTTAGTTTATTTGCTACTTCTAACAAAAGAGTGGATTTACCAATGCCTGGTTCTCCTCCAACTAAAACCAGAGAACCGGGAACTATCCCTCCCCCAAGGATACGATCAAATTCAGAAATTCCACTATAATAGTGACTTTTAGGGGAGATTTTAATCTCTCTCACAGTTTTAGGGATAGAGAGAGCAGGGGAAGGGGAAGATTTGTCTTTATTCATCTTTTCTTCGTGCAAGCTGTCCCATTTTCCACATTCTGGACATTTCCCCATCCATTTAAGAGAAATATAACCACATTCCTGACAGACAAATCTTGTTTTATTCCTCATGCAGATGTCCTTCAACTGTCCAGTCGTAGATGTACGCTGATATTTTTTCTTTTATTATCATGCGCAAAACCCCTTACATTTTAGTTTTTTGCCCAAAGTCCAAAAGTCTCAACTTTAATGGTAATTGATTAAGCATTATGGGGTGAATCTGTATGAATTTGCGGTTAAATAATTATCCTTAATTACATCCATGCTTTTCAGAACCTTTCCTGTTCCAATAGCTACACAAGAAATGGGATCTTCTGCCAGATAAGCTGGTATTCCAGTCTCTTTTTCTACTAAAAGATCAAAATTCTTTAAAAGACTTCCTCCCCCGGTCAGAACAATTTTTCGATTTATTATGTCCGCTGCTAATTCTGGTGGTGTTTTTCCTAAAACTGTTTTGATCCCACTTATAATAAAAGATAAAGGTTCGGATAAGACCTTGCATATTTCTTCCGCACTGACTTTGATTCTTTTGGGAAGGCCGCTTATAGCATCCCTTCCCTTCACTTCTATTTCTTCACCTCTTTTAGGAAGTACCGCATAACCAATTTTTTGTTTTATCCGCTCAGCACTGATTTCTCCTAAGACTACCTTGTGTTCTTTTCTTACATACCTCGTGATTGCCTCATCCATTTTGTTTCCCGCCACCCGAATAGATTCTCCAACCACAATATCTCCCAAAGAAAGAACAGCTATATCAGCAGTCCCGCCACCCACATCTACCACTATACTTCCTTCCGGTTTAGATATATCTACATTTGCTCCTATAGCTGCTGCTTTAGGTTCTTCAATTAAGGAGATTTTTTTTGCCCCTGCACGCATGCCTGCATTCACTACTGCCCTTCTTTCTATTGAAGTACCTCTGGTTGGAATGCAAATCATAAGATAGGGGTGAAAAGGTTCCCACCTACCACAGATTTTCCTGATGTAGTATTTGAGTATATTCTCTATGATTTCATAATCATCAATTACTCCGTCTTTCATTGGTCTAATAGCTGTAATGCTCCCAGGAGTTCTACCCAGCATTTCTTTCGCTTCGCTTCCTATAGCCAAAATTTCTCCGGATTTGCTATCCATCGATACTACTGAAGGTTCTTTAAAAACCACCCCCTTTCCCTCTACATATATTATAATGCTAGTAGTCCCAAGATCTATTCCTATTCTTTTACCTCTAAAAAACATTTAATCCTCTTTTCTTATTTCTGCATCTCTTCCCCAGTCTCTAGCCTCTTCTTATTATCCTGGCTTTAAGCTGAGAAAGTTTTTCTTCTAATCTTTCGTATCCTCGGTCAATATGATGAATCCCAACAATTTCACTTTCTCCTCGAGCTGCTAACCCAGCTAATACTAAAGCTGCTCCTCCTCTTATGTCGGAAGCTTTTACTGGAGCCCCTGATAGAAAAGGAACCCCCTCAACCATTATTTTTGAGTTTCCCTCTTCAATTTTTGCTCCCATTTTTCTCAATTCAGGAACATAGGTAAACCTATCTTCGAAGATAGTTTCCTCTATCACGCTTTTACCTTTAGCCAGACAGGCCAAGGAAGATAATTGAGGCTGAAAATCTGTAGAGAAACCGGGATAAGAAAGAGTCTTTGCTCTCACAGGGTTAATATCAGATTCTCTGGTGATTCTTATAGAGCTATCCGATGTATCAATTTTTGCTCCCATCTCCTTCAATTTTGTTAGAAGAGCCCCAAGATGGTGAGGATTTCCTCCTTCTATGGTGATTTTTCCCTTACTAATAACTGCAGCCATTAGTAAGGTTCCAGCTTCTATGCGATCAGAAATGACAGAGTAATGAGCAGGAGAAATTTCCTTTTTCCCTTCAATTCTAATGAAATTCACTTTTTTCTCATCTATTTTTACTCCCATCTTCTTTAAAAAGTTAATCATATCCAAAACTTCAGGGGAGCGAGAGGGATTTTCAATAGTAGTAGTTCCATTGGCTAAACAGGCAGCGAGAATTATATTTTCAGTGGCTCCAACACTGGGGAAATCAAAATAAATATTCGCTCCTTGCAGTCTTCTTTCAGCGATAGCTTCCACATATTCAGGCTTTATTTTAATTTTTGCCCCCATCTGATTTAGTCCTTTCAGATGCAGATCTATGGGTCTTCCCCCTATATTGCAGCCGCCTGGCAGGGCTACTCGAGCTTTGCCTGACCTGGCTAAAAGCGGACCTAAAATCAAAAAAGAAGCCCTCATTTTTTTTGCCAGTTCATAAGGAGCCTCATATTGGGTAAGATACCCGGCGTTAATCCTTAGTTTTTCCTCTTTTTTTTCTACTTTCGCTCCTAACCCTTTTAAGGTTTCTTCCATAACCTTAATATCGGTTAGGTGAGGAATATTTTCCAGATAACACTCTCCTTCTGTCAAAAGACAAGCAGCCATAATGGGCAAAGCAGCATTCTTTGATCCACTAACCTTCACTGCTCCTTCAAGAGGAGTACCCCCTTCAATAATAAATTTTTCCATATAATTATTCCTTGTAACAGTTCCGCCACTAAGTCACCAAGGCACAAAGAAGTGATATGAATTTATAATCTCGTTGATCTGTTAATGCGTAGAAGCGTAGATGCATTTTACTCATCACCCCATTCGCCCCCTACCTTTCGCCTTTAGCCCTTTGCCTCTCCTACACATTCACGCATTTATCTTGGTGTCTTCGTGTCTTTGTGGCTGAATAGTAATTTTTCCTTTTATTATTGCAAAGAAGGATCGATTATAATAATTTCCCCTTTTGCCCTTAGCTTTGTTAGCCAGCCCTGAATAGTTTCTCCTATTCTTATTTGAAATAGGTACTCTTTGATTTTATTGCGCCACTCATTAAATAAAAATTCTCTTTTATCCTTTAGCTCAATAAAGCGGTAATAATCATCCTTAATTTTGAGTATCTTGCTTACCTCGCCCTTTTTTAGTTTTAAAATTTCTTCTCTTAAAGGAGATTCTATCTCAAAGAGATTGAACCATCCTAAGTTCCCTCCTTGTTTCGCCCCTGGTGCTAAGGAAAGATTTTTTGCCAGAGTAGAAAAATCCTCTCCTTTTTCTAATTGATAGGCAACCTGCTGTGCGTTATCTTTTCCCTTGACTACAATTTGAGATATTTGAATCTGCTTTAATTCTTCCTGATAATTTTGATAGAATAGTTCAATATCCTTTTCCTCTTTTATCTTCCCTTCCAGATAATCTTTTAATTTTTGATAAAAATCCTTTAATTCATCTTCCCCTATTCTAATTTCCTCCCTTACCTCACTTGTTTTTTTATATAGAAATTTTTCCCGAAGCATTCGTCCCTTAAGTTTTTCTTTAAGTTCATTCAAAGATAACCCTTCTTCCTCTAAAATTTGAAAAAACCTTTCTTCAGAGAGATTGTTTTTAATTCTTGCAATCTCCTCTTCTACCTCAGAAGGAGGAACTTCTATATTTTTTTTCTCTGCCTCTTGCTCAAGCAAAAAGTTATCTATCATTTGCAAAATGACTTTTTTTTCTAAGTTTTCCTCCCCTTCCCTTAATTCTTTTCTAATAACGCTGACCTCTCTTTGCAGTTCATTTTCAGTAATTACCCTTCCATTGACTATCGCGATCACCCGATCTATTAATTCAAGGTGAGACCATCCCGGGCTAAATTTTAAAAAAATAAGGGTGAGATTTATTAAAAAAATTATAAGAAGAGTTCTCTTCATTTTCATTCCTCAACTCCGATCACATATAATAAATTTATGTAATAGCTTAGCTTTTCTAAAATTTCCCGCCGATTGTAGCTGCCCAATTCATTGGGCGGATTTAATGCGCCGATAAATCGGCAAGCTACAGCAATGACAAACGAACAATCCCTCCATTTTTTAGGAAAACTTACCTGTTGACATTATATTATATCACATCTTTCATATTTTGTAAAATTTTCTTTAGATTTACTAAAAACTTCTCTCCTTCTCCCTTGCATTCTAATATTAGATTTTTATTATCCTGAGGTAGTGCTTGAACGTTCATTAAATTTTTTTTGATCTTTACTTTTTTCTCCTCGGTTAAAAGCAAAGAGGAAGGAAAACCAATCCAGATTTTAGAATTTCTCTTTCTTAAAGAGATAGCACCAAGGTCCTGAATGCGTAGTTTTATCTCTAATAGATGAATAAGGTTTCTTGTCACACCGGGTAGAGGACCATAGCGATCTCTTAGCTCTTCCTTGAATTTCAGGAGATCTTCTTCGTTTTCAATCTCTCCAGCCCTCAGGTAAAGATCTAATCTTTGCTCCGGGCGCGCTATATAATAAGAAGGAATCCTTCCTTCTATTTCTAAATCAAGTTTAATAGGAAAGGAAGGTTTGATTTTTTCCCCTTTTAATTTTCTAATTTCCTGAGAAAGAAGTTGAGAGTAGAGGTTAAAACCAACGGCAGCGATATGCCCATGTTGCTCTTTTCCCAAAAGATTTCCCGCTCCTCTTGTTTGAAGATCTTCCATTGCTACACGAAATCCAGCTCCAGAGCCTTTAAATTGATTGATAATCTGGAGTCGCTTCCTGGCTTCTTCAGTGAGCAATTTAGCAGGGGTAAAAACGAAATACGCATATCCCTTTCTTCTTCCCCGCCCCACTCTTCCTCTTAGTTGATAAAGGTCAGCTAAGCCAAATTGTTCAGCTCTTTCCACAATTAAAGTATTTACATTAGGCATATCTATTCCTGATTCAATAATAGATGTACATACTAAAATATCGTATTTATGATTTAGGAAATCTCTCATCGTTTTTTCCAGTTCCCCTGGAGAGAGCCGACCATGAGATACAGCAATACGGGAGTGGGGAATCATTTTCTTTACCTTAGCGGCAATTTGGCTAATCCTCTTCACTCTGTTGTATAGGTAAAATATCTGCCCTCCCCGGTCCAGTTCCATCTCAATGGCTTTTTTAATTAGCTCTTCATTGTATTCAGTTACTTGAGTTTTCACATTAAGTCTTTCTTCGGGAGGTGAAAGAATGGTGCTCAACTTACGAATCCCCGTTAGAGCCATGTAAAGAGAACGAGGAATTGGCGTAGCAGTTAAGGTTAGCACATCCACAGTACTGTGCAGCTCTCTCAATTTCTTCTTCTGTTTTACCCCAAATCTTTGCTCCTCATCAATGATTACCAGTCCCAGATTTTTAAAATTCACATCACTTTGAATTAATCTGTGAGTTCCAATAATAATATCAACTTTACCCTTTTTTAAATCCCTGATTATCTGTTTTTGCTGCCTGAGTGATTGAAACCGCGAGAGCATCTCTATATTCACAGGATAGGCAGCCATTCTTTCTTTAAAAGTTCTATAGTGCTGTTCGGCAAGTATGGTAGTAGGAACTAAAACTGCTGTTTGTTTGTTATCCATTAGCGTCTTAAAGCTTGCCCGGATAGCTATTTCAGTTTTTCCATAGCCTGCATCTCCACAAATTAATCTATCCATAGGGAAAGGATCTTCCATATCTTTTTTTACCTGCTCTATAGCTTTTAACTGATCAGGAGTTTCCCGATAAGGAAAAGAAGCCTCGAATTCTAATTGCCACTCTACATCAGGAGAAAAGGAATGTCCACGAACTACCTTTCTCAGGGAATATAATTTTAAAAGAGAGGAAGCTAATTCTTGAGTGGCTTTTTCAACTCTCCTTTTCACCCATTCCCATCTTCCTCCTTCCAAACTATAAATTGGGGGAGGATTATCGGGATCACCAATATACTTATGCAAGCGATCAAGTTGGTTGAGGGGCACATAAAGCTTATCAGATCCCTTGTAATCAATCTGAAAATAATCATATTTTCCCCCCTTCATCTCAAGAGTGGTAATTCCTTTGAATGTTCCAATCCCGTAGTCCATATGGACTACATAATCACTTTCCTGGAGTTCTGTCCATCCTTGAATAACTCTTGTCTGGGGTTCAGGGGCCCATCTTTTTCTCCTTTCCCGATACCTTCTGAAAATATCTTCATCACTGATAAACACATCTCTTGTATCTTCTAAGACAAAACCTTTCTGGATATCTCCCGTGCTTATAACAGGACAAGGGTTCTTATCGAGAAAAGAAAGCCTTTCCTTTAAATGAACCTGTATCCCTTTTTCTGAAATAATTTCTTGAAGTCTCCGTGCCTGTCCATCAGTAGAGGTGAGTATCGTTATTTGGTAGTCTTTTTCCTCCCACTTCCTAATATCCTTGACTAATAAATTGAGATTGCCCCGATAGGAGCTAAGAGAAGAAGAAGAAACAGATAAAATTTCTTTTGGCTTCATCCATGAGGCCTTCTGAGGTAACGTGGAAAAGTAAAAATGGGGTCTTTGTAGAAGCGAAGAGATTAATCTCTGATCAAGAATTTTCGCTGCCTCTGCTTCAAAGGGTTCGTCCAATATTAAAAAGTAAGAGGATGGAAGAACTTCAATAAAGGGGAAAAGGGGAACCTTTCCTCCTTTATTCAAAGAAAATTCATCTCGAGAAGATATAATAACTTCTTCTCTCTTCCCGATAGAGAGTTGATTTAAAGGGTTAAATTCTCGAATAGATTCTATTTTTTCATCTAAAAGTTCGACTCTTACAGGGTGAGAGTGCAAGGGTGAGTAAAAATCAATTATTCCACCCCTCACTGAATAATCTCCTTTTTCTTCTACCAGGGGAGAAAATTCATACCCTCTTTGTTCTAACCACTTTAAGAGACTCTCACGAGATATGCTTTCTCCTCTTTCCAGTCGAAGATTATCCTTTTCTATTAAATTTAGGGAGGGAACTTCCTGGAGAAGAGTAGATATGGGAGTTATTATCAGGATTTTATTCTTTTTTTGCAATTGGTGAAGGATTTGATACCGGGAGGTGGATGAGTTTTCTTTTTTAAGGGGGAGAAAAAAAAGACTCTCTTTTGCACAGAAGGTAAGTAAATCACGGTAGATATTTTTCGCTCTTAGCTCATTAATAGTGAGATAGAGCACAGGAGAGGAGAGTTTTTTCCACAATAAAAATGCCCCGTACGCTTTAGCTTCTGGAACTAACCCATATAGCCAAAGGGGATAATTTTTCTCATTTTTGCCATGTAAAAATTTCTCAGCCTTAAGGAGAACCACTTACAACTTTTTCTTCCTCCTTTAATTTTTTTTGGAGTGGATCAAGCAGTTGATCCATTTCTCCGTTTAAGATTCCTTCCAAGTTGTATAACGTTAAATGAACCCGATGGTCGGTTACTCTATTTTGAGGAAAATTGTAAGTGCGAATACGCTCCGATCTTTCTCCTCTTCCAATTTGAACTTTTCTTTGCTGAGAGATCTCATTTTTCTGTTTCTCCTCTGTTTCCTGGAGAAGTCTAGATTTTAAGAAGCGCATTGCTTTCGCTTTATTTTGGTGTTGAGAACGTTCATCCTGACACTGAATTACAATTCCTGTGGGAATATGTGTTATCCTGACCGCTGAATCAGTAACATTTACGTGTTGCCCACCTGCCCCGCTGGAATGAAAGGTATCTATACGCAAATCCTCATTATTAATATCTATTTCAATATCTTCGGCTTCAGGAAAAACAGCTACTGTTACAGTAGAGGTATGTATTCTTCCACTTGATTCAGTTATTGGAATTCTCTGGACTCTATGAACACCCCTTTCGTAGCGAAGAGTTGAAAAGGTATCTTTTCCCTCTACTGCGAAGATAACCTCCTTGAGGCCACCCATATCGGTGGGGTGTGAGTGAATATTCTCGATTTTCCATCCTTTATTTTCTCCAAAGCGGAAATACATTTTATACAGATCAGTAACAAATAAAGATGCTTCTTCTCCGCCTGTTCCTGCTCTTATTTCCACAATAGCGTTTCTACGAGAAAATTTATCTGAAATAGAAAACATTGAAAGAATCTTTTTCTCAAGGTTTTGCATTTGAGAAGCAATCTTCTCTCTCTCTTCCCTGGCTAATTTTTTTATTTCTTCATCCCCTTCTTCCTTAATTATTTCCTCCATCTTCTCTATTTCGTTTTGAAGGTCCTTATACTGTTGCCATAAGAAAACCGTCTCCTCTAATTCCTTCTGTTCCTTACTATATTTTTGGAGCAGTTTTACATTACTTAAAACCTCAGACTGGGAAAGACGTCTATTGAGTTCATTATACTTAATTTCTATTTCTTTTAATTTTTTAACTTGTACGTCCTCCATCAATTTTTATCTTCCTCCAGTTCAATGTTCCAATAGGCAAAATCAAGAAATTCTTTCCAATCTTTTTGTTTCATAAATTCTGAAAAGCTATGCTTCACAAAAGTTTTCCAACTTGGTTTTTTAGGTTTTCTAATGAGACTCATCTCTGCTTCACGTAAAGTTTTATTACCTTTTTGTATGTTACAACGTATACAGGAACAAACTACATTATTCCAGGTATTTTTTCCTCCTCGGGACAAGGGAAGAACATGGTCTAAATTTAGTTGTTCCGAACTGAACCTCTTTCCACAGTACTGACAGGTATTGCTATCCCTTTTATAAATGTTTTTTCGAGTAAATTTTACCTCTCGAGGAGGTAGCCTATCATAAAGCAAGAGAATGATTGCTCGAGGAATTTTTAATTTGAAGCTAATGGTGCTGATAAAATCATTTCTTTTAGAAAAACCTTCAGAGAAATCTTTCCAGTCCTCAAAGCCGAAAGTATAAAAAGAGCCCCCTTCTCTTAAGACCACCTCAGCATGACTTAAGTAAAGCAGGCAAAGAGCCCTTTTCACTGAACAGATATCTGTTATTTGCCATAGCTTATTTAAAACTAAAACACTACCATTGATCGTTTCTGTAGGCATTGATTTTCAACCATAAATTAGTTTGTTGAGTTTATAATAATAAAAAACTCTTGCTTTGTCAAGAATTAACAGAGACTTGCAGATGAAAATTTTTTGGTAGGCAACACACTTGAAAATTAAAAACTAATAGAGCATTTTCATAGCAGCCTTTACCTCTTTTAAAGTAGAGGAGGCTACAGCTTTAGCTTTTTCTCTTCCCTCCTTAATAATTTTATATAATATCTGTTTATCTTCCTTGATTTGATCTCTTTTTTCTTTAAAAGGAGTTAGGGTTTTAATAAGAATTTCAGTTAAGTTAGCCTTACAGGTAGTGCAGGGAAGTTTTCCTTCCTTACATTTTTGAAAAATTAACTCCAGATCTTCTCCCAATTTCTGACCAAAAATTTTGTGATAATTATACACATTGCATTTTTGAGGATGTCCTGGATCTCCCAAGTATATCTTTTCTGGATCGGTAAACATTTTCATAACTTTCTCTTTAATTACCCTGGGTTCCTCACCTAAAGCAATGTAGTTATTAAAGGATTTGCTCATTTTTTTTTCACCATCTGTTCCCAGAATTCTTGGGCTTTTGGTTAAAAGGGGTTCAGGTTCCGGGAAAACCTTGCCATAGAGATAGTTGAATCGGCGAGCTATTTCTCTGGAGATTTCCAGGTGGGGAAGTTGATCCTCTCCCACAGGGACTCTGTTAGCCTTATAGATAAGAATATCAGTTGCCATGAGTACAGGATACCCTAAAAGACCATAGCTAGTCTCACCACCCATATCCAGTTTTTCTTTATATGTGGGACAGCGCTCTAACCAGGGAAGAGGTGTAATCATAGATAAAAGTAGATGAAGCTCGGCATGCTCTGGAACGTGAGATTGAATAAAAAGAGTAGACACTTCCGGGTTTAATCCCGCAACTAACCAATCAATTAAAACTTCCTCAATATCCTTGGAAATCTGAGTAGTATTACTGTGATCAGTAAGGGCATGCCAGTCAGCTACCATAAAGAAACACTCATACTCACTCTGCAGTTTCACCCAATTACTGAGCGCCCCTAAATAGTTTCCTAAATGCAATTTTCCCGTTGGTCTCATTCCACTTAAAATACGCTGTTTATTCATTTCTATTTTTCCCTAGATATTTAGCCATAAATTTAGCTGCTGATATTTCTTCAGATGAACACAAAGAAAAATAAAATTCTGTCCCAAGATTTATGGGACAGAAGATTGTGAAACAATTATTGGTGATAGTGAGTGGCTAAATAGTAGTTTTTTTATTTAAAGTCGGGGCGACCGGATTCGAAACGGTGACCTCTTGCGCCCCATGCAAGTGCGCTAAACCAGGCTGCGCTACGCCCCGCCAGGGTTACCTTTTATCTTACCCCAGTGTTTTTAATATCTCTTTTAACTGTTCCTTTAGCCACCCTGCAGTAAGATTGCCTTTCGTTTTCTTTAGCTCTTTTTGAGCTCCTTGAATAGTAAATCCATTCTCGTGAAGTAAATTTTTAATTAAAAGAATCTGTTCTATGTCTTCTTTTCGATATCGTCTGTGCCCACCTCTGCTTTTTTGAGGATGAAGGCAGATAAATTTATTTTCCCAGAAACGCAGTACATAAGGAGGCAAGCCTGTAATTTCACTAACTTCTCCTACGGAGAAAAAATTTTTTTTTGGAATTTTTCTTTTCTCCACTCCTCTTTTTCCCTTTAGAGTTTGTCTCCCTTGCCTATTTTGTTTACTGATAGGCAAGGGAGCGGTAAATATTTCTTTCAGAGAATCTCTTCTCTTAGATTCTTGCCAGGCTCGAATTTAGGAACTTTTTTTGTTGGGATCTGTATCTCTTCCCCTGTTTGAGGATTTCTTCCTCGCCGAGATTTTCTGGTCATCACCTTAAAACTACCAAATCTTACCAGGGTAACTTTATCTCCATTGGCTAAAGAATCAACAATAGCCGAAATTACTGCATCCATTGCTTCCCTGGATGCCTTTTTGGTTAAACCAGTTTGCTCAGCCACCGCCTCTACTAATTCAGCTTTGTTCATTTGTACTACCTCCTTTGTAGATGTTGTTTCTTTGTCACTATACCTTATTTTTTTATTTTTGACAAGATATAACTTTGTTTTACTGCGTCACGCATCCCCTTATCAAGGCATTTCATTCTTTCTCTATCTTTATTTTCTGTCCCAATCTGTGTTCCTGACCCAAGAAAAGTCGACGTAGATTAGATTGATGTTTTATTACAATTATACCGCCCGCGAGGGCACTTAAAAGTAGATAAATTATTAATTGATCACCAGAGTGAATCCAGATAAAAAGAGGAAGAGCTAAGGCAGCAGTTATAGAACCAAGAGAGACGTAACGAGTGAATCCTATTACCCCTACCATTGTTATTAAAGAAAAGAGAAGGGGCAGGGGAGTCAAAGATAAAAAAACACCAGCTGAAGTAGCTACCCCTTTCCCTCCTTTAAATTTCAGAAAAAGAGGCCAATTATGTCCAATTATTGAAGTTAATCCACTTAATCCTTTAGCCAAGTAAGGACTGGTTGGAATAAAAGAAGAAAAAAAACTTCCCATATAAACGGAACCTACCCCCTTGCCTATGTCCCCTGCAAGAGTAATCAAAGCAGGGATTATTCCCGCAACTCGAAGGACGTTGGTAAATCCAATATTTCCACTACCAAACTTTCTTATATCGAAACCCTTTAAGAGCTTACTCACAACATACCCTGTAGGGAAGGAACCCAACAGATAACTTCCCAATAAGCAAAGCAAGAATACTAACATTTATTTACCAAATCCTTGCCTTAATTTTTCTTTGATCTTTTCTTCTATGAAATCACCCATCACAATTTTCTCATCATCTGATATGAGAGTGTTAACCTTATTTTCTTTTTCATTCTCTTTTTGCTTTAATTGTCGCACACTCAATCTAATTCGTCTTTTCCCCCTATCTATTTCCACGATTTCTGCACTTATCTTTTCCCCCACAGAAGTGACTTTATCTGGATGATGAACGTATTCATTGTCCAGTTCAGAGATATGGATAAGTCCATCTATTCCCGGTGCTAATTTTACAAAAACACCAAAGTTAGTTATCTCCTGAACTATCCCAGGAACTGTGTCTCCCACCTGATATTCCTGTAATAGTTTTTCCCAGGGATCGGGTTGAATTTGTTTTATACCCAGAGCTATTCTTTTTTCAACATCCTTCACCTCCAGCACCTTTACCTTTACCGTCTCTCCTACCTGCACTAATTCCTTAGGATGAGATATACGTTTGTCCCATGATAAATCTGATATGTGAATAAGCCCCTCCAATCCCTCTTCAATTTCTACAAAAACACCGAAATTAGTAAGATGAGTGACTTTCCCTTTCACTAAAGATCCAATTGGGTACTTTTCTTTTACGGTAGACCAGGGGTCAGGCTTGGTTTGTTTTATTCCCAGAGATATCTTAGACTTCTCTTTATCCAGTTTTAGCACCATTACCTTTACTATCTTTCCCACGTTCACTACCTCGTGAGAATCTTTCACCCAGCCCCAGGAAAGATTTTCAGGATGAATTAAGCCATCAATTCCACCTAAATCTACAAAAACTCCAAATTTAGTTATAGAGCTCACTCTTCCAGTAACTATTTTTCCTTCCTCCAGCCCAGTGAGGGTCTTTTCCTTTCTTTTCTCTTTTTCCTCCAATTGGAGGAATTTTCTTGAAACTACTATATTTTTAGAATTCTTATTTAGCTCAATCACTCTTACCTTTAGCAATTTTCCCATATATTTTCTCAAATCGTCGTTTCTTTTTAAACTGACATGAGAGGCAGGAATAAAACAATTTAAAGAACCTAAAGTGGCTAACAATCCTCCCTTTATTATTTTACCCACCCTTACTGTTAATGGTTTTTCCTGTTCAAACGCCTCAGAAAATTTTTCCCAGATGAGACGAAAATCAGCTTCCTTTTTAGACAAGAGAAGATTTCCTGAAAAATTATTTTTGATTACACAAACATTCATCTCTTCCCCCACCTGAGGGACTTTTTGAAGCTTAGATTGGTATTCTGTCAAAGGCATAAAACCTTCCGATTTTGTCCCGATGTCAAGCAAAACCCCATCCTTAGCTATTTGTACAACTTTTGCTTTTATTATGTCTCCCTCTTTAAATGGTTTAGGATTTTGATACTGATTGACCATATGCAAAAAATTTTCCTTCTTTTGAGTTTTGGAAACAGCAGATACTACCTCTTTTACTAACTCTTTTTTCTGTTCCTCTTTTACTACCTCTTTTACTTCCTCTTTTTTCTGTTCCTCTTTTACTTCCTCTTTCACTTCCTCTTTTACTACCTCTTTTACTACCTCTTTTTTCTGTACCTCTTTCACTTCCTCTTTTACTACCTCTTTTACTACCTCTTTTTTCTGTTCCTCTTTTACTTCCTCTTTTTTCTGTTCCTCTTTTACTTCCTCTTTCACTTCCTCTTTTACTACC
>JAUWZM010000036.1 GCA_030615365.1 Candidatus Aerophobota bacterium | reverse complement strand
TATATACCGCATGAGGTGTTGCTTTAATCTTGCTCATACTCTCATTCTAATTAAAAGAGCAATTTAGTCCAGCTTCGCTGGACACCTCCCTAACCACGCCGTAAACGACGTGGCTTGCAGGAGGTATTTATGGTGTCAAATAATAATCTTCACTTATAGTGAAGATTATACCAGGGAAGTAAATACTTGATTCTTCCAACTGAAACACGATTTAGTTTTGCTAAAGCTAAAGTAGAAGTGCAGAAACGATTAGATGGATCCATACACATCTTTTACCAGGGAGAAGAGCTTAACTACAAACTTATTTCTGTACAAGAAAAAAGATACGTTTCCTCATGGCCGTCCAGACATCTTTTACTTTCTTAAACCAGTAATTTCTGTTATATTTTTTCTTTGAAAAGCGTTCAGTATCATTGTAGCCAATTTTATTTTGAATTTGACACGCAGAAGGAATCTGCTTATACTATAAAAATGTAGTATTCCTTAGATTACTTAGCTTTTCTACTGCATATTAACCGCTTAAATAGGAGAGATTTATGAAGCAAAAAGGAGAAACCTATGAACAATCTTGAAAAATTTAGCCTCGGGCTTGGTGGACTGCCCTTGCTGTCAAAGGCCTGCACGCGCTCGATTTCTCCAGAGAATCCTACGGGTGCAAAAGGTAAAGGCGGGATGGCTATTCCAAATCCAGAGGACCCTGATCTGCCGCATTCGGCCGCAGCAGATAATCTGGGGCAAGGATGGAAAGTGCGCCCCTTTCTGAAACCCAGAGCCGGAGAGACTGTTACCCTGATAGACGTGGATGGACCCGGGATCATCCAGCACATCTGGATGGCTACCGAAACCAATTGGGCCGGCAATGGACGGTCCTGTATTCTGCGTTTCTACTGGGACGAGGAGAAGACCCCCTCGATTGAAGTGCCCATGACAGATTTCTTCGCCGTCGGGCATGACCTTTTCGCTCCCGTCAATTCCCTTGCGGTGGTAGTCAATCCAATGTCAGCGCTAAACTGTTACTGGTCAATGCCATTCCGAAGGCATTGCAGGGTAACCTTCACCAACGAATCCGCCAAAGACCTAAGACTTCTTGCCTTTCAGATCACCTATGCCGAAACCGAAATCCCGGATCATGTGGGGTATTTCCATGCCCAGTGGAGGCGTGATGTTACGGATCGCGCAAAGCCGGAATACACAATTCTGGACGGTGTTCGGGGACAGGGACAGTACGTAGGAACGTTTCTCGCCTGGACGCAGCTATCAGACGGATGGTTTGGGGAGGGGGAAATCAAGTTCTACATAGATGGCGACAAAGAATTCCCAACGATTTGCGGCACAGGAACAGAAGACTATTTTTGCGGCAGCTATGGATTTCCAGAGGTTTATAGCACAGCGTACGTAGGCAACACACTCAAGCACCCGGGAACCAACGGCCCCCCGAAATGGAGCCTATACCGATGGCACATTATGGATCCCATCCGCTTTCAGGCAGATCTGCGCGTGAGCATACAAGCACTCGGTTGGTGGCCTAACATCAAGTATCAGCCGCTCGCAGATGACATTGCCTCGGTGGCCTATTGGTATCAGAAAGAACCACATGCTAAGTTTCCCGAGTTCCCCGGTCTTGAGAAGCGGTGGTCCAGATAATAACAGCAATATACCTCGTTATTTTCTGTATCATATAGAATGTTATCATCTTATAAGGTTTTTTGAAAAGTAATCTGATTGAATTTCAGATAATTTACCTTGACATGCTGATACACCTTGCTACTATGGAATTCTGTATAGTAAGATGTTAGGGTTGAGCTTTGCAAAGCTCAATAGATAGAGGAGTTACGACGAATGAGAGTATTCGTTTATGTACTACCATGCTGCTCGTGGTAGCCAGTCCCAGCTTTTCCGATGTGATGGACGGGAATCCCTCCGCGGAAGAACCCACCACCACCATTGAGGGCACGACCATCACCTATCTCCAGGTTATGCTGGTAAAAAAGGACTTGACATTGTTAATTTATAGGTTAACATATTAATGGATGAAGGTAACATTGAATTTAGAGAATTAACCCTCCCTTCAAAAGAGAATCACATATTTAGGGTTTTCTATATTATTGAAAATGGAAGATCTCAAGTTATGGATGGTTTCCAGAGTATGCCAATTGGAACAATGGATCAAGTGAAAGACTTAATTATTAAAATGGCAACCGTTGAGAATTTCAAGTCTCCTAAAATTAGATGGCGTCTTCGTAAATATGCATATGGTGAGCTTAAACCAAAAGGTTATAGATTTTTTTTCTTCATAAAATTTGGGAATAACATCATACTCTTTCGATATTCAAAGAAGAAAGCTGACAGTTTAGGAGATGCATTTTATAAAGACATTGAAATGCAGAAAAGGAGATATGAAGGTGAGTTCGAAAAAAGAATACAAGGATATTGATAGGTTTTTTGGAGATCCTCTGACTCCAAATCAAAAAGCTTGGGGGCTAATCCATGAATTCTATCATATTGTCCTCACATATATGGAAGAAAAAAATATATCAAAAGCTGATTTGGCAAGAAAGCTTGGTAAATCGCGCGCTTCGATTTCACAAATGTTTAATAAAACTCCAAATTTAACAGTGAAAAAGATGGTAGAAATTGCGGATGTGATTGGTATTGACCTCAATATCTCTACTGATGATTTAGAGAAATATAAAAGTAAAAAAATAATTAAGCAGACATTTTACGTTCCTGTAATGCCTAACTCAACTTGGCAGGGTATACGCCTGACTTCCAAAAAATCTAAGTACAAAGACATGGAGATTGTTGTTGATAATTCTTACATAGAATTGGATCGTAAAGAAGTGATGCCTTGCTGATTAGGAGTTTTTGAGATGGTTGACAAAAAGAAAAAATCAGAAAAATTAACTTTTCAATATAACCTAACCGAAGCAAGAAAAATTAGTTATTTTGAAAATGATATTGAAAATCGTCCTTTTAAAGACAAGTTAAAAAAAAGCAATGTCCTTTTTCAGCTTGCTTTCCATGTAGCTATCGACAATTCGAGTGGCACCATTGAGTTAATAGTAAAAATAGAATCTTACCATACAGAGGACGGCAGGAAAGAAGAATTATTTGGGATTGCTACTTCCCATAAGTTTAAGGTTAAAGATTTTGTAAAAGTGTTCCCACCAAATGATAAAAATGAATATTTTATACCTGATGAAGTAATGGCCTCATTTTTAGGTATCGCAGTTTCAGGCACGCGAGGTATGTTAGTTGTTCTTAATACAAATAAATACTATAAAAAAATTTTACTTCCTCTTATCAATCCACTCAATGTAATCAAAAATAGTAAAAAAACTTGAATAATACAGCACAACAATTGGCTGATACGGACCGTTACGCGGTTTATGAGTTCCTCGCAGGATGTAGAAATCGTGAAAGCAACTTTCGGGATAATAATTCTTTGTTTGAGGCCGCATCAGTCACAATGTCAGTGGCACTAAAAAGATGAGGTAAAGAAATGGTAAGAAAAAAGAAATCAAAGAAAAACATTGAACAATATGACCATTCCGACAAGAAACGGCTGAACAACCCGCCGGTTGGCTTGGTATCTGAAAATACAGAGCCTTATTCAACTGAAAAAAAGACGTATGAGTATGACCCCCATCTTGACCCCCGGCTTCAGTGGGCGGGCAAGGCGGAGCATACGTCCTTTGAAGTGCCGATACAGAGTCTTCATGTTCACGAGCGGATAGATCCGAAAACGATTATTGAAAACGTCAGAAAAGAGGAGACTGGACCCTTGCAGATGTCGTTCTTTGACATGGACAAAAAACCGCTTCGGGAGGCAATCGAGTTTTATAAGCACAAGGAAGGATGGAGCAACCGTTTGATTGCCGGGGATTCACTTTTGGTGATGAACTCGCTTTTGGAAAAGGAAGGTATGGCAGGCAAGGTGCAGATGATTTATATTGATCCGCCCTACGGCATCAAATACGGCTCCAATTTTCAACCCTTTGTCAATAAGCGGGATGTGAAAGACAGAAAAGATGAGGATTTAACTGCTGAACCGGAAATGATCAAAGCCTTCCGGGATACCTGGGAGCTGGGAATACATTCGTATCTAACCTATCTAAGGGACAGACTCCTTTTGGCAAGGGAACTGTTAGATGAAAGCGGAAGTGTGTTTGTGCAGATTTCGGATGAGAATGTGCATCTAATTAGGAACTTGTTGGACGAAGTTTTTGGTGTTGAAAATTTTTTCTCAGAAATAATTTTTGCAAAAAAGAATATGCCTTTAGGCTCTAAAAAGTTATTCGATCCTTGTGACTATATTATTTGGTACTGTAAGGACATTTCGCGAATAAAGTATAAAAAACTGTTTAAGCAAAAAAAAATTGATGAAAATTCACTCTATAATTGGAGAGAATTCCAAGATGGAACAATACGTTCCTTAAGGAAGAAAGAGATGAACCCTACCTTTATTAAAGAAGAAAAAATTAAACTCTTTTTGCCTATGGATGTGAGATCTTCCGGTTATGCACAATCTATGGATTTCCCAGTTTTTATCGATGGGAAAGAATTTAATCCCACTGCAGGAAAAAGTTGGGTCACAACTAAAAATGGTATGGATGTTTTGATGAAAAAGAATAGGATTTTTGGTCAAAAAAACACTTTACGATATAAATTATATCTATATGATTATCCTGTAAGTGAAATTAGCAATGTATGGATGGATACTCGAGGAGAGGTAAGTCGAGTATATGTAGTTCAAACGGCATATCAGGCCATCCAGCGCTGTCTCCTCATGACCACCGATCCAGGCGATCTTGTCCTTGACCCAACCTGTGGCTCAGGAACAACCGCCTATGTTGCCGAACAATGGGGACGTCGCTGGATCACCTGTGACACCTCCCGTGTGGCATTAACCCTTGCTAAACAGCGCCTGATGACCGCTAATTTCGATTATTACCAGCTTGCCTATCCTCATGAAGGTGTGGGAAGCGGTTTTGTGTACAAGACTGTGCCCCATATCACCTTGAAATCCATTGCCAACAACGAGCCACCCAAAGAAGAAACCCTTTACGATCAGCCACAGACTGACCACAAGAAAACCCGTGTGAGCGGCCCCTTTACAGTTGAAGCGGTACCTTCCCTTCATGCCAGGTCCTTGGAAGAGATCGAAAAAGAGAACCAGGGCAACGGCGAGAGCGTGACCCGTTCCGGTGAAACATTGCGCCAGGCGCAGTGGCGGGACGAGCTTCTTAGAACAGGTGTGCGCGCCAAAGGCGGCAAAAAACTGGAATTTATTCGCGTGGAACCGATGAGCGGTACCCGCTGGATTCAGTGTAAAGCAGAGACAAAAGAGGATAATCCCCAAAAGGTGTTCCTGGTATTCGGCCCAGAACACGCTCCGCTTGAACAACGTACGGTGGAGAATGCCTGGCAGGAGGCCCGGGCATTCAAGCCGGATATTCTGCTATTTTGTGCCTTCCAGTTTGATGATGAAGCGGCCAAGGATATTGATGAGCTGAAACCGGAAATTGCCGGGATGCAGCTTTTGAAAGTGCAGATGAACGCTGATCTGTTCACCGATGATTTAAAGAAGAAACGGTCCAGTAATGATAGTTTCTGGCTGATCGGGCAGCCGGATGTGGAAATAAGAGAAATTGCCACAGGCGATGATAAAGGCAAGTATCAGGTGAAGGTCCTTGGTTTTGATTACTACAACCCGAGAACTGGCAATGTGGATTCCGGTGGCAAAGGCAATATTGCTATGTGGCTTCTGGATACTAACTATGATGACCGTAGCCTGTTTCCTTCGCAGGTTTTCTTTCCCATGGCAGGTGCCAAAGATGGATGGGCAAAACTTGCTAAAAACCTGAAAGCACAAATAGACCAGGAGAAGATAGGGTCATTTGAAGGAACCCTCTCCCTTCCTTTTGAAAAGGGCGATAACGCAAAGATAGCCGTGAAAATCATAGATGACCGGGGCATTGAAAGTTTAAGAGTTATCTCATTATAGAAAGGTGAGCAGTATGTTTAAGCTAACGGATCATTTTCCTAAAGCGAATTTGGAAAAATTTTGCCGGGATAACCATATAACCAAAATGGCTCTTTTCGGTTCAGCTCTGTGTGGTGAATTAAAGCCAGACAGTGATATTGATATCCTTGTTGAATTTGACAAAAATCATATGCCAGGTTTGTTTGATATTGCAAGAATGGAGATAGAATTAACTGAGACTTTTAGCCATAAAGTCGATTTACGCACACCAGAGGATTTAAGCAGGTACTTTAGAGATGAGGTTGTAAGAACTGTTGAGGTCCACTATCAAGAGGCAGTGAACAGTAAATGAAACAAATAGACAAACTCATAATCAACTCGCCTTATAAGGAACCAGAATTTTACTGGCATTACGATCGTGAATACCGTGTTTTTGAAAAGCGCGAGGGGCACCGACCTGCTGGCTATGTAGTTGCCACACCGGACAGCAAATCATTTGATGATCCCGGGATTTTTGTGCCGATTGAGCTGGTGGAGAAAATACGGCCAAGAGTTAAGGTGTGGCGTGAAAAGGAGTACCCTGGTGTTACTGGCATCACCCGACGGTTGCTTCACTACTGGCAGGACTCTGAGGAACGCAAAGACCACCGGTTTTTCTTTTGCCAGTTAGAGGCTATTGAAACCTTGATTTGGTTGACAGAAGCGCCGGAAGCAGACAGAACCGGCATTGATATTCCAACTGACGGTGGTGGGTTTTTTCGCTGGTGCAGCAAGATGGCCACCGGTACAGGTAAGACGGTTATTATGTCCATGCTTATTGCCTGGCAGGTGTTGAATAAGATCGCCAACCGACAGGATACCCGATTTTCTAAAAATGTGCTGGTTGTGGCGCCGGGTCTGACTGTGAAAAGTCGTTTGTCGGTTTTGGAGTTCAACAATCCCGATAATTACTACCAGGAGTTCAGCGTTGTCCCGCAGGGTTTGATGGAACGGCTACGGCTGGGACGCATACGGGTGATCAACTGGCATAAACTGGCCTGGGAAAGTGAGCAGCAAATAGCCAAAAAGAAAAGCGTTGATAAACGAGGCGCTCTAAGCGATGAAGCGTATGTGCGTGAGGTGCTGGCAGAGATGGTAAACAATCGGAACCTGATTGTTATCAATGATGAAGCTCATCATGCCTGGCGGATTAATAAGGAGGCAAAAGGGAAGTATCTGCGCCAACGAGACATGAAAGACAGTGCTGAAGAGGCAACGGTCTGGGTAGGCGGGCTGGATAGAATACACAAGGCACGAGGGATACTTCGCTGTTTTGACTTTTCTGCTACACCTTTTGCACCATCCGGCAAAAAAATGGGTGATGAGGCTTTATTCGGCTGGATTGTCAGTGATTTTGGATTGAATGATGCAATTGAATCTGGTCTGGTAAAAACCCCGAGGGTGGTTATCCGGGATGACAGCAAAAGAACGCAGGAACTTAAATCGCGTCTTTATCATATCTATATGGATCCCGAAGTAAAGGACGATATCAACCGTAAGGCAAAGGATACAGAACCACTGCCGGACCTGGTGACAAATGCCTACTATCTTTTGGGAAAGGACTGGCTTGAAACAAAGAACAAATGGGAACAGGCTGGTCATAAGGTGCCACCGGCAATGATTACCGTGGCAAATCGGACAGAAACATCTGCCAGGGTCAAATACAGTTTTGACCACAATGAAATTTTGATTCCTGAACTGTGCAATCCTGAAAAGATCCTGCAAATCGACAGTAAGGTGCTTGAAAGAGCTGAAAGCCGGGATGAGAGTACGACGCTCGATTTAACGCCTAATGAAGCGGGCGAAACCAAGCTGACTACACAGCAGCAGGCTGAATTGTTGAGGCAGAAAGTCGATACTGTAGGTCGGATCGGCAAGCCGGGTGAGCAGATTCAAAATATCATATCTGTTGGAATGTTGTCCGAGGGATGGGACGCTAAAACAGTAACACAAATTATGGGTCTCAGGGCCTTTTCAAGTCAGCTTTTATGCGAACAGGTTGTTGGCCGAGGATTGCGTCGGACAAGTTATGAAGTTGGGGAAGACGGTCTGTTTGAAGCGGAATATGTTAACATATTTGGCGTTCCTTTCACTTTTTTGCCTCATGAGGGCGGGGAAGGTACACCGCCACCGCCACCCAAACCCAAAACTGCTATTGAGCCGGTCCCGGAAAAACAGGAATTTGAAATATCATGGCCTAATGTCATCAGAGTAGATCATATCTACAATCCTGAATTGCATCTTGATGAGGTGGAGCCAATTTATCTTGATCCGTATGAGAGTGTTATACAGGCCGAAATGGCGGCTATTATAGCCGGTAAACCCAATCCTGCGTCATTATCTGAAATAGACTTGAAAGGAATTGCAGAAAAATTCAGAATACAAACCATTGTGTTTGAGGCAGCCAAACGGATTTATAACAGCGAAAAAATCGGCTGGAAAGGATCGGAAGGACTTTTTCTTGCCCAGATAATCCGACTGGTAGACGGGTTTATCCAAAGCAAGAGGTTGATAATAAAAGACGATTTGTTCAGCCGGGATCCGCTACGACATAGAGTGCTTATTCTGCTCAATATAAATAAGATCGTTCAGCATATTTGGAACGGACTCAGGGCGGAAAACAGCGAGAAGGTTGTGCCCGTATTTGATAGCGAAAACCCGATTAGAAGCACTGGTCGGATGCGGACATGGTATACAAGCAAGCCATGTGAATACACGCAAAAGTCGCACATAAATCATGTAGTGGTGGACAGTACCTGGGAAGCAAGCGAGGCTTTTCAGCTTGACAAAAGTAACAATGTTGAGGCGTGGGTAAAGAACGATCATTTGGGATTTGCTATTTTATACAACTACAGAGGAATTGTACGGAAATACTATCCTGACTTTATCATAAAACTAAAAAACGGAGATTTTCTCATTTTAGAGATAAAAGGCCAGGATACCGATCTTGCCCGCACCAGGCGATCTTATTTGCAAGAGTGGATAAAGGCGGTTAATAACCATGGCGGATTTGGCTCCTGGCGTGAAGCAATATCTTTTGATCCAAATGACCTGTCAGGTATTTTGGAAGAAAAAAAGAGCCGCTAACAAAACACTCCCGGCTCTGCTATCCCGCTGGTAATCCATAGCGGTGGGTGTGAGCTTGAATGTTATCCGCTTAATGAGGAGACAATGAAATAATGGGTAATACATGGGTTACGGACATTCGCCACTTTCTCAACGAAAAAGGAGTATTTCCTGACGAATTACCAAAACCTGCTCTTGGTATTGCGAATCACATCGCTGCTATCATAGTTGACGCCACCAATGAGGACGATACCATAACTACGGCTGTTCGGTGCCGACGGAGGCCAGGTCGTAAAAGATGCAGCGGGTATATTGTTTCTTTCGTTCAGGAAGATAATCAGATTAGATGGTTCTGTACCTCATGTGATGACAATGGTTACATTTCCGGATGGGAAAAACCATTTGGAATCTCAGACAAAAGATAAGGAGGAATTATGAATAATGAACCGGCACAAAAATTAGCCGTGTTAGTTGACGCAGATAATGCCCAACCCTCAATTGTAGAGGAATTGCTGGCAGAGATAGCGAAATATGGAACCGCAAATGTCAAGAGAATCTATGGAGACTGGACTGGATCTCACTTAAAGGGATGGAAAGAAGTTTTGCTGCTGTACTCAATTCAGCCGATACAACAATTTCGCTATACAGTAGGGAAAAACTCTACAGATACTGCTATGATAATTGATGCCATGGATTTACTATACACAAATAAATTTGATGGTTTTTGTATAGTTTCAAGCGATAGCGATTTTACCAAATTAGCTTCGAGAATAAGAGAATCTGGTCTTGTTGTGTACGGGTTTGGAGAGAAGAAAACACCAGAAGCTTTTGTTTCTGCATGTGATAAATTTATATATACAGAGGTTTTGATATCCAAAGAAGATGACAGTCAATCCATAAAAAGAAAACCTACCAATGAGTTGAAGCAAGATACGAAGCTGGTCAATCTATTAAGGAATGCTGTAGAGGCATCGTCAGACGATAGTGGATGGGCCCATCTCGCACCAGTGGGAAACAACATTGCCAAACAGGCTCCGGATTTTGATCCGCGAAACTACGGTTACAAAAAACTTGGCGAACTGGTTGCTGCAACAAAACTCTTTGAAATAGAAGGACGTCCAGTAGGAGACGGGCAATCCAGAGCGATTTACATAAGGGGTAGATATAAAAGGTAAAATCGCTATCTTCTCATCGGCCTATGCAGCTGACTTGCAAGCCACTCACGGCTTATAGGCGAGGTTGGGCGGAAAAAGAGGAAAACCTGAAATTAATTGGTTCTCTAACACAATTTCCCACGCCAGAGCCCTCCAATCTTAACAAAAAGCAAATTTGGTATATAATTGAGTCATTCGACATTGCGAGAAACGCAGACGATGAAAGGAGGTATTTACAATGTTCGATAAATGTCCAGGAGCAGCTAATATACGAACACCTACAATTAAAATAAAGAAGTGCCCTGAATGTGGCCAAGAAGTAGAAATCTTCTCTACAGATATGAAGGTAAAGTGTAGTAATTGCGGGTTTGCCGTATATAACGATTTAGAGTCGTGCATACAATGGTGTAAATATGCGAAAGAATGTGTTGGAGAAGAACTGTATAAAAAGTTACGGTAATCATTGGAATAAAAGGTGAAGCAACTGAGATGGAAATGAGTGATAGAAAATAGAATTAGTTAACGAAAACAAGTTGGAAGGGTTGAAAAGAACTTCGGAAAGAGAAGATATAAAATTGGAAATGTTTTGTTATCAGTGTTTCTCAGACTCCAAGATTTGACGATGCTGTTCATTTTAAATTTATCTGGGGTAGCTTTGACAGAATTATCTATTTGATTACTTTTAAAATAGTTCTAAATTCTGGAGTATCAGCTTTCTCAAGTAATTCAAAAATAACAGTTTCAGTACTGGTAATAATTACCCCAGCTTTTCTCATTTTTTCCATTCCCACTTTCCAATTGCTTTTTTGCCGGGAGCACACCGCATCGTTAGGTAGATGCACTTTATATCCTCGAGATAACGCATCTAAAGCAGTTTGTAGAATACAAATATGAGTCTCTATTCCTGTTATGACTAAATTTTTTGCCTTCCTCTTATCTAATTCCCCTATAAAAGATTCTTCACCAAAACAGCTAAAAGTTACCTTTTCGATAGGGTGATATTCAACAATAGCTTCTTTCAAAGGAAGAATAAGTCGTCCAATGCCTTTTGGATATTGTTCAGTTACCAGAATGGGAAGATTTAAAATATGGAATAGAGAAATTAATTTTTTAATATTCTTAATGATTTTACTTTTCTCTTCCATCACGGCGACTAATTTTTCCTGGACGTCAACTATTAAAAGAACGGCACCCTTTCTGGTAAGGATATCAGGATGCCTCATTGAAGATAAATCTTTCCTTTTTTTAGAAACTGATGTGAAATCCACTAAATTTACCCCTGTATTGATCCCAATCTACTTTTAGCTTTTTTACATAACCTGGAGAATCGGTTTTTAATTTCTCGATAAATAGTAGAATATCCTCTTTGTTTCCTTCCACTTCTACTTCTACGCAACCATCAGGTAAGTTTCTTGCATAGCCATCCAGTTTGAAAGACTGGGCTGAATAACGAGTAAAAAACCGATAGCCCACTCCCTGAACCATTCCTTTTACGATCACCTTAGCTGATACTTTTTCCACAGGTTCTTGTCTCCTTGAGCTACTACAGTGCGAAAGAAATTGTTTTGCTTTATAAAATATACCTGGAAAGACTCTCGCTTTCCACTATACTTCTGAGTTTATCCTTAACATATTTGGAGGTAATAGTGAAGGATTTTCTCTTGAGATGTGGGGCTTGGAAGGAAATCTCTTCTAAAAGTTTCTCCATTACAGTTTGCAGTCTTCTGGCACCAATATCCTCTGTTCTCTCATTAACAACCCAGGATAAGTGAGCAATTTCTTTTATAGCAGCATCCTCAAAGACAAGCCCAATTCTTTCTGTCTTCATAAGAGCTTGATACTGTCGTATTAACGCATTCTTAGGTTCGGTTAAGATTCTTTGAAAGTCCTTTTCGGTTAATCTATCCAGTTCTACACGAATGGGAAATCTTCCCTGCATTTCAGGGATTAAATCTGAAGGTGAGCTTCCATGAAAGGCTCCGGCGGCAATAAATAAAATATGATCAGTCTTCACAGCGCCGTAACGGGTAGCTACTGTAGTCCCTTCCACAATGGGAAGTAGATCTCTCTGTACCCCTTCTCGAGAAACATCAATCTTACTTGGACCTCCTCCTACAATTTTATCTATCTCATCAACAAACACTATTCCTGAGTTTTCTACCCTTTGAATAGCCCCCTCAATAACCTTATCTCTATCGATTAGTTTCTGTGATTCCTCCTCAAAGAGAATCCGTCGGGCTTCTCTTAAAGTAACCTTTCTCTGTCTTGGTCTTTTGGGCATCATATCTCCCAAAAAATCCTGAAAATTCATCCCCATCTGTTCTACACCCATACTGCTGAATATTTCTACCATCGGGGTACGCTTATCAGTAGCCTCAATCTCAATTAGCCTATCCTCCAGTTCTTTATTTTGCAATTTTTCTCTAAGCATCTTTCGTGTAGTCTGACTTCTCTTTATCCTCCCCTCATCTTCTTCCTGTGGGGGAGATAAAGAAGGGGGAAGAGGCAAGAGAATATCCAAAAGTCTTTCTTTCACCAATTTTTCTGCCTTTGTCTTTATTTTTCCCATCATTTCCATCTTGACTGCATGCACAGCAATATTGGTTAAATCTCTTATCATGGATTCTACATCTCTACCCACATAACCTACTTCTGTGTATTTGCTGGCCTCCACCTTAACAAAGGGAGCCTGGGCTAATTGAGCCAATCTGCGAGCAATTTCTGTTTTTCCTATTCCGGTGGGACCAATCATAATAATATTCTTAGGGGCAACCTCATCCTTAAGTTTTGGAGGAAGCTTTTGTCTACGCCATCTATTTCGCAGGGCTATAGCGACAGATCGCTTTGCATTATCCTGTCCTATAATATACTTATCTAATTCCCTCACTATAGAGGAGGGGGTAAGATGCTTTTCTTTCATAATTTTATTCTCCTAATAATAGTTTAGATTGCGTTATCGTTTTTTACATCTCGTAATGACAGGCAAGTTTTAGCAGGTCTAAAAAAGACCTGCACTACTTATTACTTACCTGCGCAGGCTCTCAAGCCTCACGACTACCTTTATCTTATTTACTTATTACTCATCACATATTACACATTACTGTCTTCACAGTTCTTCTATCTTAATTTGATCATTGGTATAAATGCAAATGGACGCTGTTATCCTCATGGCTATCTCTACAATTTTTCGAAGATCATAACTGGTATGTTCAATTAGAGCTTGAGAAACAGCTCGAGCATAACCTGCCCCTGAACCAATAGCCATTACTCTACCATCTGGTTCTATTACATCTCCACTTCCTGAAATTACCAGGGTTTTCTCTTTATCGGCTACAATCATTAACGCTTCAAGTTTTCGCAAAACCTTATCCTGTCGCCAATCCTTAGCTAACTCCAAAGCTGCTCTGGGCAAGTTTCCTTGATATTGTTCGATCTTTTTTTCAAATTTTTCAAAGAGGGTAAGAGCATCAGCTACCGCTCCAGCAAAGCCGACCAACACTTTATCCTTATAAAGCCTCCTTATCTTATTGGCCTTTTGTTTCATAACCATATTTTCAAAAGTTACCTGCCCATCTCCTCCAATAGCTACTTTTCCCTTGTTTCTTACTGCCAAAATGGTGGTGCCTTTAAACATAAATCACCTCTTATACGCAGGCTAAAAGCCTGCGGCTACATTTATGATTTGTCTCATCAACGCTTTAACGCATTTAACGCTTCCACGCGTTCAAGCTCTAGGGTGGGACTCTTCATAAACCTGTTTAAGCCTTTTTGGTGTAATATGAGTGTAAATCTGAGTCGTAGAGAGTTTCTCATGACCTAACAATTCCTGAACTGAGCGAAGATCAGCCCCCCTGTTTAACAGATGAGTAGCAAAAGAATGTCGCATGGTGTGTGGAGTGGCGGGCTTAAGAATTCCTGTTTGCTGGAGATAACTTTTTAACTTCTTTCTCATCCATCTATCTGATATTCTATTGCCAAATCTATTTAAAAAAACTGCCTCTTTTAAAGAACCGAATTTTTCTTCTCTTATCCCTAAGTAATTATTCAGTGCTTTAGCGGCAAAACCTCCAAAGGGAAGCAATCTCTCTTTTTCTCTTTTTCCCCTCACCTTGATTAGTTCGGATCCAAAATCTACATCTTGAATATTTAAACCAATCAGCTCTGCTATCCTCATCCCTGTTCCGTAAAGCAGCTCCAGAGAAGCTTTATCTCTTAAAAAGGAAAAACCCCTTCCCTTCATTCCATCTAAAAGTTTTTCTATTTCTTCTTCTTCCAAGAAAGAAGGTATTTTTTTCTCAAGCTTTGGAGTGCGAAGAGAGGAGAGGAAAAAAGAAGAAATATAACCTTTTGCCTGAAGATAGTGAAAAAAACAACGAAGAGATGATACTCTACGAGCTAAAGTAGACTTTTTTAGCCCTTTATCCAAAAGAAAACTCAAATATTCTCTCGCCTTACGGTGGTCAACATCCTCCACTTTTATGCTTTTTGACTTTAAAAACTCTAAAAAATCTCTTACATCAGCAACATAACTTTTAACAGTTGAGAAGGAGAAAAATTTCTCTTCCCTCAGGTAAATGGCAAAATTATTTAACCAATTCATATGGATTTTCTCTTAGCTTAACTATTTTATGTATCACTCCATTCAATTTTACCTTCTCCGTTATCTCGTTCTTCACCTTTTTACCGCAGGAAGGGCACTTGAACCCATCCTTTACTTTAGTTAAATAGGAACTTTTGCAATCAGGACACCCCCATTCCACTGGTTCATCCCCTGAGATAAACCTGCAATCAGGATAACGATTGCAGCCATAAAAAACTCCACCTTTCTTTGATATTTTCTCTACAATTTCTCCTCCACAACCCTGCATGGGACACTTCATTCCTATTTTTTTATCCAAAGGATGGATATTCTTGCATTTAGGATAATTGGAACAGGCTAAAAATTGTCCAAAACGGCTAATTTTAACTATCATTTGCCCTCCACATTTTTCACAAGACTGGGAAGTAACTTTCAAACCATCTTTTTTAATATTTTTCATCTTTTTCTCAGCCCCGGTCAAATCCTCCCTAAAGTTCTGGTAAAACTCCTCTACTAAAACTGTCCATTTTTTTTCTCCCCGTTCTACTTCATCTAACCCCTCCTCCATTTGAGCAGTGAATTTAGGATCAAGAATGGTAGAGAAATTGTGTACCAAAAGTTCATTTACCACTCGGGCTAAAGGCGTAGGTATCAACTTCCCTTTAATCCAGCTTACATATCCCCTACGTTGAATAGTGAAGATAATAGAAGCATAGGTGCTCGGCCTTCCTATGCCCTTTTCCTCCAGAATTTTGATCAAAGTAGCCTCAGTGTAGTGCGGAGGAGGCTGGGTAAAGTGCTGATGAGAAGTAATCTCTTTAATATTTAGTGAAGTACCTATCTTAAGCAAAGCAATGATCTTCTCTTTCCTCTTTTTCTCCTGGTAAATTCTTAAAAATCCAGGGAATTTGATTTGTTCTCCTTCACTGCGAAAGAGCAAATTTCCCCCCTCAATCTCAAGAACAGTGCGAAGAAAAACAGCTTTTGCCATTTGCGAAGCTAAAAATCTTCTCCAGATTAAATCGTATAATTTGTAATGCTCTGGAGAAAGATATTTCTTTACACTCCGAGGAGTCTTTTCGGTATAAATCGGTCTTATGGCCTCATGAGCATCTTGAGAGGTTTTTTTATTTTTATACTGAAAAACTTTGGGAGGCAGGTATTCTTCTCCCAAATTCTCCTTAATCCACCCTCTTGCCTGTAGTTGGGATTCCTTAGCCAATCGAACAGAATCGGTACGCATGTAGGTGATAAGACCTACTCTTTCCTTTTCTCCAATTTCTTGCCCTTCATACAAACCCTGAGCTATTTTCATCGTCCTGGAAGGAGAAAATTTTAAATGATAGCTCGCCGTTTGCTGAAGAGTGCTGGTAATAAAAGGAGGATAGGGAGATTTTTCTCTTTTTTCCTCTTTGATATCACTTACATAATACCTACTCTCTACCATTTTTTTAACTATTTCTTTTGCTTCTTTTTCGCTGCCTATTTTAGCTTTTTTTTTATCAATTTGATAAAGATCCGCTTTCAGGAAATTTTTTTTAGAGTCCTCGAACTCACCCGAGATGCTCCAGTATTCCTGAGATAAAAATTCCTCAATTTCTTTTTCTCTCTCACAGAGCACTCTTACCGCTACCGATTGAACTCTTCCGGCAGAAAGTCCTCTCTTGATCTTTTCCCAGAGCAAGGGAGAAATTTTGTATCCCACCAATCGATCCAGGACTCGTCTTCCCTGTTGAGCATCAACCTTGTTTAAATCAATTTTTCCTGGATTTTTGATAGCTTTTCTTAAAGCTTCCTTAGTTATCTGATTAAAAGTTATTCTCCATTTCTCCTTGTGATTTAATTCCTGAGAAAGGTGCCAGGAAATAGCTTCCCCTTCTCTATCTAAATCGGTAGCCAAAAAAATTTTTTCTACTTCCTTGCTTATCTTTTTTAACTTTCCAACTACTTTTTTCTTACCCGGTATTATCTCATAAGCAGGCTTGAATCCATTCTCTATATCTATGCCTAATTTGCTTTTGGGCAAATCCTTTATATGCCCAAAACATGACTCCACCTGGAATTCCTTTCCTAAAAACCTATTTATTGTTTTAGCCTTAGCGGGTGATTCCACAATTACCAAATTTTTAGCCAATTTAAACCTCTTTCATTTTCACCGCGGGACCACACAGACCTCACTCCAGAATCAGAAAAATCATTAACGTAACCACTCCCTGCGGTGGATAGTTACTCTCTGACAAACAATTTTCCAGGAAGTTCCCTCACCAAACCCTTTATTTCCAATCTAATTAAATTCTCTGCCACCTTAGCCGGGGAAAGGTTGGATTTTTCAACGAGAGCATTGATGTGCAAGGGCTCCCCAGACAAACAGTTCATTACAATCTTCTCTTCATTGGATAAAGAAGGGGATGGTTTAACCTTTTCTTCCTTGAAATATATGTGCAATTCCTCTAAAATATCCGCCACATCCTCTACTAACTTTGCCCCTTCTTTAATTAATAAGTTAGAGCCATGGGAATAAGGGTTGGTTATATTTCCTGGAACAGCGAAAACCTCTCTTCCCTGCTCCAATGCAAAGTTAGCAGTAATCAAAGCTCCACTTTTAAAGGGGGCCTCTACTACTACAACCCCCTTACTTAATCCACTGATAATACGATTGCGGCGTGGGAAATTTTGAGCTTGAGGAATTGCTCTTAAAGGAAACTCAGAAATTACCGCTCCTTTTTCGACTATTGCCTCCATTAACTTTTTATTTTCGAAAGGATAAATCACATCTACCCCACAGCCTAAAACAGCTATGGTTCTTCCTCCAGCTTCCAGAGCACCCCAATGGGCAGAAGTATCAATTCCCCTGGCCATACCACTCACAACTGTAATCCCTTCCCTGGCTAAGTCTCTACCTAATCTTCTGGCTATAATTTTCCCATAATTGGTGGCTCTTCTTGTTCCTACTATTGCTACAGAGTTTACATCTTCCTTCTTTAGCTCTCCTCTTATATAGAGGACAAAAGGTGGATCAAAAATCGTTTTCAAATTGAAGGGGTATTCTGAATCCTTAATTGACACGAGACTCACCCTTAATTTATCGATACGATCCAGATCTTTTTCTACATCTATCTCTTTCGCTTTGTTGGTGATATAATCGAGTGTACTCTGATCTATCGTAGAAATTCTGGAGAGTTCTTCAAGAGAGGCAGATAATATCCTCTCTGGAGAATCAAAATGTTCTATTAATTGTTTAAATTTAGCAGGACCAAGTCGGGGAGCCTTACTTAAAATTATCCACTCTCTTATATCTTTTTGTTTAGAGCGCATCTCTTATGTCTCTCATTACCAGACCGGTAAAAAGCTTAGGATAAAAGTAACTGGTCTTAGGAGGCATTACCCTCCCAGAGAAAGCTACTTTTTCTATTTCCTTTAAAGAGATGGGTTTAAGAAAAAAAGCTACCTGATATTTTCTTTTCTTCACTAAATTTACAGCTTGATCACTGTAAGGAGTAAAATCAATTTCTTCCCCTCTTTCCAATCGCTCTTTTCGGGTTACCTTTTTAATTAAATTATCCACTATTGCTGAGGTTGTCTGGTTAAAAAAAACTCTTTCAGCTTCATTTAAAGAAAGCACATAATAAGCCCCATCTCTTCGGTACATACCCAAACTAAAATCATCGGCCAAGTTTACCTGTTGAAGCATATTCTTCAATTGACAAGAACCATCTTCCGAAGTAAAAGGTAACGCCTTCACCTCAAAAAGATCTTTTACCCAGTAGTTAAGTTTGGAAGATTGATCCGGGGTGAGATTGCCAATAAGCCTGTGCACTGGAAGAATATTAGCTGTTCCAGATTCGATATTGAGGAAATACATCATGCCATAATCCCATCCTCCTTTTAAAGAAGATTTTTCTTTTAATTCTTCCTTTAATTTAAGAAAGGTGAGATAACGGTGATGCCCATCGGCTATGAGTATTTTTTTATCCTGCATTAAATCAGCAATGTTGCGAATAGTGTCTTTATCTCTTATAGCACTCAACCTGTGTTTTACTCCTTCTTTATCCTCCAGTTCAAAAAGTGGCATTCCTCTTTTTAAATACCCATCTACTTTGCACAGTGAATCCCGGTAAAGAGAAAATACAGGGCTTAAATTTGCCAGACAGTTTTTCATTAAATTAAAACGATCCTCTTGGGGTTTGGAAAAAACCTGCTCATGGGGAAAAACAAACGCCGAATTGAAATCCTCTAATTTCATTACCGCTACAAATCCCCTTCTAATTATTTTTTTTCCCTCTAAAAAATATTCCTGCTCATATACATAAATGGAAGGAACCTTTTCTTTTTTCAAAATCCCTTTATCTTTCCATTCTTTGAAATACCTGCCAGCTCTAATATACTTATTTTCCTTATCATTATCACCTGCTTTCTCTTTCCCTAAAATAATTCGGACAATATTATAGGGATGATATTGATAGTACCTTTCCTGCTCATAAGGAGAAATTACATCATACGGGGGGGCGGCTACCTTACTGAAATCCTTTACCTTATCTTTATTGTAAATTATTCCCCTGAAGGGTCGAATTATTGGCATCGTCTGCCTATCTCCATAATTAAAATTACCCTGACTCACTATTTAGCCAATCTTCTTTTTCGTAAGAGAAAAGCTCATCAGAGGTAAAAAAACACTCAATTTCTCTTTTGACAGAAGATAAAGAATCAGAAGCATGAATTATATTCCTTCTCCCATCAGAACCGAAATCACCTCTAATGCTTCGCATCTTAGCTTCCCGAGGAATTCTTTCCCCTATTAACTCTCTTGCTTTTCTTATCGCATTTTCCCTTTCAGCTACCATAGCCACACAGGGAGCTGTACGCATAAAATTAATTAATCCGGGAAAAAAGGGGTTACCCTGGTGAGGTTGGTAAAACTCCTCTGCCTTTCGCTCGTCAAGCCATACCATTTTTAGTCCTACAATCTTAAATTTTTCCTCTTCCAACCTCTTTACTATCTCTCCAATTAAACCTTTACACACACCATCTGGCTTTATCAAAATCAAAGTTCTTTGCACTCTTTTCGCTCCTAAGCTTTCCCCTCTCGGATCATGGCAATCTTCCCTGTCCTTATTAATTTCTTCATCCCAAAAGGCTTTAAAAGAGTGAGGATTCCATTTATCTTTTCCTCACCACCAGTAACCTCAATGGTGAAACTTTCCGCATGAACATCTACTATCCTTGCTCTGAAAATCTCCACCAATCTCATAATCTCATCTCTATCTCTTCCCCTGGCACTTACTCTAACCATGACCAATTCCCTGGTTATGGTTTCCTCTTGAGTAAGGTTTATAACTTTAATTATGTCTATTAATTTACGCAGTTGCTTGATAACCTGCTCAATTACCTGGTTATCCCCGGGAACAACCATAGTTATTCGCGAAATTGTGGAATCCTCAGTTTCACCAACAGTTAAGCTATCAATATTAAACCCTCGAGCGCTGAACAGGGAAACAATCCTGGCTAAAATCCCAAATCTATTTTCTACCTCAACTGAAATTAAGTGTTTCATTGATCTTTAGTCCTTAATCCAACTCATCATCTTTCTCAGTCGAGAGCCCACCTTCTCAATTAAATGTTCCCTACCCTTTTTGGCTAAGGCATTAAAAACGGGACGATGAGCACTGTTCTCTAAAATCCATTCCCGAGCAAATTCACCTGATTGAATCTCCCTTAAAATTTTTTTCATCTCAGCTTTTACGCTTGAATTTATCACTCGAGGGCCACGAGTAATATCTCCATATTCAGCCGTATTACTGACAGCTTTCCTCATCCCAGAAAATCCATTCTCATATATTAGGTCGACAATTAGCTTTAATTCATGACAACACTCAAAGTAAGCCATTTCCGGTTGGTAACCTGCCTCTATTAAAGTTTCAAAACCAGCTTTAATTAAAGAGGTAACACCTCCACATAGAACTGTCTGTTCTCCAAAAAGATCTGTCTCTGTCTCTTCAGCAAAACTTGTCTCTATTACTCCAGCTCTGGTTCCTCCAATTCCCTTCGCATACGCTAAAGCTGATTCTTTAGCCCGACCTGTAGCATCCTGATAAATAGCAACTAAACAGGGAACTCCTCTTCCCTGGACGAATAGTGTTCTTACCAGATTTCCTGGACCTTTTGGCGCAATCATAAAAACATCCACATATTCCGGAGGCACTATCTGATTGAAGTGAATATTAAAACCATGAGAAAAACACAGGGCTTTTCCTTCTTTTAAGTAAGGAGCAATATCACTTTTATATATCTGTGCCTGATACTCATCGGGAATAAGAATCTGTAAAATATCAGCTTCTTGAGCTATTTCCCTGGTCTCACTCACCTCAAAACCTGCCTCCTTGGCATTCTGCCACCCTACAGTCCCCTTGAGCTCTCCTATTTCTACCTTCAGGCCGCTATCCCTTAGATTTTGAGCTTGAGCATGTCCCTGATTTCCATAACCAATTACCCCAATAGTCTTTCCTTTAAGCAAACTAATATCCGCATCTTCTTCATAGTAAATTTTAGCCATTTCTCCCTCCTAAGTTTAATAGATCCTGGTAGATGTTTATTATCTAACAGGGTAAATGGGAACTCCCTCGGTCTTGGTTAATTGTCTAAATTTTTTTATAAGGAGCTTGGTAACCTCACCTGCTTTACCTTCGCCAATAACCCTCCTATCAATTTTAGTCACCGGTATTATCTCAGCTGCTGTCCCTGAAAGAAAACACTCATCGCTCGTATAAAGAGAAAATAGAGTAAAAGGTTCCTCTCGAACTGTTATTCCTTCCCTCCTGGCTAAATCAATAACTACATCTCGAGTTATCCCCTTAAGAATTTCCATCCAACTGGGAGGTGTTATCAGTTCCCTTTTCTTTACCACAAATATATTATCCCCCGTGCACTCAGTGACATAACCATCCTGATTAAGCATAATAGCCTCAGGAACTTCTCTCAAATTCGCCTCTAACTTAGCTAAGATATTATTAAGGTAGTTTAAAGATTTAATTTTAACATCTAAGGCTAAAGGGATGTTTCTCTTGGTATAAGCAACCACTACTTCCAGACCTTTTTCATAAAACTCCTCTGGGTATATACTTATTCTATCAGTAATAATAATAACCTGAGGATGAGGACATTTTCGAGGATCAAGGCCCAGATCACCCTCTCCCCGAGAGACTACTAAACGAATATAGGCATTTTTAAGTTTATTTTTTCTTAAGGTTTCTAAAACTTTTCCCTGGAGTTCCTCACGAGAAAGAGGTATCCTTAAACTAATAGCTTTAGCCGAATCAAACAGTCTTGCCAGGTGCTCTCTTAATTTAAATACTTTCCCCTCATAAGCTCTTATCCCTTCAAAGACACCATCTCCATAGAGAAATCCATGATCAAAAACTGAAATCTTAGCCTTCTCCCGGAGAAAATATCCTCCATTTAAATATACCCATTGCTCCATTTTTTGCTCCTCTATTGAAATTATTCAGCCACAGATTTACGCTGATATTTTTCTTTTATTGAGGTAGTTTAAGAACTCATCCCCTTATCCTTTTAACTCTATCGCTCACCAAAATTTCAAACAACCCACTTTAATGAGCTCTTTGTATGTAATAGTTTAGCTTTTCTAAAACCTTCCTCATTTCTCTGTCGATTGTAGCTGCCCAATTCATTGGGCGAATTTAATTCGCCGATAAATCGGCAAGTTACAGCAATGACAAATGAAGAATTTCACATTTTTTTAGTAACACTTACCTATTACCTTTGTATTTAAACCTATCTGTGTGAATCCGTGGCTAAATGCTTAAACTTTAGGTCTCATCTGAGGAAAAAGAATAACATCGCGAATGGAGGCAGAATCGGTAAGTAGCATAACCAGCCTATCTATTCCTATTCCCAAACCCGCTGTGGGAGGCATTCCGTACTCCAGGGCTTCCAGAAAATCCTCATCCAGGAATTCTCTCTTTGAAGAACGTACCAATCTTTTTCTCTGTTCTATGGGATCATTTAACTCTGAATAAGCATTTCCCAATTCCTGTCCCCCTATAAATATCTCAAATCTCTCCACCAAAGAAGGGTCATCCTTTCTCTTTTTAGCCAGAGGGGCTGTTTCCTCAGGGTAATCAAAAACAAAGGTAGGCTGAATTAACTCTGAAACCACTTTCTTATCTAAAAGATGTTCTAAAAGTTGAGCTTTGGTTAATCCTTCTACTGTTAAACCTTCTTTAAGAGAAGCCGCTTTAACATCTTCCTCATCTTTAAAGTTCACCTCAATACCTCCCACTTCCCTTAAAACTTCCTGAAAACTCATCCTCTTCCAGGGAGGGGAAAGATCTATATCCTTTCCCTGATAGGAAATTTTAAGAGTATCGTGAACCTTTCTTGCTACCCCACAGACAAGCTCCTGGGTAAGTGTCATCATTTCTTTATAGGTATCATACGCAGCGTACACCTCCAGCATGGTAAATTCAGGGTTGTGAAATCTATCTATCCCCTCATTCCGAAAATTTTTATTAAGTTCATATACCTTTTCCAGACCACCCACTACTAATTTCTTTAGATAAAGCTCGGGTGCAATTCTCAGGTAAAAATTTTCTCCCAGAGCATTATGATAGGTTTTAAAAGGCCGAGCTGTTGCTCCCCCAGGAAATGGCTGCATTAAGGGAGTTTCTACTTCTAAAAATCCTCTTTTATCTAAAAAATCTCTTATGGTTTGGATTATAGTCTTTCTCTTTAAAAAAATCTGTCTCACTTCTGGATTAACCAGCAGATCAAGCCAGCGTTTTCGATAACGAATCTCTATATCCTGCAAACCATGCCACTTCTCAGGAAGAGTATGAAAAGATTTAGATAAAAGTAAAATGTCATCAATATCAACAGTTAACTCGCCAGTACGAGTTTTAAACACTTTTCCCTCTACTCCCACAATATCTCCTACATCTATTTTTGATAGCAGAGGATATTTTTCTTTTAAAGTATCGGATCGGGCATAGAGCTGAATTTTACCAGTAGCATCTTTTAAATCAAAAAAAGAGGCTTTCCCGTGACCTCTTTGTCCGACAATCCTTCCTCCTAAGATTACTTTAGTCTGAGTCTTTTCCTCGGTCTTTATATTTTCAAAGTTATCCCTTATATTCTGGACACAATCTTTTGGGTAAAATTTTGTCCAATAAGGATTTTCTGCCTTATCTATCCAATCAATAAGTTTGCCCTTTCTTTCCTCTATTAACTTCTCTTCTGATAATCCCATTGCACTAACCTTTTCTAACCTATTCTATATAAACCCTTTGCAATGTCAATATCATTAGGCAGTTTTTTAGCAAACTAAGAGGACTTTTTCTGAAGCTGAAGTATTAGACTTTATTTAATAGGCTATTGAGCTGAAAAACTGATCTACAAATTTGACAGATGTTAAACTTGTTATAAGATAAAATCAAACGATAAACTAATAATAACCAAAAGATAATGAGAAAAAGAATAACCTTAAAAGATGTGGCTAAAGAGGCAGGGGTTTCCACAACTATCGTTAGTAGAGTTTTGAATAACTACGGCTCTTTTAGTCAAGCTACTAAGGCCGGGGTTCTCAAGGCAGTAGAAAAGCTTGACTATAAGCCAGATGCCATTGCCCGGAGCCTTAAGACCAAACAAACCAAAGCTATAGGCGTAGTTATCTCTGATGTAGTAACTCTCTTCTTCACTAACCTTATTCGGGGAGTAGAAGATATAGCCAACTTAAGCGGCTATAGTGTAATTTTATGCAACAGCGATGAAGACCATGTAAAAGAAAGAAATTACCTATCAGCTTTATATGAGCGAGGTGTAGATGGGCTTATTATCTCACCTTCTCGCGGAAACGATGCCTATTTGAAGAAATTAGCAAGAGGGGGGATCCCCCTGGTGATCGTGGATAGAAAAATAAGGGGTCTTAGGGTGCCGACGGTGACAGTAGATAACGAAACTGGCGTTTATGAAGCAGTGAGTTATCTTATTCGCTTAGGGCATCGGCGGATAGGAATTATTACTGGTTTAAAAGGTGTCTTCACCAGTGAGGCGAGATTTGCAGGATACAAAAGAGCCCTCGAGGAGTATCATCTTCCTCTGAACCCAGAGCTCATCATATCTGGAGAGTACCGAAGGGAAAAAGCTAAAAAAGCAGCAGAGAAGTTTCTCAAGATGAATAATCCTCCCACTGCTCTCTTTGTAAGCAATGAGCCAATGACTAACGGAGCTCTCCTTGCTCTAAGAGAGAATAAGGTTAAGATTCCTGAAGAGATTTCTATCATTGGATTTGACGATCCCGCTTGGGCTCCTCTAACTAATCCTGCCTTGACGACTGTAAGTCAGCCGAGCTACGCCATAGGCACCCTGGGATGCCAGGCTCTATTAGAGCGTACAAGAGAATCAAGCCGTGACCAAATATCATCCGAAGATATAGTTTTAAAAACGAATTTGATTATAAGAGAATCTTGTAGAGAGGTGCAAAATTAGCCCATGGCAAAAAACAATGATGGAGGAGATGGTTCTTCCAATATCTTGAGGTATAGGAATTTATAACTTGTTGCCCAAGGGCATTCCCCGAAGGAACATTGATGATCTACCTTAACGAGGTCTCTGAGTGGAGGAAAAAGAAAAATTTATGTTTGAGGAGCGGAGCGACGAGTTTAAATTTTTCCCGAAACGAGGAGACCGAGCAGAGATAATTAGGGAGCATCCCAGCGACGGAGGGGAAACCCTGAGGCTTTCTTGAGATGTCGTAGTTTAAGTAATATTAGGACAAATCCAGATAATAAAAACAGAAAGAGGTGAAGAATCAAGAAAATGGCGTTTTCTTGATAAGAAAAGAGCTAAAAATAGGTCCAGGGGGAGGTGAGGGAGTAGGAAAATAAATAGGCCCATTAGCTTGGGAAAGGAAGGCTTTCTAAAGAAGAGAAGTGTCGAATAGATCAATTTCTCTTTTAGGAGCTTTCCACAGAAGAATGAACAATATTATTTTGGTAATGTCAAAAGTTTTATGGTAAATATGAAAGATAAATGCAAGAAATTAGTAAGGTAAAAAATAGAATTTTTCTTATGATCGTTTTTTGAAAATAAGGTTTTGGTAGTTAATAGAGCTTGATATCGAGGTAAGGAAA
>JAUWZM010000098.1 GCA_030615365.1 Candidatus Aerophobota bacterium | reverse complement strand
TTTCCTTACCTCGATATCAAGCTCTATTAACTACCAAAACCTTATTTTCAAAAAACGATCATAAGAAAAATTCTATTTTTTACCTTACTAATTTCTTGCATTTATCTTTCATATTTACCATAAAACTTTTGACATTACCTAATTTTCAGTGCTGTTAAAACTTAACCACAGAGAACGCAGAGAAATTATTAAATATCAATAAGCTACGGGGCTTTTGATTGTCTCCCCTCTGTGCTCTCCTAATGAGAATTATTATTCTTATTACTTTTTATCCTCATTCACATTAAAATTCCATCTTCTATTTACCTATCTTTTCTGCAATACTCTCATAGAGAAAAATTCTTTTAGAGGACGCAGAGAAATAGTTTTCCCTCTGTGTACTCTGTGGTTTCATATTTTCCTTCATGTTGTTTTTGACATTACCTAATCTTTTAAGCCTGAATCATTTCAGGTTATCTTTCTTTTCTTTTAACTCTTCAACTAAGTTCTGCCAGCCCTCAAAGAAAGGAAATTCACCTCTTCCTACATTAGAGACTGCAAATAAACCCTCTTTTTTAGAAGTCCACCACTCAAGTCTGGCTTTAAGAATAGCCTGAGCTCTTGTTATCCACCATTGATCAGTAGTATAGCAGCGCAGGATCCTTATCTTTGTCATTCGCTGATAGATCTCTTTAAATAGTTCCTCTTTTCTTTCCTCACTCACTCCCTCTTTGCTGAGCTCATAGATAAAGGGTAGAAGTGATACTGGTCCCCAGATATTTTCTAAGATATCTGATTTCTCCTTTTCTTTCACTTTGGTTAAAAGTTCAATGGATTCCTGAAGTGCTTCCTCATCTAAGTCTTGCCACCATTTCTCTAAGGATAGAATGGCTTCAGATAACATTTCTTTATTTTCCTTCTCTGAGGTTAAGAACCCTGACACCTCATCAACAATCTCCTCTACAGTTAAGTCTGGATTCCAGGCTAATCTTAAGGCTGCATAATCACTTAAGAATCTGGTGGGAGGAGTGAGCCGATAGATAAATAATCCTTGCGGGTCTTTTAATTTCTCATCCTCCTTAAAACCCAGAATTCTTTTCCTGGTAACATTTAAACGAGGTTTGGGGAAAATAGCTTGATTTTCTCTTCCTCCTTCGGGGTCAGTTAAAAATACCCAATCAATTACCCGGTGCCCTTTTTCCTGAGCTTTGTATAATGTGAGACGATTAAAATCAACGATGGTTATATCTTCAGGCAGACGGGCACATAGCTTTTCCCGTAAATTGGGAGTAAGGTCTTCCCAGGCTGCAGCAAACCAGCTGGAATACATAAGATTTTTCCCCGCCTTTGCCTCCTTTACCCATTTCTTCAAATTCTGCACTGCCTCTACGGCAGCTTGATCCAGGTTATGAGAACATTTCTCGCATAAACAGGCTCCGCCTTCAAAAGCAAAAAGACAAAATCCATCAGCTTCTTTAAAATATTCTACAATATAGCGATGAATCTTTAAAATATTGTGATCTTCTCGGTGTTGCCAGCAGAAGGTAATTCCATGGTATAATCTGGCTTTTGCTCTTAAGGAGGGGTATTTCCACCAGAGAGGAGGTGGCAGCATACCATAATTCCAGGCTATATTCATCTTAAGTCCCAGGCGTTTTCCATAGATTACTGCCTCCCGGAGTGCTCTATAATGCCAGGCATATTTTTCTAATTCTGGAAAGTCAGGATGGTAAAATGCTGTGAGAAAAATCATCACCGAGTTTGCTCCTAAGGACCTTATCCTTTCTAAATAACTCTTCCATTCCTCAGAAGTCCAGACATTAGGCGAGAGCTCTTCAAATCCCCAGGGCATAAGTAAAATCCATATCCCTCTTGTTTTAAAATAGGGTTTTTCTTTAATATTCCATTTCTGAGTAAGGGGATTATGGGTTTGGTTAATCTTTAGCCTTCTCCATAATCCGTAGATACCATTGGTAGTCCCTGTTATAGTATTAGCTATAATAGCTATCTTAGATGAACTATTATTTTTCTCTGTTTTAATAAGGTATCCTTCCTCATCTAAATCCATCAATTCCTTGTTTATCTTTTCCTTGTCCGAATAGACAATCTGGATAACATTATCAGCTTCTCCTTCCTTCTTAATGGGCAGTTTTGTCCATTCTGAGAGAAGCTCACAGGCTCTTCTCACAGAAAAGGGAACACTATCATCTAATTTAATTAATCCTTTTTCTTTACTATTCATTATTTTCTCCTGGTATAATATAGTTACCCTCTTAAATTATTAGAACGGGGCTGGAAAATTTTATAGGCCCATTAGGCACGTTCCTCTTTTACACGCACATCCATACCAACGTCCTTGCAGTACTCAACTATAAGCTCATGCAGGGGATTGCTCGATGTAGCCTTTTCAGCCTTTCACCATCAGGGCGCAGGCGAAAGCCTTCGTTATCTTTTTTATTCAACTGAAATTCCAGCTTTTTCAGCTACATCTTTTAAAATTTCTCGTATTTTTAAATTGTATGACACGATGTGTTATCGTTATACAAAAATAGCAAACAAAAAAATTGTCTCTCAGCTTTTAATTACAGGATATCGAGGCAAAGTGAAATAATGCCATTTGACGACCTACTGGCATTATTTCACTTTGCACTACTATGACATTGTCATTTTATGGTGACAGTGAGGTTTTCTGAGAAATTAGTTTTTACATTTTACCCATCATACATCATTGCTAATGAGCAATCACGACTGGAGTTCTATGACCGTAGCTGAATGTGGAGGAAAGGAATAGGTGAAGTGAGAGCTGGCATAATCAATGTTTTTCGCGGTGATCCCAACCTTATCAGGCTGATCAAAATCATTAACAGCCATAACATCTGGTCCGTTTAGCTCATACACTCGGGCCTCTTTTCGGGGTGAAAATCCCGTCAGAACAAGAGGGCAGTTAATTTCATCTTCCTGATGATAATTTACTACCGCTAAATACATCTTTTTTTTATCCTCACTCAAAGTGATAGAGGCATCAAGATAAGGAGCATCCTCTATACTATGGGTTTTTCTTCTAAAACGAGATATTTTAGCTGAATATTTCTCCGAAATAATCAAAGGATCCAGAACGATTTTGCCAGTGTGGTTGACAAACAGATCAAAGGCATGATAGAGGGGTGTAAGATACAGTCCTTCCTTTTCCGTGTGAATAGCTCCAATGACATTAACCAGTTGTGCAAGATTGGCCATGGTCACAATATTGCACATTTTCTGAAGAGTAACAAATACCCCTGCTACAAAGAGGCCGTCCTTCAGGGCATAGTTTTCCTCCAAACCACTTTCTTGTACTTGCCTGATGATATGGCGGGGTGCGCCAAAAGTTTCCAATTGACTAACATCCGGTATACTTCTGTACCATATATTCCACTCATCCAGAGCAATTTTAATATCTTGTCTCTCGGGCTGATAGGCCCTTACTATTCCCGCAAGAACATTCAACCTCTTTTTTATCCAATACACTGAAGCCACTGTCTCATAATAGTCATCCGAGCCAAAATACTGATGATGGGAGATATAATCAATACAGTGTCCTGCTCTTCTGATTACCTCAGCATCCCAATCAGGATTATCAGCTCCCACGGCGATTATTTTAATATCCGGATCTACCATTTTCATAAACTGAGCGTATTCTCTTAAAACTTTGGCGTATTCCTCGGCTGACCTGTGTCCCACCTGCCAGGGTCCATAAATCTCATTTCCTACTCCCCAATATTTTACATTGTAAGGTTCAGGGTGCCCATTTTTCTCTCTTAGCCTTGCATAGTTATTTCCTTTACTGTTACAATATTCCAGCCAATGAATAGTTTCATCTAAATTTCCTGTGCCTAAATTGTTACAAATATAAGGCTCAGTTCCAGCTTTTCTGCAGTACTGAATAAACTCATCAGTGCCAAAGTGGTTTGTTTCCTTGGCTGCCCAGGCCAAATCAAATATGGTTGGCCTTTTCTCCTTAGGCCCAATTCCATCCTCCCAGTGGTAACCCGAAGCAAAGTTTCCTCCTGGCCAGCGAAGAACAGGGCACTTGACCTTCCTCACTGCCTCCAACACATCCTTTCTAAATTCATCCTTATCAGAAAGAGGAGAGCCCTCCTCATATATTCCCCCATAGATACATCTTCCTATATGTTCAGTAAAATGTCCATAGATATTCGGATCTATTTTTCCAATAATCCTTTCCACATCAACCTTGATCTTGTAATTTTGCGCCATTTGTTCTTACTCCTTTTAAAATTTTCTCTTTCTCTGAGCAGAAGTAGCTCTCCTCAGTATGATTTTTCCTTTTTCTTCCTCAAAACCAAAGTTCCACGTTTTTTTATATAATCACCTCCCTGGTGTATAATAGATTTTGGTACTCTACTAAATATTTATTGAATGAATACCTGAGAGTGAGAACATCCATCAATCATTGCTGCAAGTAACCTCACGTAAAATAATTTCCAGGCTAAACAATATTTAAATTGCTCATTTTATCCAATGTTATGTTCATATACCACTCATAGGTGGTCTCAGCTGGCAAAATCGCTACATCTCCCCACTCTACAGCAATGTCAAGTCTATCTGGAGCTCCTGTGCATCCCTCCAGGGCAGCTGTGTAGGACCCCATCCATTCTCCCTGATTAACCCAAACTCCTATGTAAGGAACCTTTTCTACGGGAAAGGAAAAAAGCAGGGCTTCACCAATATTTTGATTGTGCAAGCAACACCAGGACTCTTTTTTTAGTTTTGTAGTAAAAATCTTATCTGCAAATTGCGGATTAGGTGGGGGTATTTTGCTCAGATCACATTTCTTTCCATATCTATCAGTCGTTATTGGCCAGGAATGAGTTGCTCCCAGATTCCCCAATCTATTGCGAGCAGAGTAGCTCACTCTTATCATATCAACTTCCCGGGGAAGGATAATCCGTGTACCTTCACTAATGTTCAATAGAGGATGCGAAGACCATATAAAATACAGATCTTGATTGCACAATGAGGTCAGTTTATATTTAATACTAACTGTAGACTGAAAAGAAAAACTAATCCATTTTTCAAACTTATATGGAAAACGAACTCCATATGTCCACAGATAAATACTATCCGGAAAGATCTCACAGTGCCACAGTGCGGAAGACCACAGCTCACCATGCTCAGGAACAAGAATGCCCTGCCAGGGCTCTTTAGGATAATAACATTCACCTACTGTGGGAAAACAATCGTCAAAACCGCCAATATCATATTCCTGGTAGCTATCAGCATAATGTGACCTTCTATAGGCTCTTTCACTTTTATAGATATACTCGTGTTTCGTCTCCTTTGAGATGAATGAAACTATCTTATTTCCCAGTTCTGGAAGTAATAGCATTTTTATATTCTCATTCTCTGCAATTATGCATTTTTGCTTTTCATACACACCTTCTCTTATTTCTGTTTTCATATCTTTCCTCTAAGTAATCATCTTTTTTTTACACCAGATTTTATTTACCTCTCTGAAGAAGTTCCTCTATAAATGAACCAGCAGGCCGTCTTTGTCCGTCAGGATAAAAAATAGTTTGATAGGCAAAGGGGTCATTTCCAACTACTAATCCCCAAAAGTACCAACCAATCTCTTCTTCTTCCATTAAAGGCATAATAGTTTGATAGTAGTTTAGCTGTTCCTCATCGGTAATAGATTTAGGTAAGGAATAAATTGAATTTCCCCATTCACTCACAATGAAGGGTTTTTGATATTCCTCGCTTTTCCTCTTAAACATACGAACAAGTTCCTTAAACTTCTCAGGATTCGCCTCGTAGGTATGGAAGGAAAGAACATCTTCCCAGGAGTGCACCAGAGAGATACGTTCAGGGGCGGCTATGCCAATGGTAATTGATATTTCATCCTGCAATCCTTTCACATAGCTGCAAAAATGCTCTAAAAAGGTAAGATAGGGCTCTTTTTTTCCTGGAAAAGAAAAAAGAGAATCAGGCTCATTCATTATATCATAAAGAACGATACGAGAATCACCCTGATGAGCTTTAACAATATCTCTCACGTATTCCTCCTCTTCTTTCCAGAATTCTTTGCCTAAATATTTAAATCCGGGATTAGGTGGCCAGAGATTGAAGAGTTCATTGACCCTATTTTCCATTCCCATAGCTCTACTCCATTGCTGGAAAAACTCCTTACATTTTTTATCCTTGCCAAAACGATCAGCTAATTCTCCAAGATTAGGATATTCAAAACAGGCATCAAATAAGACTAACATTGCCCTTAGTTTATTTTTCTCACACAGGGAGAGAAAATTATCTATTCGATTTAGCATTAACTTCTTATCATCCGTATACACCTTGTAATTTAAAAATATTCTTACACTGTTTAAACCCAAACTTCTTGCATACCCTAACTCTCGTTCAATATAGCTCTGATCATATTTACGCCAGATTTCTATATCATTACGGGCATAGGAGGGAACATAATTTGCTCCCTTTATTTTGCTGTATTCATTCATTGGCATTTTATTTTCCTTTATCCTTTTAATTTTCTTAAATATATTTTTGCTTTTTTATCCATTCATCCAGGCTAAGACCTTCCCTTTCTTCAAGGAGTCTCTCCAACCAGATTGTAAGGGGAAATCCTTTAAGTGCCTGTATTTTTAAAGGATCAGGACGATTTCCTAATTTTTTCTCTAACCATTTTTGCATTTTAAAATCAAGCTCATCAGCTACTTCTCTTTCTTCTTGTGCTAAATTACACGTTTCCCCTGGATCTGTCTTAAGGTTATACAACTCTCGATCCGGCATCTCGTAAATTTTTCCTTTATCCACTGCCTTGATAAGTTTCCACTCCTTGGTTCTCACTGCTCTTACTGCTCGCCAGTGACATTCGCTGGTATAGATTTCTTGATATCCCTGTTGGGTTTTATCTTCTATCAAAGGTAATAAACTTTTCCCCTCCATTTGTTTACCAGAAGAGACCTTCAAAATATCCAAAATGGTAGGAGCATAATCAGTATGCTGAACCATAGTTTTAATTTTCTTGCCCTGAGGAAATTTTCCTGGCCATCTCAAAATAAGTGGAATGTGAATAATAGTTTCATACACTCCTGTATGACCAAAATAAAGCTCGTGTTCGGTCATATTTTCACCATGATCAGAAGTTAGAATAATCAAGGTATCCTCAACAATACCGATCTCTTCTAAAGTATACAGTATCTCTGCTATTTTTTCATCTACATAGTTAATCTCACTATCGTACTGGGCGGAAAGATAATTTATATCAGTAGGGTTTTTCAATAAATCATAATGCCACACTTTATAGAAGGGATACACCAGCTGTTTTTTTACCGGATCCATACTATGATTATCAGGATCATAAGGATCACCAGGGTAATAGAGATTTCTATAACGCTGAGGTGGTAAATAAGGACTATGTGGATCCCAGTAGTGGAGAAAAAGAAAAAAATCCTTATTTTTATTCTGTTTAATCCAGGGAATTGCCATTTCATTTATTGTATCAGCGGTAATTAATTGAAGATAACGAGGATTCATATAATAATCGTATCCCCGGGTAAAATAATTTTTTATATTATAAAGATTATCCACTGCCGCTGTAGTATATCCCTTTCCTCTTAATATCTCCGGCAAGACAGGAATCTTAGGATTAAGATATTGATCTTTATCTGGTGCCGCATGGGTAATGATTCCTGTAGTCATAGGATGCAGGCCTGTATACATTACTGTATAAGCTGGTGTGGTGGGGATGCCAGGAGCAAAAGCATTTGAAAAAAGCACTCCCTCCTGGGCAAGCTTATCAATATTAGGTGAGGTAGGACGTTGATATCCATAGCAGCTTAAATGGTCTGCTCGAAGTGTATCAATCGCTATGAACACAATCTTCATTTTACTCCTCCTGAAATTTTTAGTAGTATTGCCAAAATTCAACCACAGAGGATAAAAGAGAAATCATTAAATATCAACAAATTGTAAAACTTTTGGCATTATCCTTTCACTCCTGTAATTACTATCCCTCGAATGTAGTATTTTTGAGCAATGAAAAAGATAACTATAGAAGGTATGAGCACTACAATAGAAACAGCCATAAGAAGAGTCCACTCTACGTTAAATTGGCCCTGGAAAAA
>JAUWZM010000053.1 GCA_030615365.1 Candidatus Aerophobota bacterium | reverse complement strand
TTTCCTTACCTCGATATCAAGCTCTATTAACTACCAAAACCTTATTTTCAAAAAACGATCATAAGAAAAATTCTATTTTTTACCTTACTAATTTCTTGCATTTATCTTTCATATTTACCATAAAACTTTTGACATTACCTTATTTTTTATCCTTACCAATATTATTTGCAATAATTCGTGGCTGAATAGTAACCTTTATTTAAGAGGTAGTTCAAGAATTCCTCTCCTTGTATTTTTTACTCATCGTTTATTTCATTTCGCCTAATTTCCTTTTCCAGGTGTCAATCATTGTTTTTATATTATTCCAGCTAAGTTCCGAACTCTCTCTAACATTATCCACTGGTGAAAGAATAAAGCCTTTGGGACCAAGAATAGAGATGCTTTCTTCAACTGCTTCTTCTACTTCCTCCCTTGTGCCTTTTTCAATAGTTAAAAATCCATTGATTCCTCCCCAAAGGCATATTTTCTCATTTAATCTTTTTTTAAGAAGTTTAAGATCGGTTCCTTTCCCCTGGAGAGGGTCAACGCCAATGAGAACATCTATGCCCAATTGCAAAAAATCATCTAATAAAGGCATTACACCACTTGTCATTATATAACCAAATTTTACCCCAGCTTGATGCACAAGTTCTATCTCTTTTTTAAGAACAGGAAAAATAAATTTGTGATAAAGAGAAGGGGACCAAAGATCTGCACTTTCATACCAGGCACGTCTAATCAGTAAATCTATACCTTCTTCAAGATAAATTTCCATTCTTTTTATGTTCCATTCAGATATTATCTGAATAAGCTCTTGTATAATTTCTGGCTCATCCATCACTCCTAAGAGCGCTTTTTCCATTCCATAAAGCCACATCATTGCATCTGCTCCCATAGTACCACCGTCCATATCTATCCCTTTTTCTGAACCAAGATATGTCCAACCTCCAGAAACCAAAAGGCCCTTGTTCACAGCATATCTCTTAAGTTTGCTTACCTTTTGACGAAAAGCAGAAATATCATCAGCTACAGGTTTGGCGAAAAGATACCTAAGAGGTTCTAAATCTTCCTTTTTTTCTATAAGAAACTTTTTAGAACGAGGGGCAAGATAATCATTAAAAAGAGGAACCGAATCACCATAGGGCCAATCCTCTGTTTTTTTAACAATAGAGGAGAGTTTTCCATAAGGTGTTTGATATTCTTTGTGGAGAAGATCCCCACTCTCTTTTTTTTCCTTCCATCCTCTTACCTTTACTTCTGGATGAAAACGAAATGGAAGTTCGGGTAGTTCAACCTTAGCATCTAAACCTAATTCCAATTGCCTTTCTATAAACTCAAACTGATCCTTACATTCTTCTGCCAGGGCGCTAAAGATCATAAAGCAACAAGGTATGTAATCGCTTTTCCCGTTCTCTAATGCTGTGAGTATTCTTTCTCGAGAACTATATTTTCTCTCCATTCTTCACCTCTTCCCTCTATTTAATTATTAACGGTATAATCATTGTGCTTTGACATTTTTTAGACCAAAGTCGACTTTAAATCTGCTCTAAATATGGATTAAAAGGAAAATTTGCTAAGTGAACCTTCTCTCTCTTGAAAAAACCTATGACAAAGAGCGAAAACTAAATCAGTTTGAGAATAAATAAAATAGTATTTGTCTTCTCTTCCATTCTTTTTCAAATTTTGAAACTCACATAAATGGTCCACCGCCTATCTCTTCGAGAGCCTGGCAAATTGTTTCAATGTTTCTCAAGGGAACATCGGGCTCACATTCAGCATTAATCATCAAACCGCCCTTTTCTGAGCTCATCCTCTTCACCGCCTCCTGAATATGGCTTTTAATCTCAGCTGGGATGGCAAAGGGGAAAAGTTGACGGTCGAGATCTAAATGAATGCATACCTTTCCCTTAGCGATTTTTTCTAATCCTTTTAAACCATTAGCTCTAATTTGAGGATTGACGATACTCACTCCACATTCAATGAGATCATCTATAATCTCTAAAATATGACCATCGGAGTGTAGGTAAACATACACTCCTGCATCTTGGCAAGCACCAAATATTTTAACGTAACAGGGCTTAAGGTATTTTCGCCAGTTGACAGGACTAATAGGTAAGGAATTCTGAAGTCCTAAATCATCTCCAAATATGATAATATCAATTCCAATCTCTATCCATTTATTCACTAATTTTAAATTATATTCTAAGACCATTTCAATTAACTTGGTTAATTTGGGCTCTTCCGTAGCTATATCCATCATAAGATTGGTAAATCCTCGCAGATAGTAAAGCCACATATACATAAAACCATGGACCAAGGAACCCGAGGCCAAGTTTCTCTCTCTTTTGGCCTGTTCAAGCTGATTTTTTCTTTTCCCCCAGTCAATTTTCTCTCCAAACCAATCAAATAAGAGAGGATCGGGAGCTTGATAATTTGCTAAACTTTCCCAATTTCTTAAAGGTGCCTCTTCCTCAATGGGTGCAGAATCCAAACCCTCTTTAATATTATCCCACCCTATACCCCAGACATCCTTCCATCTGCCCTTTTGGTAAGCTCGAGTTAATTTTTCTTTTCTAAAATCGCCTTTTTTATAATGGGGGAAAAGTTTTGGATGTCCAAGGACTATCTTTTCCACTTTTTCTTTATATTTTACCCAGGTAGCTGGCATAATACTTACCGCACAGGGAATCCATTCAGGACGTCTAAATTCAATTGCTCGTAGAAAATTCTCTGTAGTTACATTATAAGTATATGTTGAAATTCGTTGATTAACCGTAGTAGCTTTTTTTTGACTCACTTCTATTATCTCCTAACAAACTCTTTAATCTTTTATCTAAATTACTCTTAACTTACGGTCAAAATCATTCCCTGCCTTTATTCATAGCTTCCCTCTTTTCGCCAGATATTGAGCATCAACTCATAGCGAGAGAGTTCCATGCCTGGATAAATGCAATTACTAGTAGAAAAGATATATCCACCTCCTGGCATTCCATTTTGAAGTGCATAGCGTACTGATTCGATGACTTGTTCATCAGTGCCTGTCTGTAATAATCCAGAATTCACATTGCCAATCAAGCAGATTTTATTTCCAATAAGACGTTTCACCTCAGCAATATCGACATTTGCTTGCGGATCCAATGAATGCAGTGCATAAGAATGGGCTTCCACAAGTTGGTCAAGAATAGGCATAATATTGCCATCAGTATGTTTAATAGTATAAAAACCCATATTATGATAGCCTTGAATTAACTTTACTAAATAAGGAGTCACGAATTCAGAAAAAAGTCCGGGACTTAAAAATGGTCCAGCATTTAAGCAATAGTCGCTACATAAAGCAAAACCATCTAATTTATCATGCTTGGCAAGCTGCTCAGCTCGCTTTAATGCCAGATAAACATTTTGCTTTGCTTCTTCTTTCATTTTTCTTGGTTCATCCTGCAATCGACAGCAGAACTCCATCATTTGCGAGCCCGAAGGAACAGAGTAGGTGGCATCACCCTCTACCATCAGAAAATATTTATTTCCTGATTTTTCACGGATTAAATCGATAAGTCGAAAAGTTTCCTCTTCTGTATTAGGATTGGGATGGAGAAAGATAGCATCATGTTCGAATTTCTCAGCAGTAGCAATATAAATTTCAGCCATATCATTACGATGAAGGTTACGCTCTTTTTCATCCATTTGGCCCCATTGATAATAACTTCGATGCAATGGATGTACTTTACCAAAAGCCTCCATGGTGAGGTAAAAAACTAATTCGAAATGAGGGACTCGACCTCTCAAGGGCTTTCGTTCGAGCGCAGCAATAAATTTTTCTCGTGGTGTAATTTTCGTTCCTTATCTTCAAAAATAAAATCTTTATGATTTTACAACCAACTTTTGCACAAAAAAAATTGGCAGCTGTAGAATCTGAACCTGTATGCAATAGCTTTTCTTTCCTTAACGCAACCTAAATGATTGCGGTTACCTAAAATGTGATATCTGTGATTTTGAGATTAATTTTCTTCTTCTACATAAATCATTGTTAATTCAAACATTACGAATTTAAAGTTATTTTAAAAATTAATAGAATGAATTTCCTATAAAAATTGATTGAAAAATATCGAAATAATTTCTCCAACAGTTTAGATTTAGCATAAGGGCTTCATTTAAATTGAGGAAGAAATCTTTTTGAGTTAGCTAATAACTCCTCAAGCATTGTCTCTGCTTTTTCCGGAAGAATTGCCATTTCATCAAGCATAAGAGCCTGAAGAGCAAGACTCCTATCTCCCTTCATACCCGCATCTACTACAAGTTCTTGCCAGGCAATTATTTTTTGAAGTAGTCCTGCTAACGCAAGAGGGGCCTCTCCCATATATATACCCCGTATGCCGTGAGAGTCAGTAACTCCTTCAATTTCTAAAACTGCTCTATCGGGAAGATTCGGGACAGCACCTTTGTTGGCTATGTTAACAATATGTATATGCCGTTCTCCTTTTGCTATAGCTTCTATTAGTCGACCAACATTCTCTCCTCCTACATAGTCTTTACCTTTTTCAGGAAGAGTGGCTTTATTTAGAAAATCATTGAAATCCTTAAGGATCGTTTTTCTATCGAGTTTCTTTTCCTCGATTGTTTTTTCCAGTTTAGCACCAAGCCCATGTTGAGCATAGATCTCGGTAACACTAGGTCCAAAATAACTATCGGCAAGTTTGTACGGTAAATGGTCACCATCTTTGACCTGGGCAAGAAATGGATAAAATTCAATAATATGGTCATCCTCAGGATAAGTAATTTGGTATCCGTAAATTTCGGATAATTTTGTGCTCAATATTTTATCTTCGTCAGGTTTAAGAGAAGATGTTCGTTTTCGAAGTTCGGGATAAATGTCTTTTCCTTTACGATAAATTTCAGTAAACCAGTAATAGTGATTAGTTCCAATCCAGATAGTATCAAGTTCATCAGAAGAAATTTCAAGAATCTTAGCTATGTATTTTATCCCTTCCTGAACCCCATGACATATACCGATAATACTTCGGAGATTTGAATACTTATCCATTGCGCGGCAAAGAATAGCCATAGGATTAGCATGATTAATAAATACAACATTTGGACAGCGTTTCTCCATTTCACGACAAATACTAAGATAAATAGGAATATTCCTAAATCCAGCCATCATAGCTGCTGGCCCAGCGGTATCCCCTACAACTTGAAAGATTCCATAACGAGCCGAGATAAGAAGATCCTGATTATGAATCTTAGATTCATAATAACCACCCCCCTCACCTCCTGCACCTCCAATATTAGCAATAGCAAAATCCGCTCCATCGATAGCTTCTGCAAGAGTTTTAACAGCATGGACTTGAAAATCCATTCCTGCAAGCTCTGATAAACGCTTCCCACATTTTGCCATAAGCTCCGCCCTTTCGGTATCAATATCATAAAGAACAACTTCGCTTCCCCTTAGCTCTTCTTTTAACGCTAAATCAATAAGGATATCTCTAAAATAAAAAGACCCTCCACCGAGACACACTATTTTCTTACCAGGCATAGTTTTTCTCCTTACCCAATATATGGCATTGTCAAAACTTCACCGCAGAGAACATAGAAAATTGTAATTAGTAATAAGTGATGAGCAATAAGGTTTTTACGCATTTCACATTTAGGTAGCCGCAACCTTTAGGTTGCGTAAAGAAAGAAAAACTATTGTATACAAAATTTTGACATTACTTGCAATAAAGTATTTTTCCTCTTCCTTCTCTCTATCGAATCCTTACCAATTTTGCCTTCTATGAGGAACACCCAAAGCTCCGCGCACCTTATTCTTTAGGGAAACTTATCTATTGCTAAGAGAAGGGCATGACTATCAACAAGGACCGATCTATCCCATTAACTCACAAAAAGAGAAATTATCTTGGCAAATCTACAGCTTCGTTCCTTTTGTATAACTCCCTAAGTGTCCAATAAGCTTTTTTCTTTTCTCGATCCAGATAAAGTATCCCGGTGGCAAAGTTATCCTTTAAATAAGGGATGAATCGTTGAACTCCAGGCCAGGGAGTATCTAACCAGGACCAATAGCATATTCCAGCAATATGGTTTGAAGAACTTCCTGGAAAATATTTGCTTAGATTAGCGTAATGCTTCTTTATCTGGTTAGACTGAGAGGTTTCGCTAAATTCTTTTGGTAAATCACCTCGATCACTTCCTACTCCTGGAGACCATTCAGCAATTAAAGTAGGCATATCTAAAGGAATATTCTTTGCCCATTCATCCAGTTTTCCTAAATCCCAGTAGGCATTCTTACAATACACTTGCAAGCCTGTTTCCCTTATTAAATCAAGGTCTTCTTTCACATCTTCTTTTTTGTAAAGATCATTATCATTCACATAGCTAATGATTCTGTTTGGATCTAAACTTTTGGCAAGTTTTACTGCCAATTGATTGTATCTTATCAATCCGGAAGAGGAGCCTTTTTCTCCGGTATTACCCGTAAACCACATTACAATCGCTGGATGGTTGTAATCCCTTTCTATAAGTTCCCACAGCATTCCTAAGGATGTGGAAAAGGCTTTTGAAAAAATAGAGGAATCATTAAAATGAGCCCAGGCAGGGACTTCCTCAGAAATTAAGAGGCCTATTTCGTTAGCTATTTCTGGAACACGAGGATGAGGTGGATAATGAACTAATCTTACATAGTTGGCTCCCATAGCTTTAATATCTTTAAAGTCAGCATAGACAAGAGCCTCGTCAAACAAAAAGTAAGGACCATGATACATATCATGGCGAGAAACCCCTTTGAGGAATATTTTTCCCCCGTTCAAATAAAAATCTTTACCCTTAATTTTAAACTCTCTAAAACCAACCTTTATTTTTCTAAAATCTTTCCCTCTTTTCCCATTTAAACAAATTTCTAATTGATACAATTTAGGATTCTGAGGAGACCAAAGCTTTACATTCTTTACCTCAAATTCAAAGGTGATTTCTCCTCTTTTCCGTGGAATCACAAGATCTAAATTTTCCTCTAACTTTATACACTTTATGCCTGGAAAAGAAAAATGAGCTATCTTTTTATCCCCATCCTTGAGAAAGCCTTCTATCTTAACTTCCTGTTTCTCTTTGCCAAAGACCTCTATTTGAAGTTTTACCTTGGCATCTTGATAGTTATTCTTTAGCTTTGATTGAAAAAAGACATTTTGGATAAGAGGCCCTGGGCTTGCTATTAAATAAACATCTCTAATAATTCCACCGTTTCTTATTGTCCAACAGCTTTCTTTAAAGGGAACAGTAGAATCACTTACTTCATCAGATATATCTACTCGAAGCTCATTTTCTTCTTTCTGCTTTATCAGAGAAGTTACATCATACCAAAAAGGGGTATACCCCCAATGAGTGCCCAGATAATTTTCATTAAGATAAACATCTGCCCGGTTAACTACCCCATCAAAACATAGCTTTATCAGTTCATAAGATTTCTTTGAGACCAAGCTAAACTTTTTTTGACATATAGTCTTCCCTACAGGTTCTCGAGAAAAGGGCACTTTTATCTGTTCAAAATGACCTTTATATTCTGCTTGCCAGATCCCATTCAAATCTATTCTTTCTGGATATACTGCCATTTAGTTGTCCCCTCTTGGCTTAACAAAATCACACATCCTTCCTTTGTGAAACTGTTGTTTCTTGCAAGCTACCCTTTTAAATTACTTAACTTACCCTGCCTGCAGAAATTTCTGTAGGCAGGGTATTTCAACAAATTCCTACCTCTAAATCTAATCAATCACCCATTTATTCATCTCTATAAGTGTATCAGCCGCTTTTTCCATAGATTCTTGTACTCTATTTTGTGCTTCCTCTAAAGTTATCGTATCCTGCATATACTCCTGCCAGGTTCTAAGGTACTCATCGTTATACTTCGCAGTTAAAGGGTTATCTCCCAAATTCATGAATATTGTGGTGCCTCTTGCAGTTATTTCAGAAAAACCTTCCATTCCAGGAGTCATTGCATCGGGGGGAAGGAGGGAAACTTCTAAACCTGGGCTCCCCAAACCACATTCTACTACCAAAGGAATTAGATTTTGAGGTGCGGTGTAAAAACGCATAAAGTCTATAGCCAAATCTAAATTTCCTCTCTGCACGCAAGTTTTAGAAACATTCATTCCCCATCTTGCTTTGCCACCCACTATCGATCGAGTATGAAGGTCATCACTTCCCAGGAAAGAACTCTCTTCAGTAACCCTGTCAATCCAGAACACATCCCAATCAAATTGTATTCTTGGGTCCCGATTAAGCATACCCACATACCAACTCCCCATAAAACGTATAGGTGCCTTGCCGGTTTCAAAAAGAGCGGCCGCACCCGTTCCGGATATGTAACCTTTCTGCCAATACTGAGAGAGCTCCTTCATTAATCTCCAGGTTTCGGAAAACTCAGAACCGGTAGCACTGTAAATCCCTTTCTTTATCGCTCGCACGAATTCTTTCCTATCCCAGACATCTCCGTTATTATCCAGATCCATTAAAGGTAGCTTGGGTCTATAGAAAATATCTTCCAGGATCGCAACATACCAGGAAATCACATCTATGTAATTTCCAGGCATTACATTTGGTATATACCCAGCAGCTTTGATTTTCTTTTGAATATCCATATATTCAGCCCACGTTTGTGGAGCATCTACCCCAACTTCCTCAAAAATATTCTTGTTATAGAATATTCCTACATCGATAACATCAATAGGAAAATAATATATGACACCGAGCTGCCTTTGGTACAATAGAGCTTCTTCCGGTATAATATCTACCCAGCGTTTGTTTCCTTCTACATAGGGATTTGGCTCTTCGAGATAACGGTCTATAGGAACAAGATATTCCTCAACAACCCCCGGCGTTAACAGCCGTTGGGGGACCCACCCTATATCAGGAGCTTTGCCAGAAGCTATTCCTGTCCGCCACCAAGCTTCAAGTTCAATATCGCCAGAAGGTACTTTCACAAATTCTATATTCACCCCCGGGTGAAGTTCCTCATAAGCTTTAGCAATATCTGCAAATTGATGTAACTTCTCACCTATTCCTCCTATAGCGGCACTACCAGGAGTATACATCTGGGCATACACCTTTAGGGTCCCCTCGAACTCTTCCGCTCCTAAAGCACTAATACTCATTATGTTTAACATAAAAACTATCCCCAACATCACAGAAATTGATGCTACCATAAATTTCTTTCTCACACCTTTTTTGAACATTTTTATCTCCCTTTTTGTCTATTTCTCATAAATAACCCTTTTCCTACTTTTCTCACCTCCTTAAATCATGAAATTTTGTTTACGCAAATCTTTACATTTTTATTGCTCCAGACATCAGTCCTCGAACAAACTGCTTCATTGTGAAAAGGAATAAAACAAATAAAGGCAGAGAAGCTAAAGCATAACCAGCCATTTGAGCCCCATAATTTGAAGCATACTGCCCCCGGAAAAACATTAAACCTATTGGAATAGTCTTTAGCTTATCTTCATAAATAACTAAAAGAGGCCAAAGGTAATCATTATAAAAATTTATGGTATTTATTATAGCTAAAGTGCCAATAATAGGCTTTGATAGGGGAAGAACAATCTTAGAGAATATGACTATTTCTGAAGCCCCATCTATCCTTGCTGCTTCAAGTAGTTCAGAGGGAATAGAGGCAAAGAAAGTTCTAAATACAAAAATAGTAAAGACTTGTCCTCCAGCAATATAGGGCAAGATTAAAGCCCAACGAGTATCAAGAAGCCCTAATTTCATTATCCACATAAAGGCAGGAATTATAGTTAGAACTGAGGGAACCATAATTAAAGCAAGAATGGCAAAAAATAGGAAATTACTCCCAGGAAACTTATAACGAGCAAAAACATAAGCAGAAAAAGAGGAAAAAAGTAAAACTCCTGCTACTGAGACTCCGGTAACAATAAAACTATTTAGAACGTATGGGGCGATTTGCTTCCAAGCCTCAAGATAGTTTTTCCAGTGCAAGGGCAAAACCGGCTGCCAGAAAAAATGAATAAATTGAGAATAGTCTTTAAAGGAAGTCATAATCATAAAGAAAAAGGGATAAAGGGTTAAAATAACTAAAAAGATAATTATGCTATTTTTACCCAAATCAAGCTTTTTTATGTTTTCCATTATCCAATCTCCTCAACGCTTGATTTCATATAGCGCATATTGAGGTAAGTTAGACCAAGAATTACTAAAAGCATAATTACCCCTATAGCCGAAGCATATCCCATGCGATTGTATATTCTGGCATTTTGAAACATCCATAAACCAGGAACCATGGTAGCATAACCTGGACCTCCATCAGTAAGAATCATTATCCTTACAAAGTCCTGTACGCCAAAAATGCAGGTTAAGACAAAAAGCATTTTTATCTGCCCCATAATTAAGGGAAGATCGATATGAAAAATCCTTTGCATGATGGTTACCCCATCAATCTTAGCGGCATCAATAAGTGAGGAAGGAATATTTTGTAGGCCAGCATAATAAATAAGTAGGCAAAATCCATCTACCCAGGGAAATCCAACTCCCATTATAGAGTATAAAGCAGTTTTTGGATCGCCTAACCACGCCCTGCTAAAATGGCTCAAGCCTATTAATTTAAGTAATTGATTCAAAATTCCTATATTTGCATCATAGATAAACTGCCATATAAGAATTATTACTATCATAGGGAGAACCATAGGAATAACAAAGAGGACCCGATAAACATAGGATTTCCTCTCACCTCTTAAATTATATATAAGTTCAGCCACGACAAGAGGAATACTTAAAGTTACCACCAGGCGAAAAACAAGCAATTTTAGCATATTGCCCAGTGAATTAAAGAAAACTCTATCTTGAAAAATCTCCTTAAAGTTATCCAGGGCAATCCAGGTAGCACTACCAAAGCCATCCCATTCAAAAAAAGAGTGAAATAGAGCAGAGGAAAAGGGAATATAGCTGAACATAGCTAATAAAAATAGGGTAGGAATAATGGCTAGGTAACAGAACTTCTTAGCTTTTATTTCCTTTAAAAGAGAAGAAATTCTATTTTCACCACTCATAGTATTTTCTCCTTGAGAATCATTTGAAGAGCTCTTGCATTACATCATCTAAAAATGCAATAGAAATCTTAAAGTTCTACGAATATATCGTGCTCTCCAGGACTAAGTTTTACCTTCAAAAGATTTTTTTCAAGCTCCCTCGACTCAATACACTCACTTTTCACCAAAATTTTCCCCTTTCCTTAGCTGTGAACATTGTTACCGTATTCTTAGGGTCAAGATGTTCCTGCGCTAACGTTACCGGAAAATCCATAGTTGGTGGATGCATAGTAGCTATTTTAAATGCTGCCCCTTCCCCTGAGAGCATTAATTTCTTAGCTCCAAGCATCCACTTCATACCAATAGTTATCGCTCCTGCAGGCGCCAGGGTATACAATGGTTTATCAAAAGGATCCCAGTCACCCCGCAGGGCCCTTATATAAGTTTCTGGATTCAGATGTGGAAGAATACGAGTCGGAGCATTCTTAAATTCTTCAGGAGTTATGTGCGTCCAATGAGTCATGAGATCTGGGGCTTCCTCATAAGCTAAATGTCCGTGTTCTCCAATGCCATCAAAAGAAATATCCACACCTTCTCCTTTTGTAACTTCACTGATTTTCTTACCTATAGCATCAGGATCTTTTGGATCAGGAAACCATATATGGTCTTTGGGGATATTAACTTTGTCAAAGAATGCCTTCTTGGTTGACCCATAAAAACTCCAGGGATGCGTCTCGGGTATAGACCTGTTAGTCCAATCAAGAACTTCATCCATATTAAAGGTCCAAACATTCTTCCAGCTAATCTTCTCTTTCATGCTCATTTCAACAACATAGGGATACATCAAGGGGGGACGGGCATAGCTTCCAGCAGGTATAATAAATGTTGAGGGTTTACCTCTTGCATTATTCTCCTTTATTTTATCTATCATAGCTTTCGCTAATGTGTGACTAACGTCCTCCCACTTAGGCAAAACCACCACTTCAACAGGACTCCAATTATCAATTTCGTCTAAGCTCATTGTAAGCAATTTTTCCATATCTTCTTTGCTCAAGGTAACATTGCGAACTATTCCTTTGAATCGTGGCATTTCTTTCTCCTTGCCTTATGATAAATATAATCAAAACCTAACCACAGAAAAAATAAACATTTATGGAATAATCTTAATCTCTTTCCCCCTTTGTGATTTTCTATGAGAATCATCTTCGTAATAGTTTAACTTTCATTCAAGGGCTCCAATGAGTCCCCGTGGCTATCTTCTCAACCCCTGCTTTACTGTAACTCGGTCTCCAGTTTCTTGGCTGTAAAAATTTTATAAAGACACCCAAAGTTCTACGAACCTTACTTTTTAGGAAAATTTATCTATATGCACTATGCTGATTTTCTTACCACAAGTTCTGTGGGTAATATCACCTTCTGGGGAGAATCTAACTCACCTGCGATTTTCTTCTTCAAAAGCTTGAATCCTTCCACTCCTAATTCATATTTGGGTACTCTCACTGTAGTTAAGGGAACTTCCAGAAATGAGGAAACATTTATATCATCGTAACCCACTACCGCTATATCCTGGGGGATTTTAAGATTAGCTTCTTTCAAAGCTTTCATTACCCCAAGGGCTACAAAATCACTATAGGCAAAAACTGCTGTAAACTGGGAAGATCTTTTTAGCTCTTGTTTCATAATTGTATACCCATCTTCCATTTTTATTCCCCCTTCTCTGATGAGCGCTTTATCAATTCTTACACCAGTCTCAAGCAATGCCCTCTTGTATCCTGCCAGCCTTTCTTTAGCACTGGATACATAAATTGGCCCATTTATAAAAAGAATCCTTCTGTGTCCTTTTTCTATAAGATAGGTAGTAATTGAGAATGCTCCTTTAATCTCATCCGGAACAACATGATCTGTCTCTAAAAGTTCAAAATCAAAATGTCGGGCAAGAAGAACAAGGGGAATTTTTTTTCTCTTAAGCTCCACTATGTCCTGATAGTCAGTTTGAACAGGAGTTATTAGAAGACCATCAACCCTTTTCTCTATTAAGGTTCTAAGGGCCTCCTTTTCCATTTGGTAATTCTCGTCCGTATCACAGAGAATCAAATGATAACCTTCCTCACGAGCCACTTTCTCTATTCCTTTTACAATAGGAGCAAAAAAGGGATCGGAAATATCGGTGATAACAGTTCCTATCGTTTCAGTTCTTTTTGCCTTTAAACTTCTGGCTACTGCATTAGCGACATAGCCTTCCCGCTTTGCAATCCTGAGTATTCTTTCCTTAGTAGAGGGACGTATATCCTCTTTGTTATTGAGAGCTCGAGATACACTGGCAGTCGAGACTCCCGCTTCCTTAGCTATATCTTTTAGAGTAATGTGAGTCATTTAAGATACTCCTGAAATTTTCTTCTTTGTAATCCTTTACGGTAACTATAAAATAAAACTTCTTTGAATTTTTCCTTTATAGGAAACTGTAAGAGAAAAAACCAATAAAATTTCTGTAATCGTTATCATTAATTATAGTAATACTTTTATAGTTGTCAAGGGTTTAATCTTTTTCTTAAAATGGTAAGACGTCTATCAGAGTTATTGAAGATTCCCTTAATCGGGGATGACTTTAAACAATAGCGAAAAAAAATTTCGCTTAAGAGGAGGGTAAAGCAGTATGCAAAGAGCAAATTAGGTTCGTCGGGAATTTCCTTCCCAATCTTTTTGGTTTTTATGAGAAGCTATTGATTTTAAACACTCCTCTACTTCTCTAAAAAGTCTACAAAGTGAGATTTTCTCCTCTTTTGTAGTCTATCTAAAAAGTTTGCAGTGCTTTCAAGTATAGATCCACATACTTAGGATCATCGTGTTGCCAAACTACTTTCGCTTTCTTAATCTCCTCCTTTTTAATGTTTCCAAATGGGGGAGCCCAGCCAAAGGTTGTGTATTGTCCAACTGTCATCCCTGCCCATGGTCCACTCACGATGGTATCCACGTAGAGCTCCTCATGTTTAAGTGCTATTGTTTTATCTACAAGTACAGCAACTGCAAGTGGGTCATGTAAGGGTGCAGCCTTATTATCATTTGCCTTTTTTTTCATAAAAGGCTCTGATGTAACCTTAAGCCACTGCACAACTTTGTTTTGCTTAATACTATTCAACTGGTCCATAGTTATAGCAGTTTTAATTGTAACATCCAGAGGAACAACTGTTAAGGGTATGCCTGAGCGAAGAACAATGCGTGTGGCATATGGGGAGAACCACCAGTTGAATCCTCCCGGAAGAAGACCACTTCTAAACTCTCCCCCCATGGAGACTATCTCTTTTACCTTATTCACTATTCTGGGTTCTTTACGGATTGCCATAGCAATATTCATTAAAGGTCCAACAGGAATCAAGGTCACCTCACCCGGGAATTTCATTATCTCATCAATTATAAAATCAATAGCATGTTCATTTTTTGCCTTTATTTTGGCGTACCCTCCGTATGGCTCCTGAACTTTATCTGGATTAAAAGGTGGTTTACGTTCAACCATGATCAGGGGTTTATCTGCTCCTCGATATACAGGAACATCTTCTCTTTTCGTCATTTCCAATATTTTAAGCGCACAGGCAACTCCCTGATCAACATTGGTATTGCCAGCCACTTCGGTAATACCCAAAAGATCAATTTTGCCTTCTCTGTCCAAAGCTAAACAAACCAGGATAGCGAAGCCATCATCAATTTCAGCCCCCAGGACACCGGTGCTTGTATCCGTGTCCAGAATAACTTTGGGTATATCTCTTTCTGTCATATTACACCTCTTTTTTGGTTCTTGCTATACCTTAACAGGATCAAAACCAAGTTTGTACCATTCATTAGGATTATTAAACAGCCAGTCCACTGCTATCTTTATGGCTTCCTTTTCCATAAGCCAGCCTATATCCACCATTTCTGCAAGTCCTGCAGAAATAGCATCTTTTGCAATAAGCAAATGACAGGCTGCATATTCAGGAATATCCGGATAATCAGCACCAAAACCATGAATCTTAGTATGAGGAACAGCAGTTATGGAGTTAGCAAATAATCTCTTCGCATACCAGGCATCAATGATATTAAGCCAGCACGCATCAATGTGAACATTGGGATAGTTCTTTGCTAAGAAAAGAAGTTCCCCATCATAGGGCCAGTTACCATGGAAAATATCAAATCTTACTTCAGGATGCATCTCTAATACTGAGGTAAGAAGAACAGCATTGGTTTTGGTAATCTCATTTCTAATGCCTGCCATATGACCGGTGTGAATCTGGACAAAAAAGTCAAGATCGCGCGCCATGCGCATAAATTGATGGAACAGGTAATCAGAGAGAGGGGTAAGTTCTGGAAAACCAACTGAAAACCGTGGATTTTCTATTATCCTGTTGAATACCCTTTCCGCCTCCTCACGAGTCGCATTGGAAAACTTTATTGGACGAGCATACGCTGATTGATCCTTCATTCCAATTGTTCCGAGTTCTTTCATCTTGGAGAAAACCTGGCTACAGGTATCAATATACTCATCAAGTGAGGTAACCTTTCGATCAATGATTCCTGTAATTTTTTTAATAGCTTCATAATTTCCAATATGATGAAAATTTATCAAAGGGACAACCATTCTATCATAACTGGGCAGTTTATGCTTGCCCACAACATAGTCCTTTAAATTATTACCTAAAGTTCCTACACCAGGGACGTCAATCGCTATATTTACGATTCTGCAGACTATGCCGGCATCTTTGAGTATCTTGTTGTACACCTTCTCATCCTTCAAGTTTAAAAGTCTTCCACTAATGCGCATGAGGGACTCAAGACTCATCTTACTCTCACCATAGAACTTCTCCATAATGAGTTTGGTCACTCGGGCATACGAAGTGTGTTCAGTTGCTTCCCAGAGCTTTTGAAATACTGGCCACTTTTGCTCGGTGGGTATGGAAGGGTTATTTAACATCTCCATATGTGACTCCCCTCCAGCAGACATTAAATCAGACTGCACGTATCCTTGAATCAACGATGCGATTGGCTCCTTATACTCTGGCGCAAAGCGATACCCCATAGTATGGTCATGACAATCAATTACAGGAATCTCATCAATGGCTCCTCTAATGGATTTGAAAGTAGTAGATTTGCTGAGCATATATACCTCCTCCTTAATAGTTTATTTTGGTATTATCAAAACTTACTCCTCTAAAGTTCTCTCTATTCCTTTTTAATTGAACCCATGCCAGCTACATTAAAGGAATACGTTCCTGACCCAACCTTAAATGTCACATAATTATCATCTTCACTTCCATTAGCAATGCCTGCCACACCCCTAACATAGGAACCATTTTCCCAAATAATCTTTTCACTTTCTGTAACTATCACGTTTTTTAATCCTACCTTGGGAATACTCACCCTTGCCTGAGCGTTAACCGGTAAAGTAACATTTAAAGTGAGGGAACTGCCCTGTTTGCTCCAGCTTGACGATACCATGCCTCTGATGGTTTTAATAGAGGCACTGACGTATTTGAGATCGCCAACGATATAAGGTTTAATGATAATTTTCTGGAAACCAGGACCAGCAGAATCAACATTGATACCGGCCAGTACTTTGTAAAACCAGGCATCTACCGTGCCAAACATTATGTGATTATGCGAGTTCATACCAGCATCAGCAAGGTATTCCCATCTTTCCCAAAGAGTTGTCGCACCTTCTTTTAGCATATATCCCCAACTGGGATAAGTGCTCTGGGTGACCAGTTTATAGGCAAGGTCTACCTGTCCATATTTTGTCAGGACATCCAATATGTATCTGGTGCCTACAATACCCGTATTAAGGTGAGAGCTATGAGATACTACGATATTCTCCACTAAACTTTTTATTACCGCCTTTTTCTTATCTTCAGGAGCCATATCCAAAAATAAAGCAAGGACATTAGAGGTCTGGCTGTAAGCTACAAACCTGGCGATAAGTCCTTTTGCCACTTCCCTTTTCTTATCTTCAGGAGCGTCTGCGGGGACAAGAGCCTCAATCTTTTTATATAGCTTAGAATATTTCTCACTTGTATAGCGATCATCCTCAAAAAACTCCTTATTGAAAGCTCCTTTAATCTTATCAGATAGCTTCAAATACTTATCAGCGTCCTCAAGATTACCTAAAATACGGGCAATTTTAGATAAAATCAAGGTATCGTGATAGTAATACCAGGCTGAGGTTACCTCTACCGGGGTGTCTGCTGAAATGACATGCCGTGGTGGACACCAATCTCCAAATTTACCATAGGAGAGAATATAATCAGTTGCTTGAGTGCTAAGGAAATCAACCCATCTTTTTATATCAGAATAGTTTTGCTCTAAGATCTTCTTATCTCCATAATATAAATACAAATACCAGGGAATTACTACCCATGCTGTACCCCAGACAGGATCAGCAGGATAAAGGTCCCAATACGGTGGAACAACATCCGGAACAGAGCCATCCTCTTTTTGTGCTTCTTTTATATCTCCAATCCATTTTGTGTAAAAACTGACCATATCAAAGTTATAAATCGCCTCCTCGGCTGTAAGTTGCGCATCACCCATCCATCCCATTCGTTCACTTCGTTGAGGGCAATCAGTTGGGATGCTCATTAAATTGCTTAACTGCCCCCAGAGAATATTTTTATGAATACGGTTAATTAAGGAATTAGAGCAGATAAAACCTCCTGTGGGTTCTACTGCTGAATGAACGACACATCCCTCTAAGTTCTCTAAAACTGGTGCGCCAGGAAAACCAGTTACCTCAACATAACGGAAGCCATGGTAGGTAAAACGTGGCTCATATACCTCATCTCCTTCGCCCTTTAAAATATAAGCATCAGTTGCCTTTGCCCAATGATTTGGTATGGTGTTGATCATCCCATTTTTATCTAATAATTCAGAATATCTAAGTTTTATCTTGATTCCCCTTGGTCCACTTACGTGAAGCCTTACCCAGCCGGTAAAATTCTGTCCAAAATCATACACATATACATCTGGCTCTGGATTGGTAATTCTTGTAGGCTGCATCTTCTTTACCACCTTAATTGGTGGAAAGCTTGCCTGAGAAACTAAATCTCCTTTGGGGGCATCTTTCACTGTAGCAGCATTCCAATCAGAATCATTATAGCAAGGAGCATCCCACCCTAATTTCTCAAGTCTGGCATCATAAACCTCACCATTGTAAATGTCGTCTTCCACAATTGGTCCCTGGGTCACCTTCCATGTTCCATCAGTTAGCACTCTCATCCTGGAATCATCAGTAAAACACAGGTCTATCTGCAGTATTAAGGCTGGTGCATCACTGTATATCTTGAATAGACCGACAACGGTAGCTTCCTTCGCTTTCGAACTGTATCGCCCCCTGCCAAGCATAACCCCCATGGCATTCTCACCCCTATGTAAATAGTTAGTTATATCATAGGTAACATACAAGGCCCTTTTTTCATAATCAGTCCATCCCGGATCCAGCACATGGTCTCCCACTTTGCACCCATTGACTCGCAGTTCATAGTAACCTAACCCGCATATATATGCTCTTGCCTGCTTAATATTTTTGTTAAAGGTGAACTCTTTGCGAAGAAGATTCCCACCACTTATCCATTTCCCTTCCCAATCACTGGATTTCAAAAGACCCATCTCAAATGTAGCCACCCTGCTCCAGGGACTTATCTTTTTATCTTTATCCCCAACACGGACTTTCCAGTAATAGGTCTTCCTGCTCTCTAAAGGACTTCCTCCATAGGCAACGTTTACTGATTGTTTAGAGGCTACCTTGCCGCTATCCCACTTATCAGCATTTAAATTTTCTTGACTGCTGGCAACAATTACCTGATAAGCTGATTGAAATTGTCCACGTTCAGGATGGTTGATCACCCAGGAAAATCTGGGTGAAGCTACATCAATGCCCATTGGATTTGAGGTATACTCACAAAGCAAATTTGTAGGTAAATACTCATCTTTCACTGAAGCACAACTATCTTTCCTTTCTTCTCGAAAACTCATAATATAACCCCCTGATATAAATTTGATGTAATTATTCAGCCACAGATAGACCCTGATATTTTTTCTTTCATTAATAAAGGCAAAAGGCTACCAAGTTCATTATAAACTTCATAAAAACCTCTAAGAATAATGCCTGTGATTTCTTGTGTTTGAACCTATTTGTGCTGATCTGTGTGGATCCGCGGCTAAATAAATACAAATTATAAGAAAATAAACGCTGCATTTGCTTTTATAGACGAACAGGGTATTTTCCATGCCTTTCAAGGACCTGGGCAAGAACTTTAAAACCCTCCATCCATCTATCTAAAGGAAAATTTTCGGTGGTCACTAATATGAAATTATTTCCAGGAGCTATTTTTCTTAGTAATTCTATGGTATATTTTTCAATTTCTTCTTTACTTTTGAAAAATACATTCCCCGG